>CAZSTV010000030.1:0-13039 GCA_964609665.1 uncultured Acidimicrobiaceae bacterium
AAACACGACGTGTAGATCTCACGGTCAGCCCGCGACAGCGCAACATCGAGACGCCCCTTGATCAGCCTGGCGTCGGTGTCTCGTCCCAGCCTGACGTAGCAGTCGTGTAGGCCGATCAACGCCCAGACGTTGTCCGGGTGCTGGTTTGAGCGGATCACCGAGTCGTTGAGGCCAAGGTCTGCTTCGTACGCGTTCGCCGCCTCCTCAACCCGGTCCTGTTCCAGCAGCAGCGCGCCGAGGGCGTGACGGCTCGGCATCATCCAGCCCCACGGCTCGTCGTAGGGCAGGGCGTCTTCCAGGGCCACCGCCTCGCGCAGGTGGGCGAAGGCCTCCTCATAGTTCCCGAGGTGATATTCGATTTCGCCGGCCAGCATCTCGGCCGCAACACCCAGGATCTGTTGGCAGGTGATCACGTGGATCATCCGCTCCTCGGGCATCGCGTCCACCACCTCTGTGAAGCGTTGCCTGGCCTCGGCCGCTGCCTCGTGGTTCTTCAACGCTGCGTTGGCGACGCCTTTGCCGTAGTAGTTCATGGCCGTTGTCATCGCGTAGAGCTCTTGGTCTTCGGGGAGCGGGTCGTCGATGAGCTCCTGCCATTTGCCAAACCGCACCAGCGCGTGGGTCTTCATGGACATATAGCCCTCGAGGTAGTTGGCCATCGGCGGTGTCTCCATCTGCACCAGTTCCGGCGGCACCGTGGCCACCATCGAGTTCACCGCGTCCATCGCCGGTTCGAACTGGCCGAGGAACATGGCCCCGTAGAGCTTGAAGTGGTAGTTGTGCACTCGGTACAGCGAGTAGACGTTCATCGCCCCGCCGTATGCGAAGTACTTCAGGTCGGCGGCGATGCCTGCCGAGTTGCCTGTGACCACATCTTGATAGTTGCCACACAGCACATCGATGTGGGTGGCCATGTGGTTCAGGTGGCCGGCGTCGGGCACGAGGCCTCGAAGCTGGTCTGCGTAGCGGAGCGCTTCCTCGGGGTTTGGCGACATCTCCATCAGGTGGACGTAGAGGTGCAGCAGGCCCGGGTGGCGTGGTTCATCGGCGGCCTTCACCTCGGCGAGGGCTCGCTCCAGCACCTCCTTGCACTCAAGGGTGTCTGCTTCTTCCACCGGTTCGCCGGTCCGGGGGTCCCACATCTGCCACGGCGTCCGGTTCATCATCGCTTCGACGAAGAGCGAGGCAACCTCTCGGTCATCGGGGTAGGCGGCGTGCGCCTCCCGCATGGCGTCGGCGTAGGCGTCGCTCCATTCGCTGAGGTCCTCGACCGGCTCATCGGCCTGGTACCGCTGAAGCAACGCGTTGACCAGGGCGTGCTCGGCCGCGGTGCCGTTGTTGCCCTGGGCCGCAGTCAATGCTCCTCTGGCCATGGCCAGCGCTTCCAGAATCTCATCCGGCTGGAACCGGTCCCACCGCTTGTTGTAGTTGGGACCGATGGCATAGGCCACGCCCCACTGGGCCATCACACACTCCGGGTCGTGTTCCAGCGCCCGCTCGAAGCAGGCCAGGGCCTCTTCAAAGTTGTACCCGAACACCCAGTTCAGTCCGCGGTTGAACCACGTCTGCGCCGTCTCCGAGGATGTGGTGACCACCCGGCCGTAGGGGCCGAGGTCAAAGGGATAGTCGCTCACGTTGGTTCCCCCAGCGTTGTCGTGTTGCGAGTCTAGTTTCTTGACCGTTTGGCGTTCCTACTCGCCGCCGCTTGTTCTCGGAATTGGCCCACCCTGTCCCTCAGCCCTGGACGGCCGGCGCTGGCCACGATCGCCGCGATGTCCTGTTCACGTGAGTCGGTTCTGGTCAGGTCGAGCAGTTGGGTGGTGGCGGTTGACGAGAGCGCCTGCACCCTGGCCAGCTGCGCGGCGATGGCGTCGGACCAGCCGTCCTGCTCGATGACGTGTTCGATGAAACCCATCGCGTGGGCTTCTTCTGCCTCGAATGTCCTGGTGTCGATCAGGATGTCTCTGGCGGTGTCCTCGCCGACCAGGCGGGCGAGCCTCCGGGTCCCGAGGGTGAGCTCAAAGTGCAGCCCCGGCATACGGGCCTTTGTGCCGGGAGCCATGACCCGGAACGACGTGGCTGCCAACAGGTCGGCGCCAGCTCCGATGGCGTGGCCGTGGGCCAGTCCCATGATCGGGATTGGTGAGTGGTACACGGTCTGCAGCAGATGTTCGATCCGCAGGAACCGCCACAGCAGGTCGCCGTCGCTCAGCTCCTCAAAGTCATCCAGGTCGAAGCCTGCACAGAAAAGTCGGCCTGCGCCGCGCAACACGAACATCCGGGCCGAGCCGGGGTTTTCCAAAGCGGCGATCAGCGCCTCGACCAACTCGGGGCTGAGGGCGTTGGCGTTGTCCGGTCGGTTGAGGGTGAGAGTCGCCAGATCCCCGTCGGCTACAACCTCTAGTGGCGTGCTGATCATGATGTCTCCAATTCGGCCAGGACCTCGTCGGTGTGTTCACCGAGAGCCGGCGGCCCACACCGTATGGGGATGGCCTGGTCATCCAACCGCAGCGGCGAACCGAAGGACGTGGTGACAACCCCGTTCGGCAACGTCAGGTCCTGCACCCAGCCCATGTGTTGGACCTGTGGGTCGGCCAAAGCTTCGGAGTAGGTGTTGATCGGGCTCGACGGCACACCGGCGGCCTGAAACGCTCCGAGCCAGTGAGCGACGGTGTTGCGGGCGAAGATCTCTTCCAGCAGTTCTCGCAGCGCGTCCTGGTTGGCGGCTCGCAGCGTCGGTGAGGTGAACCGCTGGTCCTCGGTGAGGTCCGGTCGCTCGACCACCTCGCACACCAACTGCCACAGTCGATCGTTCCCCGCGGCCATGCCGAAGTGGCCGTCTGCCGCGGCGAAGGCCTGATACGGCGCGTTGCGGGGGTGGGCCGAGCCAAGCTTTTTCGGGTCGTTACCGGTACCGAAGTACTCGCTGGTCTGCAGCGCGGCCACGGCCAGGGTCGCCCCGAACATGGCAACGTCAACGTGTTGCCCGGTCCCGGTGTCCCGCCGGGAGTTGAGTGCCGAGGTCACCCCGAGCGCCCCGTAGAGCCCGGACACGAAGTCACACAGTGGCACGCCACACTTGACCGGATCACCGCCGGGCAGCCCGGTAACGCTCATCACCCCGGCCATCGCCTGCATGGTCAGATCGAAGCCTCCCTCGGTGGCTCTGGGGCCGGTCTGGCCAAACGCCGAGATCGACGCGTAGATCAACGACGGGCGAAGGGCCGACATCGTCTCGTAGTCAATCCCCAGCCGAGCCATCACCCCGGGCCGGAAGTTCTCCACCACCACATCGGCGCTCTGGATGAGCTGTGTGGCCGCGGCAATTCCTTCGTCCGACTTGAGGTTCAGCACGACCGATCGTTTGTTGCGGTTGATCGATGCAAAGTTCTCGCTGTATCCCTCGGTGACCGGTGGCCACGATCGCATGGTGTCGCCGTCGGGCCGTTCAACTTTGATGACGTCGGCCCCCATGTCGCCAAGCAGCATGGCGCAGTACGGGCCGGCCGCCACCTCGCAGAACTCGATGACCCTGATTCCCTCTAGCGACATACCGGCCCTCCTGGGCGACGCGAAACGCGGACTGCCCTCAGGGTCCCAGACCAGGCGCTCTTGCCCCAAATACCGTGCTGTGATTGCATGTGGGCCACCTGCAGGAAGGACCAACATGGCGATGACCAGGCGCTACCCGATGGCCAAGCCGGAGGGGTTCAAACCCGCTGTCCAGCGGTACTCGGCGGTCATGGAACCAAAGGTCGACCGGTTTCAGGTGCTGTCGTTCGGCATCCAGACCGCGCCCGACGACGACGCAAGCCTCACTGACTTCCTGGACCAGGTGAGCGTGCTCCTGGATCGTGATGACGGTCCCGCCCACCACGACTTCGCCCGCTTCGTCGACGAGCGCGGCGCCATGAATTGTTTCACCACCGCCTACTGGCCCGATCGCCGCACCTACGAGGCCTGGGCGGCCTCGACGGCGGTCCGGGACTGGTGGTCCGACCCCAACAAGCGTTCCGGTGACTGCGGCTACTTCTGGGAGCCACTTCCCGCCGCCGTGGAGTTGCTTGAGACCATTGCCTTCAAGGAATACCTGCGCGGCCTGTCCGCCTGCCCGATGAGTTCGGTCGAGCCGATGAGCGAAAGCGGCTACTGGGGCGCGGCCCGTGATCGGATCCCCGGCTCGGCCACCGACCGGCTGGACGCTCCGGACCACACCCTCTCCCCCGTCGAGCAAACCGTTCCAACAGCGGGCAACCACATGGTGGTGCAGCCGCCGGACCGCTACGTGCTCATCCGGTCCGGGGTCTCCTGGGAGGACTGCGGGCCGGAGCAGCTGGCGAGCTACGAAGAAAACGTGCGACCAAAACTGGATGCAGGCATGGAGTTCCTGCGGACCAATCCCGTCGAAGCGGGCTGCTGGTCCCTGCGCCAGGTTGACGTCATCACCGCCGATGGCGCTCCGACAAAGGAAACCTACGTCGCCGGCCACTTCCTGTCACTGGCCCACCTCGAACGCTGGGCCCACAACCACCCGACCCATCTGGCCATCTACGGACAGGCCCAGAAAGAGCGGGTGAAGTATCAGGACTCACTTGAGCTGCGGACCTACCACGAGGTGTACGTCGTCGATGAGCCCGCCTCGTTCGAGTACATCAACTGCCACGACACGACCGGTGCGCTTGGTCTGTTCCCGGCCGAGGTCGTCAGTTCGTAGCGAGCGCCCGTTCATAGGGCGCCATGTCCATGCCGAGCGGACCGTACCTCGCCCCCACGGCGGCCACCGTCTCCGGCACCCAGTACGACGACCCCGGAGCCGGAAACCCAAGCACCGTTCGTTGGTCGACCGAGGCCTCGGCGACGAGCCGCTCCATCGGCTGACCTGGCCGATACATCGCCCAAGACCAGCCGGGGTGGAGGGTGCTGATCCACTCGCACTCCGCTCGTCGGAACGTGAGGTTCTGGGCGAGCCTCCTGGACCCCGGCACCATCGGCGTCCCACGGTGCCAGGTGTCGTGGCGGTACAGCAGCACGGTCCCAACCCGGAACCGGGTGTACCGCTCCCGCTCGTACAACTGGGTGCGCCACCGGGCAATCTCCGGGTGCTCGGTTGCCAACGCCTCCTCGGCCGAGGCCTTGTCGTTGATCCACCGCAGCGCTCCTATCCCCGGCGAGGCGGTGATCGGCCACGGATATGCCGGGTCGTCCGGGCCGCTTCGGGGGACCACCGCCGTTGAGCCGCCACATTCGGCGTGGTCGCTGAGGTACAGGATGGCCTCCACCGCTTCCGGGCGATCCCACGGTGCGGGGTGGACCAGGCTGTGGTTCGGGTAGTCAACATGGATTCGCTGATCCTGGTTGTCTCGTTGACCTCCGGACCGGCCCGTTCGCCCGTACTTTGGCCACAGATCAGACTGGGTCAGTCGCAACCCACCCACCGCCACGCCGAGCAGTTGGGCCACCGTTGCCAGCAATTGGGGCGCCAAGGTGACCTGGTTAAACGCATCGATGCGGGAGGGAAACACCACCGGACCCACCGCGGCGCTGCCGCTGCCAAAGTCGGTGATCCGTTCCGATGCCTCGCTGCCTGCAGCCGGATAGTGACCGTCGACGGCGGCGGTAAGTCGCTTCACCATCTCGGTCGGCAACAGGCCGTCGACGAGCACAAACCCCTGGTTGCGCCACCGCTCCACCTGGTCCTGGCTGAGCATCCCTGCATCCGGATCGTCCGGAGGTGGACCACAGGGTTCAGGGTCGACGTAGCGTGACATCGACACACCGAACCCCACGCCGAGCAGACTGTCAAGAACGGTTTGGGAAGCTTTTGCCTCACCGATGCGTTTACTTCTATGCCCACAGTCTATGCAGACATAGACTCTCGCTACCGAGGACATGCTGATGGACTTTCCGATCGGTGCCGATCTCACGCTCGAAACATTGACCGACAACCCATATGACCGGTTGGCGGAACTGCGTCGCCATGAGCCGGTGTCGTGGGTGCCCGCCATCAACGGCTGGCTCATCACCGACCGGGACATCGGCCTCGCCGCCATGAGAGACGCCGAGACGTTCACCGTTGACGACCCTCGCTTCTCCACCGCGGCGGTGCTCGGTCAGAGCATGCTGTCGCTGGATGGCGATGAGCACCAGCGTCACCGCAAGCCGTTTGCCGCGTCGTTCCGGCCGGGCATAGTCCGGGAGCGCTTCACGGAGTTTTTGGAGGCCCAATGCGAGGCGCTGTTGGCGAACTTCGGCGACGTCGCCGAGCTTCGCGAGGGATTGGCGGGCCCGCTCGCGGTCAACACCATCACCAAGTTCCTCGACCTGCAACAGGTCACCGCGGAGGAGGTGCTGTCCTGGTACCGCCACATCTCGGCGGCCATCGAGGACGTAGCGCTGAACCGCCCGGTGTCCGCCGAGGGCACCGATGCGGTCCGCCAAATCAACGACCGGGTGGCCACCACACTCGCCCAGGTTGGCAACACCGGCGCAGGCCCATCACTGCTCCAAGAAATTGAGCAGACCGGCGCGCTGCATCCCGATGAGCTGGGATCGGCGGCCGCGGTGCTGATGTTCGGCGCCATCGAAACGGCGGAGGGTATGACGGCCAACGCCTTCTGGCACCTGCTGTCGCATCCTGAGACCTGGTCCGAACTTCGAGAGAACCGAGCGCTGATCGCCGACGCCATCGAGGAGTCACTGCGGCTTGAACCGGCCGCCGCCTTCATCGACCGCTACTCCACCAGCGACGTGACAGTCGGTGCGGTCACCATCCCCAAGGGTGACCTGGTCAGCATTTCGCTATTGGCGGCCAACCGTGACCCCAAGATTTTCGCCGACCCCGACCGGTTCGACATTCACCGCAGCAATGCCCGTCAGCACCTCACGTTCGTCCAGGGGCCGCACAGCTGCCTCGGACTGCACCTGACCCGCATGGAGACCGCGGCGGCCATCAATGCCATGCTCGACACCTACCCCGATGTCAGCCTCCTGGCAGAAGAAACCACAGCGCCGTCCGGTTTCATTTTCCGCAAGCCCGACCGGGTCACCGTTGCCCTGCACCGCTGACCACCAACCAACGCCGAAAGACACACCGATGAGCAACGACGCCACGCCACCGCAGCGATTCTTCCACCCTGGGGAGGTCAAGATCCAAGCCGAAGCCGGGTCCGACACCGACCACTACGAAGCGATGTCGGCCCACATGATGATCCCCGACCTCAAAGAGAACGAGGTCCGCTTTGTCGAGGACAGAACGTTCTCGGTGGTCGCCTCGATCGATGCCGAGACCAGACCGTGGGCGTCGGTGCTCTTTGCCACCGACGAGGCGCCGCTGTTCACCGTGGAGACACCAACGGTGGTCCGCATCAACACGCCGCTCGACAGCGGTGATCCGCTGCTCGACAACATCGACGCCACGGGCGAACTGGGCGTGTTGTACTTCGATCCGTCGAAGCGGCGGCGGTCAAAGTCCATGGGGCATGCGACGGCCGGAGAGGACCGGACCATTCGCTATGAGATGACCCGCAACTTCGGACTCTGCCCGAAGTACATCTACAAACGAGACCATCAGCCCGCCGCCATCAGCGTTGATGCGGCGCCGCCATCATCCGCGAGACCAGCGCAGCCGACGACGGTGCTTTCGGTCGAGGACCAGCAGCAGTTGCGGGCCACCGACACGTTGTTCCTGGCCAGCTTCTATCCGGAACACGGAACCGATGCCACCCACCGCGGCGGCGAGCCGGGCTTTGTCGACGTGCTCAGCCCGAACCGCATCGAGATACCGGACTATGTCGGCAACGGCATGTTCAACACCATCGGCAACCTGGTGCTCGACCCTCGGCTCGGTCTCACCACCCTTGACTTCACCACTGGCAGAACTCTGCAGCTCACCGGCCGGGCCACCGTCCGCCGCAATGACCGGGCGGACATCGCGGCCGAGCGCATGCTCACGCTCGACATCGAGCAGGTCGTCGTGACCACCGCCGCTGTCGGAACCTGGACCGACGTTGAGGCATCGCCATACAACCCGCCGGTCCCCGGCCCGGTCTCGGCGTCGTAGCTCTACAGTCTTGCCATGGAGCTTTCAGCGTTTCAGGACCTCATGGAGACCACCTACGGGGCCCAGGATCGAGAGCGGGGCGTGCCCGCAACCGTGGCGTGGCTGTGCGAAGAGGTCGGCGAGTTGGCCCAGGCGGTCCGCAAGGGCACCCCGGAGCAGCAGCTCCACGAGTTCGGTGACGTCCTGGCCTGGGTGGCATCGCTCGCCAACCAGATGGGCGTGTCTTTGGAGGACGCAGCGCAACGCTACGTCACCGATCCGCCGTAACGGTCAGTCAGAGCTTTCAGTCACTGCAGTCAGTTCACTGCAGTCAGTCAGTGAGCAGCAGCTCGGCGATCTCGACGGCGTTGAGAGCGGCGCCCTTGCGCAGGTTGTCGCCAACCACAAACATCGCAAGACCATTGTCCACCGTCTCGTCAGCCCGGATGCGACCGACAAGCGTCGGGTCGATGCCGGCGGACTTCAACGGCGTTGGGACGTCCTCAAGCTCAACACCGGCGGTATCGGCCATCAGCTCCGTCGCCCGTTCCGGGGTGATCGGCTGCGCGAACCGTGCGTTGATCGAAAGGGCGTGGCCGGTGAAGACCGGCACCCGGACGCAGGTCCCCGAGACCGGAAGGTTCGGGATGTCGAGGATCTTGCGAGACTCAAGCCGGAGCTTCTGCTCCTCGTTGGTTTCTCCAGAACCGTCGTCGACGCCGGCACCGGCCCACGGCAGGGCGTTGTAGGCAATCGGCTCGACAAAGGCATCGGGTTGCCCAAGGTCGACCGACGTGCCGGTGTGGGCCAGCGAGGACGCCTCGCCACCTTTGCGAATCTGACTGGCCAACTCCTCGACGCCGGAAAGACCGGCCCCCGAGGTGGCCTGGTAGGTGCTGACCACCAGCGAAAGCAGTTCGGCTTCGGCGTGGAGCGGCAACAGCACCGGCATGGCAACCATGGTGGTGCAGTTCGGGTTGGCGATGATGCCCTTCGGGCGGTTGGCCGCGGCAGCGTCATTGACGCCGGCGACCACCAGCGGGACCTCGGGGTCCATGCGCCATGCCGAGGAGTTGTCGATGACAACCGGGCCCTGGGCGGCGACCTTTGGTGCCAGTTCCTTCGAGGTGGAGCCGCCGGCCGAGAACAGGGCGATGTCCAAGCCCGAATAGTCGGCGGTTGCGGCGTCTTCAACGACAATCTCGGTGCCGTTCCACTCAATCTTGCGACCGGCGGATCGAGATGAGGCGAAGAGCCTGAGGGTCTCGATCGGGAAGTTCCGCTCGGTCAAAATCTCCAGCATCTTGCCACCGACCTGGCCGGTGGCACCGACGATGCCGACGTTCATCTTTTTCGGCGAACCTATCATTGCGGACTCACTCTCTATCTATCTGTTTCGTCTAGTCGCTTGTGCGGTGGAGGTTTCTGGCGGTGGTGGAATCTTGCGCAGGTGGAATCTGGGTTCAGCCGTCGAGGCCGAATGCGGTGTGGAGGTGCTGTACCGCTTCGTCGGTCTTGTCGGTGTGAACGATGCAGCTGATCCTGATGGCCGAGGTGGAGATCATCTCGATGTTGATGCCATTGTCGGCGAGTGTCTCAAACATCTTTGCGGCAACGCCGGGGTTTGACTTCATGCCGGCACCGACCACCGAGACCTTGCCAATCGATGCGTCGCTGCGGACCTCACGGGCCCCAAGCTGGCCGATGATGCCGTCCTTGATAACCCCTTCGGCCCGTTCCAGGTCTTCGGTGGGAACGGTGAAGGAAATGTCGGTGCAGCCCTCTTCGGAGGTGTTCTGCACGATCATGTCCACGTTGACCGCGGCATCGGCCAGGGAGCGGAACAGGATGGCCGACACTCCGGGCTTGTCCGGCACGTCGAGCACGGTCACCTTCGACTCGGATTGGTCGTGCGTGACGGCTCGGATGATCGGCTGTTCCATTCCGGACTCCTCTTGATGTTCTTTCTGGCTTTCCACGACGAGCGTTCCTGGCTCCCAGGTGAACGCTGACCTGACGTGTAGTGGTACTCGATAGTTGTGGGCCACCTCGACCGATCGCATGACCGGCTTCGGGCAGCCACTGGCTGTCATTTCCAGCAGCTCATCAAAGCTGATGGTCGGCATCTTTGTGGCCTTCGGCACCACCCGGGGGTCCGCCGTGTAGACGCCGCTGACATCGGTGTACAGCTCACACCACTCGGCATCGAGGGCGTGGGCGAGCGCAACGGCGGTGGTGTCGCTGCCACCACGACCGAGGAAGGTCACGTTCTTGTCCGTCGACACCCCTTGGGAACCGGCGACGACGGGAACAATTCCCTCGGCGAGCGCCTGTCGGACCCGGTCAGGCGTCACATCGAGAATCTTGGCGTTGCGATGATTCGTGTCGGTGAGAAATCCTGCCTGGCTACCGGTGAACGACTGGGCGGGAACGCCCATTTCCGCCAGCGCCATGCACACCAGCGCAATGGACTTGCGTTCACCAGCGGTGATCAGCATGTCCATCTCCCGGCCGGGGGGATTCTTGGAGACCTGGGCGGCCATGTGCAGCAGTTCGTCGGTTTCCTTCCCCATTGCAGAGACAACAAGGGTCACCTCGTCGCCGCGACGACGGGTTCTGGCCACGTGATCGGCAACCTCGCGCATCCTGTCAGGATCAGCGACCGAGGTACCTCCAAATTTCTGTACGACAAGTGCCACCTTGTCACGGTAGCGCCGTTGGCCTGCCGACTCCGACTGTTTTCTAGGGCGATGCTGAGGCCCAATCCGGGCCAGGTCTTGGTACCTTGATTTGCCGTGGGAACAGAAAAAAGAGCCCGGCAGAAGGCAAACCGACAACTCAAGCAGGAAGAGCTGGAGAAATCGGAAAAGCGGAACCAGGTCCGCCAGTACGGAATCATGGCTGCGGTCGTAGCCGTGGCCATTGTTGGTGGCCTGTTTCTTCTCTCCTTGGCGACCGGTGGGGATGACCCGGAAGAGACCGAGGCGACCGAAACTATCGATGACGCCGTCGCTGAAGCCGACGATGAGGCTGCAGTCGAAGAGGCAGAGGAGACCGAGGTGGACCCGGCCGTCGCCGCTCCCGCGGTTGACCCCGTTTGTCCCGAAGAGGACGGCTCGTCCCCTCGCACGGTGAACTTCACCGGACCGCCACCGACCTGCATCGACGAGGCCGCCACCTACGTTGCGAGCTTCGATACCAACCTTGGCCAGATCACCGCCGAGCTTGATGCCGCAAAGGCCCCGATCACGGTCAACAACTTCGTGTTCCTGGCCCGCCATCACTACTACGACGGCACCGCCTTCCACCGCATCATCAGCGACTTCATGATCCAGGGCGGCGACGCAACCGGTAACCCACCGGGAACCGGCGGCCCCGGCTACACCATTGAAGAAGAGGTTCCGAACGAGGGCGAGTACCAGGTCGGCTCACTGGCCATGGCCAAGCGGACCGAGCCGGGCACCACCGGCGCTCAGTTCTTCATCGTCACCGGACCGAACGGCGAAGGCCTCCCGCCGCAGTACTCACTGTTCGGCCAGGTCACCGAGGGGCTTGATGTTGTGGAGGCCATCGAGGCGCTCCCGACCGACGCCACCGACTTCCCCACCGAAGAGATCGTCGTCAGCTCGATTACCATTACCGAGAGCTGAGCCGAACGCTGCCAGTCAGCCGAGCCCTAGGAGCCGTCAGCTCCCGCGGACGGCTGCATGTGCTCGGCGATGCCCCAGACGTAGCTTTTGATTCCGGCCGGACCGACCGAGAACCGGTCCGTCGTGGTCACCAGCAACCCGGCGGCTCGAAGCCTGGCGGGAACATCGGATTCAAAGTTGTGACGTAGCGCGGCCCACCACAGGTTTTTGGTCATCCGGTGAACGCCGCGACGCCACCCAAGATCTGCGGTGGGTTCCACGAACACCAGCAGCGCCCCCGGCGGGAGCTGCTTTGCCAGGCTGCGTACCGACGCTTCGTCCCACCGCCAGAGGACCAGGTCGGCGATGACCACCTCCGCCCCGTCCAGGGATGAGGTCTGATCAAATCGTTTTCCCTTCAGGGTGACAACGGTCTGGTCATCATTGGAGGCGAGCGCGCCACGCTCCCCTGCATCGACGCCATGACCCGCCTGTCGACCGGCAACAACAGCTTCGGCCTTCTTGCGAGCCTCGGCCAGGTTCGCCGGCGCCTCATAACTGTCGATCATCGTCGTTGAACGGTAGCTTGGGTTTCACCTGGTCCGCAGTCCTCGCTCGTTCGACAACAGCAGTCGATACGGGCTCGCCGCAATCAGGCAATGCCCATGGGAGACCACACGAGCGCATCACCGATCCTGCCGCAGATCAGCAAATGGCAGTTTCCCCACCCTTCGGAGCTTCCCGCTGACGAAGACCTTGTGGCAACCGGGGCTGACCTTGAGCCGGGCACGCTCCTCGCTGCTTACGCCGCCGGGTGCTTCCCCATGCCGGTGAACCGCAAACGCATCGGCTGGTTCAGCCCAGACCCTCGCGGCATCCTCCAGCCGTCCAACCTCCGCATCACCCGATCGCTTCGGCAGTCGATCAAGCGGTACGACGTCTCGGTCAATCAAGCGTTTGGTGAGGTGATCGCCGGCTGTGCAGACCCGTCCCGTCCGATGGGGTGGATCGACCAGCGCATCATGAAGGCCTACGCCCGACTCCATGCCATGGGCTGGGTCCACTCGGTTGAGGTGTGGGACGAGGATGGTCTGGCGGGTGGCCTGTACGGCGTGTCGATCGGCGGGCTGTTCGCCGGCGAATCCATGTTCCACCGCAAACGGGATGCGTCGAAGGTCGCGCTTGTACACCTTGTCGAGGTGCTCGGCGACGCCCCGAACACCCTCATCGACGTCCAGTGGTTGACGCCCCACCTCGCAAGCCTCGGGGCCGAGGAATGTCCGAGATTGGACTATTTGGGCATTGCCACCGCTGCGATCACAGAGGGGCCGAGAATGGACTGGCCGTCGGGTCCGTAAAGGACCCTGTCCCG
>CAZSTV010000030.1:13049-36581 GCA_964609665.1 uncultured Acidimicrobiaceae bacterium
GTCCCGAGCGGCCGAAACACTGATCTAGACTCTTGATTCGTCGCTCCGAGGACCGATGAGATCAACAGCGGATATTTTGCCGTCCGATCCGACTCCCTGCATTCCTTCTGATTCCTCCCTTCTGATTCCTCCCTCCTGATTTCAAGGTCACCGATCATCGTGTACTCAGCCATCAACTCGATCCTCCCGGCACTGTCGAGGCACGCGTGAGTAGCCGCGGCGCGTTGCCTGGACTGGCTGCTGGTCTTCTCGGACTGGTAGCGGGAATCATCGGCCTCATCCTTGAAACGCCAAGCTTCGGCGTGGTCGCAGGCGTTCTGGCCGCCGCGATAGCCATCGCAGGCGTGCGCAACGCTCGCCAGCTCGATGACCAGACCGAAGTGCAGCGACTGGTAGAAGAGGAACTGCGCAGCGTGCGCAAAGCAGCGTCGGAGACCGAAGCCGAACTCCGCGACGAGATCAAGGCCGGTCAAAGCAAGTACGAGGCCCGCAGCGAAGAAGAGGACGACTACGACGAGGACGGCCACGACCCTCTTACCGATGAGATCACCGGTCTGTTCAGTGAGAGCTTCTTCGGCGTCGCCCTGGACTCCCGTGTCGCCGCAGCCCGACGCCACCTTCGGCCCGTCTCGGTGGTACTGCTCGAGGTGGTTGAAGGTCTCCCGAGCGACGAACCTCAGATCACCGACGCCTCGACCGTTGCCAAGGCCATCAAGGCCACCCTCCGAGAAGCAGACACAGCGTGCCGGCTCCGCAATGGCGACTTTGCGCTGCTCCTTGAAGACACGCCGGAGAACGGTGCCATCTGGACCGTGGAGCGCATTCGACGGTTCATCTCCGAGAGCGGGACCGAGCTGACCCTATGGGCCGGCGTTGCCTGCTACCCGGCCCACGCCTTCTCCCCCGGCGAGCTCATGGAAGCCGCTGGTGCGGCACTGGAGTCCGCTCGGGAGTGGCGCCAGGATCGCATCGAAGTGGCGATGGTGGCTTCGGACTGATTTCTCAGCCCGTGGCGACCCGCTTGCGGAGCGCCGAAAAGGCCATCGAGAACGTCACAAAGCCAATGCCGCCAACCGCCAGCAGCGCCTGGCCGAGTTCGTTGGTTTCCCAACCGCCGGTGATCAGCGACCGCAGACCGCCGAGCAGGTAGGTCACCGGGTTCCAGACCGAGATGGTCTGCAGCCAACTGGTCAGCGCCTCCTTCGGGAGGAACGACGTTGTCAGGAAGGCGAATGGGAAGAAGATCAGGAAGGCCGAGTTGACGGCGGCCGGATTCCCGGTCCGCAGCGCCACCGTGTACGGGAAGCCGGTGAAGGCCAACCCCCAGGCTGAAGAGATCAACAGGAAGATCAGCACGCCGAGCGGGCCGCTTTCAAAGCGCACTCCGACGATGAAGCCGAGGATCACGACCAACGTCGACAGACAGAACACCAGCACGAAGTCGGCCACCATCATGCCCAGGAGCAACGCCACGCGTCTGACCGGCGTGACAAGGAGTTTGTCGAGGTAGCCACTTTGAATGTCGGTGACCAACATGTTGGCCCGAGACACGCCGGTGACGGCAAACACGATGGCGACCGGCAGCTGAAACGCCTTGAAGTCCAACGGCGACGGTCCGGACTCTGCAAGGTCCTGCAGCGCACCGATGTTCACGGCGTAGAAGAAGACCGGGATGGTGAGGGCCGGGATGATGGCCTCTGGTTCTCGCAGCAGCGAGCGGAGGGCGCGTCTGGCAACCGTGACCAGATCTCCGAAGAATCCGCTTGGTTGGGCCAGGCTCACGATTGTTCTCCAGGTTCGATTCGGTGGCCGGTGACGGCCAGGAACACGTCGTCCAGGGTGGGGGTTCGCAGCGTGAGGCTGGCAACCCGTACCCCCGCGGTGTTGAGTGCGACCACAAGGTCGTTGACGAGGCCCGCCCCGTCTCCGCTCGACACGCTTAGCTCGGCGCCGTGCTGGGCAACGCCGGTGACGCCGTCCAGCGCCTCGATCTGAGCGACCGGGGCCGCTCCGCCTTCCAGTTCCACCACGATCAGGTCGTTGCCAACCTCTCGCTTGAGCGCAACCGGCGTTCCCTGGGCAACCAGTTTCCCGGCGTCGATGATCCCGACCCGGTCGGCCAGCACATCGGCCTCTTCCAGGTATTGGGTGGTGAGAAAGATGGTCACGCCGAGGTCTGCGTTGAGCCGTCGAACCTCTTCCCACACCTTGGTTCTGCTGACGGGGTCAAGACCGGTCGTTGGCTCATCGAGGAAGAGCACCTCCGGCTCGTGCAGCAGAGAGCTTGCGAGGTCGACACGGCGCTTCATGCCGCCCGAATAGGTGCCGACCCTCCGGTCGATGGCATCACCGATGTCTACGAACTCCAGCACCGCGGCGATGCGCTTGTTGAGCACATCGCCCTTCATGCCATAGAGCCGCCCCTGCATTTACAGGATCTCTCGACCGGACTGCTTCTCGTCAAGGGCCGCTTCCTGCAACGCCACCCCAATCCGGAGCCGCACCTCGGAGGCATCGGAGACCACGTCCAGCCCGGCGACGGTCGCCGAGCCGGCCGTCGGCGCCAGCAGTGTGCAGAGCATTCGCACCGTCGTTGATTTCCCTGCCCCGTTTGGTCCAAGGAACCCGTAGATTTCGCCGGCCTCGACCTGGAGGTCGACACCGGCAACGGCCTCTTCTTCCCCAAAACTTCGTCGGAGATTTGTCGTCTCTATGGTGCTCACTCGGACGAGGCTACATGCCGCCGCGCCCTTGAGGCCTAGCTATGGGTGAAACGGTGCCGCGGTCGGGTGAGATCGGCGTTACCCGCCGCATCGAACGCCCGAGCGCTCACGGCGTACTCACCAGGAGCAAGACCGTTGATTGTCAGCGACCAGTCGGTGGCCGTCGCGTTCGCTGAGTCCAGCGTGGCATCAAAGGAGGCGTAGGTCCCGAAGGATCCGTCTGGCCGCAGCCAGAGCTTGGTGACAGGATCTTGTACCGCTATCCGCACCCGAGCTACACCAACGTTGTCCGATGCTGTTCCGGTGATCTCCACGTTCGGGGCGGTTGAGTCCCCGAGGTGGGCCGGCTCCAGGATCGTCGTGTCTGGCGCTGTTGTATCGGCGATCGCTGCCTCGACTGAGAACCGGGCGTTAGGCCGAGTCGAATCACGATTACCAGAGGTGTCCTCCGCCCGACTCACCACAAACCAATTCCCCTCCGGCAACACCGTCGAAAAACTCCAACCTGTCGACACCGCACCAGGCGAATCAAGCGACGCAGGAACATACTGGAACCCACCAAACGAACCATCAGCCCGCAACCACTGACCAGAATCACGATTCCGAATCGCCACACTCACACCAGCAACACCAACATCATCAGACGCCGAACCAGACACCACCACCGCAGTACTGGTCAACACCTCATTCGCCGACGGCGAATCAATCACCGAATCAGGCTCCGCCGAATCAACAACGGACGCTTCGACTGAGAACCGGGCGTTAGGCCGAGTCGAATCACGATTACCAGAGGTGTCCTCCGCCCGACTCACCACAAACCAATTCCCCTCCGGCAACACCGTCGAAAAACTCCAACCTGTCGACACCGCACCAGGCGAATCAAGCGACGCAGGAACATACTGGAACCCACCAAACGAACCATCAGCCCGCAACCACTGACCAGAATCACGATTCCGAATCGCCACACTCACACCAGCAACACCAACATCATCAGACGCCGAACCAGACACCACCACCGCAGTACTGGTCAACACCTCATTCGCCGACGGCGAATCAATCACCGAATCAGGCTCCGCCGTGTCCACTCCAAAGGTGGGTCGGATCAGGCTGAAGTCCTGTAGCCGTCCATCGAAGCTGTTTGGCTCACCAAAGGTGGAGTCGTCGCCATCGTCGTAGGCCGAGGCCGGGGTGATGGTGCCCGTCGGGTCAGCTTCGAGCTCGCCGATTTCATCGCTGCCGACACCGGAGGCGCCTGCGCCTTCACCGGCGGGACCAAAGACTGCGTTGCCATCGGCATCACGAATGGTCAGCTGCCAGTTCTGGTTGTTCACGCCGAAGTTCGACTGCGAGTCGGCGGTAAAGAACGCTCCGTCATCATTGGAGTTGGCTTGCAGATTGATGTTCCAGTCCCCCGCCTCGGGGTTGTAGGAGGTGGTGTCTGCAAAGTCTTCGGAGACCGTGATGATCGTCCCGGCTCGCAGATTGCGGAGCAACGCCCTGGTGGCGAAAGTGAACTGGTCGGTCACCTCGGTCACTCCGTCGGCGTTGTCTTCGTCGGAAATCTCCAGCGTCCATCCTCGAATGTCGAGGTTGTCCTCGATCACCACAAGCTCAAACCAGTCGCCACCGTTGCCTACGACCGTGCCGAGCGCGCTGTCGCTGCCACCGTTCTTGAGGAACTTGTCGTTGTCGACGGCGTTCCACTCGTTGAGGATCATCCGGCTCGGCGCCGGAAACGCGGTGGTCCAGTTGAACGACACATCATCGGACAGACCGGAGAGGTCGGCCGCGGTGACGGTCACGGCGAACGTGCCGGCTTCCCGGGCGGCGCCAGAGATGACACCGGTGTCGGCGTCAATGGTCAGTCCGGCCGGAAGGCCCGTCGCCGACCAGCTGATGGCGTCGCCATCGGGGTCGGAGCCGGTCACGGCCAACGAAACGGTCTCGCCAACCGTCGTCGACTGCGGGCCGGGGCTGGTAACGGTCGGCGCTCCGCCAACCTGCGGGAGTTCCGGCAGGCGGGCCTGCAGATCTGCGGTCACGTTTGCGGCCCGCGCCGGGAACAGGGTGTTGCGGAACCAGGCGTTGTTGGCGTTCCACGCCTGAGGGCTGAGTTTGCCCCAGCGGGCGTACTCGCTGTGGACCGACTGATCAATCTGGGCGGCGATGCGGTTCCACCGAGCCTTGGCCGCGGTCTCGCCTAGCGGCCCGTTGTCGGAGAACAGCACCTGCATCCGCGCTGCCAGCAGCGCGAGGAAGTCCGGGTGTTTCTCGCTCAGGAGCGCGCTCCATGAGCTGAGCGGACCGTTGAAGAGTGTCCGGGTGTCGGTGCTGATGAGCGAGATGTCCGGGTCGCTGCTCACGAAGATGTAGCCGAGCGCACCAGGGCCGGTGGTGGACGGTCCGGCCGCCCGCCAGTTCTTGAAGTGGTTGAGGTCCCAGGCGTTTCCGCCGTACTCGGAGATGAGCATGAAGTCGACGTAGTTCACCGGGTTGACGATTTGGGAGAACTCTTCCCAGTCGCCTCGGGCCGAGCTGAACTCGGCCCATGAGGTCCCGCTGCCAGCGGTGATGACGCCCTGGTTGATACCGACGTAATCCTCGTTGTCCCCGCCCTCGTAGGACGCCATGAAGTGGTCGTCGAGGTGCTCACGAAGGTGGTACTGGCCCCAGTACTGGCCGTTGAGGAACACGTTGACGTAGCGGCCGTGGGTGTTGGTGTGCCCAAGGTCCAGCATGGTCTCGTCGTGCCAACGGGCTCGCAGGTACGAGCGGTACGGCGCGGTCGGCGTGTCGTAGAAGAGGGTGTCGTGTGCGCCCATGCGCAGCGTAAGCCGCTTGAACGAGTCGGTTGCCGGGACGGTGGGATTGTCGGCTCCGGCGAAGACCGGGTAGTCAAGGCTGGACTCGCCCCATTCCGAGCCGAACTTCAGCCGCAGGCTGTCCTTGTCGTAACGGACCGAGTGGCCACCGACCTCTTTGGCTCCAGCGTCAACCTGGAAGCCTTCGGTGCCATCGGGGAAGATCATCTCGACCGCGACCGGCGACTCGACGGTCTCGTCCCAGGTGAAGCGAGGGGTGTTGTCGGGGTTGGCAGAGGTAAGGGAGATGACCGGCAGCGACTCAAGGCCGGCGGTGACCGCGGCCCGGTTCGCACCGACGATGCCCGAGTTCATGCGGGACTGGTCAGGAACGTCGTCGACGAACAGGTAGGTGCTGGTCACCGGTTTCGGCGACGTCCAACCGTTGCGGACCGCGACGGTCCGAAGCACCGTGGTCGCCGAAACGGTGATCGGCGAGTTGTACACCGTGCCTGCCGTCGCCGATGGCGTTGAGCCATCGAGGGTGTAGCGGATGGTGGTGTTCGCCTGAGCAGAAAGCGCAACCTGGACCGGGGCGTCGTAGAAGCCTCGCTCCGGGGAGACGCTGACGTCGTTCAAAAGACCGAGCGTCCCGTTGCCATTCGCCGCGTCGGGTGTTGGCGAGTCGAAGAGGTTGAGCACGCCTGCAGTGTTTACGCCCCACGAGTAGTCGCCGGGAATCGCCGGGATCGGATCGAAGGCGGAAACCAGTCCGCCAGCGGCGTCGTAGAGCCCGAGGTATTCACCCGAGCTTGAGAGCTTGAAGTTGGTGTGCAACTCGCCACCGACGTTGGTGCCGGTGCCCGACGCGTACACCAGAAGTGTGTCGCCAGCGCCAATAGAGGTGCCCGCGGGAAACGTCCACTGGCCGGGATCAGCGTCGTCGTCGGTCAGGCTCCAGCCGGCGAGGTTGACCGAGGTCGCTGACCCGTTGTGCAGCTCCACCCAGTCGGGCGAGTTGCCGGCCTGGTCGGTCAACGTGGAGCTGTTGGCCGTCTGAGCCTCGTTGAGGCGGACGCCGCTGGGGTGAGCAGCCATCGCTGAGGCAACGCCGGTCGCGCTCGGTACGCCAAGACCGGCTACCGCTGTCGCCACCGCTGCCACCAGGACTAAAACCCGCCGATGCAGACTCATTTTCATGTAAATAAGCGTATGCACCGAGGCTGGGACCTTCGTGAGGCAAGCTACCCGTCTGCCATCGATTGCCGTGGGTATCCGCTACCACCTCCGATACCCCTAAAACAGTCACTGCGGCTACCATGGGGGTGTCGGTGTCCTCTCATCGTTGAGCGGCGACATCCGATGAGGAAACCAGTGACAACCAACGCCCAGCAACCAGTGCCTGAAGCCGTGACGCTGTACCGGCCGCTCGTAGAGAAGGTTGTCGCTTACCTGCTGGTGTCACTGGTCGGTCTTCGCTTCACCGCGCTGTCGGACCACGGTCACCTCTCGACGCAGTGGGCTGTTGTCGCTCCGATCGCCGTTGGCGCCGCCACCGCTTTCATCGTCTGGCAGCTCCGAGGACTTGGCTTCCGGTCCAACATGTCGGTTCGCCATCTCAGCGGCGTCATCGCAGCGTTCTTCGTCGCCCAGGAGACCATCGAGGGTATGCTCGGCGGTCATTCACCGTTGCAGGTGATCACCCACCCGGCGGTCATCGCCGGGCTGTTCATCGCACCGCTGGTCGCCTGGGTCCTCACCCGGGCCATGGCCGGCATGACCAAGCTGGCTGCCAAACTGCTGGCGACTGCCACGTACGGGTATCCCAGGGATCGGGCCCAACTCATCCCTGTTCCTGTTCGCTACAACTCGGCACAGACCGGCAACCGTTCCCGGCCACGAGCTCCTCCTTCATCGCTTCGCAACTGACGTTCACAGTTTGAAGCACAGCTCCCTTTGGCGACCGCGCCATTGGGACCAACGAAGGAGATCTCATGAAGAAGCGACTCTGGCCCCTGGCGGCCACACTCTTAGCGCTCGCCCTTGTGGCGGCAGCGTGCGGCGACGACAGCACGGCCACCGATGCGGCAGCCGGCGACGACTCCTCCGAAATGGAGGGGATGGAAGATGGCGAGGAAATGGATCATGACGGTGAGCATGACCATGGATCCTCCATCGATGTACCGGACGGGATGGCGGTCCCTCAAATCTCGATCAGCGCGGAGCCGGACACCGTGGCCGGCCACAACGTGTTCATCGAGCTAGCGGACTTCACCATCACCCCGGAGAACGCAAGCACCGACCCCGTCGACGGTGAAGGCCACCTCCACCTCTACATCAACGGCGAGCGGACCATGCGGTTCTACAACACCGCGCTTCGCCTCGACGGCTTACCCGAGGGTGAGCACGAGATCATGGTGGAGGTCAGCGCGAACAACCACTCGGCCTACTCGGTTGACGGCGATGCGATCCGGGCGATGACCTCGATCACGGTGGAACCGTCCGAGGGCGGGCACGCCCACGGCGACTCAGACCTCTTCGAGTCTGCCGACCCGCCGACCATCGACATTTCCATCACCGAGGACCCCAAGTCCGGTTGGAACCTCTTTGCCGATGTCACCAACTTCACCTTCGCCCCGGAGAATGTTGGCGGGGATCCAGTCGACGGTGAGGGTCACCTCCATCTCATGATCGACGGCGAGACCGTCACCCGGCTGTACGGGCCGTGGTGGCACATCTCGGGCCTTGAAGCCGGCGAGCACGAGGTCATGGTTGCCATGGCAACAAACGATCACATGGGCTACGGCGCCGATGGCGAAGCGGTCATGGCCATGACCACCATCACGGTCACCGAGGAGCAGGCCGCGGCGGCAGGCGGCCACAGTGATGACCACGGCGACGAGCACGGTGATGACCACGGCGACGAACACGGCGACGAACACAGTGATGACCACGGCGACGACGAGCACGGTCATAGCCACGAGGGCACCGGTGAGGTGCTGGACATCGGCGCCGCCGATGCAGACGTGGTGGTCGAGGCCTCCTTTGCCGATGGTGAACTGAGCGTCGACGATCGCCGAGTCATCGTGGAGACCGGCCAGACCGTCGGCATCAGCGTTACCTCGGACGAGGTTGAGCAGGTCCACCTTCACGGCTACGACATCCTGGCCGACGTCGGCCCGGACAAGTCCGCCGACTTCGCCTTCCTGGCCGACAGCCCCGGGACCTTCGAGGTGGAACTCGAAAGCTCAGGCCGGTTCCTCTTCGAAATTCAGGTCAGCTGAAGATGCTGGCTCATGGCATAGGTGAGCGCGGGGACCTCCCGCTCCCGCTGTATCTGTTCACCTGGGCCATGGTCCTTGCGCTGGTGATCTCCTTTGTCGCCCTCGGCGTGCTGTGGACTGAACCACGGCTCGCCAGGGCGGCCGTCGGCCGCAAGTTGGCCAGCTACAACACCGCTCTGGTCTCCCACCGGTTGGCAAGCGCGGTGGCCTTCGGGCTCTATCTGGTGTGTCTGTACGCCGCGTTCTTCGGCATTGACGCCCGGGATCGCAACATCCTGCCGGTCACGTTCTACGTGGTGGTCTGGGTTGGCGCGCAGCTGTTTGGCGGACTCATCGGAGACGTCTGGGGAGCGATCAACCCAATCGCCACCCTGGCCCGCGGGGCGGAAGCCGTCAGCCGACTGGTCGGGCGAGTTCCCGGTGGCGGCCCGGCGACGTGGGGCCACTGGCCCGCCGCTCTCGGCATGTTCATCTTCCTGTTCTACGAGCTGTCTCATCCCTCGGGCGCGGACCCCCGAACCCTTGGCTGGCTCCTCGCGGTCCACGCGCTGTTCACCATCGTCTTTGGGTTCCTATGGGGACGAGAGTGGGTGGTGGCACACGAACCGTTCACCGTCTTCTTCGCCAAGATCGGGGCGATGGCGCCCATCGCCTACCGCCCGCCGGGCGCAACGACCGATGGGAGCACAGGCGACACGATCGACGGGGCCGAGATTTCGGTCGACGGGTCCCCGGTGACCAAATCCTCCGATCGGGGGAACCTCATTTTGCGAGCCCCGATCTCTGGCCTGGCCACCATGGACGTGCGGCCCGGCACGGTGATGCTGATCTTGATCGCCGTCGGCGGCACATCGTTCGACGGGTTCAGCGAAAGCGAACTGGGCCGCGAGGTCTTTGGGGACTTCTTCGGGTGGAGCCTGGCCTGGGCCGAACTCGGCGGACTCATCGTGTCGATCAGCCTGGTCTCGCTGCTGTATTACATCGGCGTGTGGTGGACCACTCGGGTTACCGAGATCAGCTTTGAGCGAGCCTGGCGAGAGTTCGCGCCGTCGCTCGTGCCCATCGCCTTCGGCTACGCCATCGCCCACTACTTCCAGCTGTTCTCCGACGAAAGCCAGTCCTTCATCTTCCGGCTGTCGGACCCGTTCGGCCTCGGCTGGGATCTGTTCGGCGGGGCCGACGGTCTCATCTGGCGGATCGACCCAACGGTCGTGGCCTGGGTCCAGGCCGGATCGATTCTGTTCGGCCACATCGGGGCGGTGACGGTCGCCCACGATCGCTCGGTCGAGATCTTCCCGGTCGGCAAGTCGCTGCAGAGCCAGTTCGCCATGCTGTTCGTCATGGTGGCCTACAGCTCGCTCGGACTGTGGTTGCTGCTCACCGCGTGACGTGACAACCAGCACCCGACGGCACCTGTCGGCAGATGCTCGCCTCGCCTAGTGTTGAGGACGCATAGTCGCTAGAGGGGGCAACGATGTCTGTACAAACGCTGGAGCTCAGCTTCATTCCGGTTTTTTCGGAGCTGTCGAAGAGGGAGCTGAAGGCTCTGGTCGGCCTGATGAGTTCGGTCGCTGCGCCAGAGGGCAAAGTGCTGACGACTCAGGGCGAGCCCGGCCGTGAGTTCATGATCATCGAGGACGGCACCGCTCGGGTGGAGATCGACGGCCGAACCGTCGCCCACCTCGGACCCGGCGATTTCATGGGCGAACTGTCGTTGATCACCGGCGACCCACGGACCGCCACCGTGACGGCCACGTCGGACGTGATGCTCCGAGTGCTCAATCGGCGAGAGTTCAGCAGCATGCTCGATGAGAGCCCGCGCCTCTGTCGCAAAATCATGGTTGCCGCCGTCAAGCGGGTGCAGCAGATCGAGCACAGCAAGACCAGCTGAGCGACTCGGTCACAAACCGGTCCGCTACTGCGTCATAAGAGGCGATGGGACTCGCACAGGATCCACCCGATGGCCGGCGACGCGACGCCGAGAACCAGTTCGACACCTTCGTCGAGCTGTACCCGATGCTGCGACGCTTCGCAGCGGTGGTCGCCGATGTCGACATGGACCCCGACGACCTGGTGCAGGATGCGCTGGCGGCAACGCTCAAGCGCCACGAGCTCACAGAAATCCATCGACCCGGCCCGTACCTCAAGCAGGCAATCATGCACGCGGTGACCAACCAGCGGCGGCGGGCCGCTCGCTTCCGGCTGCTGTCGCCACGGCTGCGGGGCGACAGCGAGACCGCAGACCACTATCCATCGGACCTCGCGATGCTCGATGCGCTCACACCGACCGATCGGGCGGTCATCTTTTTGTCCGACGTCGAGGGCCTGCCAGGGGCCGTCATTGCCGAAGAGTTGGGGCTGACCCATTCGGCGGTACGAAAACGCATCAGCAGGTCTCGCAAACAGCTCCGCCGCCTCCTAAGCGAGACCGCCAACGGGAGCGACGGGAACGACGAGAGCGACGGGTTCGAGACCACCAACCTTTCCGCCGTCCCCGAGGAGGGATCATGAACCGAAACACACGGGCGGCGCTGCTGGATGCGAGGGCCGAACGCGGCATCCCCCGGGGACCAGACGCGGTATGGCGAGCGGCCGAACAGCTGAGCAGCGAGGAACGACAAAACAGTGAACACAGGGCGGGCGGAGCTGACCTGTGGTCAACTCGCTGGTTCAGGTTTGCCATGGTGGTGTGCCTTCTCGGCCTCGGCGGGTTGCTCTTTCAAACCAGGCCCACCTCCAACGATGTGGGTGGCGAAGGCGACAGCGACGTTGGTGGCGAACAGCAAAACGATGCCACCGACGAAGTGCCGACGCCGGCTCGCATCCTCGTCGGCGATCTGCAGATGCAACACGTACAGCTCCCGATAGATCCGGACGCGCCAATCGACCCTCACTACATCCGCCGACTGGCCGGCACCGAGACCATCACCGGGTTGCCAGATGAGGGAGAGCCGGTCGAGACCGTCTTTTTCGCCGACCCATCATCGCCATTCACCAATCCGATCCTGGGTCTCGAGCTGCTCGCGGGCGGTGGCTTCCAGCCGTTCGGCGTCAACCTCGGTGGTGTCACCTTGGAGTCACTCACCGAGTTTCTGGTTCGCAGCGATGGCGATTGGACGGTTACCGAAGAGTCCGGGCTGGTCGAGGTTGCCCGGTTCACCGAATCACCGTTCGACATGTTGCGCTTTGGTTGGCAGTTCGACTTCGGGTCCTCACCAAATGACGTGACCTGGCAGGCGGAGCCGCACGACGGCGCCGGCGTATGGGTCTGGATCGCTCGGCTGGCCGGACCGGACGGCGGACCAACGTCGTTCACGCTTCGTCAGATGGAGGTGCTCGGCCAGCCCGGGCTGATTCTGGAACAGTCGCCCGACGCAGGCGGACCGAGTAGCGGGTTCGCTGACGACGAAGTGATCTGGGTCGACGACGGCTACGTCTACCGACTGACCGCTGGTGACAGCTTTGGTCGATCGGCATCGGTGGCGGCCCCGGAACTTCGCATCGTCGACGCGGCCCAATGGGACGACAGCATGGCCGACGCCAACCGGTGGTTCGGGGCCGGCCCGGGCATCCAACTGGACGTGGCAGTCCTGGCCCTGTGGCTTGTTACCGCGCTGTACCTGATCATTCGTGGGCCTCGGCTACCGCTGGCGCTCCCCCTCCTTGCCGGGGCGTTGTGGTGGGCGCTCGGGCCCGATCTGTGGTTGACGTTGGTGTTGGTTGGCGGGCTCGCTGCGCTGTGGTGGTGGCTGCTCCGGCGCCGCCAACCACCGGCCCCCGTTGCGTAAGAAACCGTTTAGCTGCAAATGCTCATAGTCTTTAGCCTGTCGTAACCATCTTTGAGAGGTAGGCCATGGCAGTAGGTGGAGAAGGCGGAAACAAGGCCGTCATTGCCGCGTTGCTCGGAAACTCGGCAATCGCCGTGGCCAAATTTGTCGCCTTCCTGTTGACAAGGTCGTCGTCGATGCTGGCGGAATCGGTCCACTCGGTGGCCGATGCCGGTAACCAGGCACTGCTGCTCCTCGGCGGCAAGCAGGCCAAGAAGGACGCCGATGACGAGCATCAGTTCGGCTACGGCCGGGAGCGGTACTTCTGGAGCTTCGTCGTTGCCCTCGTCCTGTTTGTGCTCGGTTCGGCGTTCGCGCTGTACCACGGCGTCGAGAAGGTGCTGCACCCCCATGAGGTGGAGAACTTCGGGCTGGCGCTGATCGTCCTGGGTTTCGCGTTCATCATCGAGACCTTCACCCTTCGCACCGCCGTCGTCGAGTCGATTCCGTTCAAGGGTGAGTTGACATGGTGGCAGTTCATCCGCCGCTCTCGTGTCCCTGAGCTTCCCGTCGTTCTGCTCGAAGACCTTGGTGCCCTGATGGGTCTTGGCATTGCGTTCATCGCGGTCCTGATCGGGCAGATCACCGGCAACTGGGTATGGGACGGCATCGGCAGCTTGGCCATCGGTCTGCTGCTCGGCGTCATCGCCATCATCCTGATCATCGAGATGCGCAGCTTGCTCATTGGCGAGGGCGCCCGACCCGCCGATATGGCAAAGATTCGCTCCGCCATTCAGAACACCCCCGGTGTGGAGCGAATCATCCACGTCCGGACCCAGCACCTGGGACCGGAGGAACTGCTCGTCGGCGCCAAGATCGTGTTCGATCCCGCTTCCGATGTTGCCGGTCTGTCCGCGGCGGTCAACCAGGTCGAGGCCGACGTTCGAGCGGTCGTGCCCTACGCCAGACCGATGTACATCGAACCGGACCTGATGCGCTCAGAAGCTGAACTTCGGGCCGATGAGAGCCTCCCCGGTGGCGATGTTGGCCACACCCAGGACCACTGAGTCGGGCGACGGATCGCCCATAGTTCCGCCCGACAGGCGGAATTGGCGGCCGATCGAGTAAAACTGACAGTGTGCTGATCGTTCTCTCCCCGGCAAAATCGCTCGACTACGAGTCACCTCTGGCCACCACCAAGGTGTCAGAGCCAACCATGCTCGAACATTCGGCCGAGCTGGTCGAGGTGATGGCGGGCAAGTCGCCGAACGTCATCGGCAAGATGATGAGCATCTCGCCGCAACTCGCAGAGCTCAACTTTGAGCGCTTCCAAAATTGGGAGATGCCCTTCACCGAGGAGACCGCCCGGCAAGCGCTCCTGGCGTTCGACGGCGACGTGTACAACGGTCTCGACGCCGCCTCGTTGAAGCAGCGTGACTTCACCCACGCCCAGAAGACGCTGCGAATCCTGTCCGGTTTGTACGGCGTGCTCCGGCCACTTGATCTGATGATGCCGTACCGGCTCGAGATGGGGACGAAGCTGAAGACCAAGCGCGGCAAGGACCTCTACGGCTTCTGGGGCCAGCACATCACCGATGAGCTGAACGCCGCCATGCAGAAGAGTCCCGGCGAGCAGACGCTGGTCAACCTCGCCTCCATCGAGTACTTCAAGTCGGTAAAACAGGATGCGCTCGACAGCACCATCGTCAGCCCGGCCTTCCTCGATGCAAAGGGCACGGGTGACTACAAGACCGTCGCCTTCTTTGCCAAGCGGGCCAGGGGCGCAATGGCGGGCTGGATGATTCGCAACCGGGTCGGCTCCGTGGATGACCTTGAGGCGTTCGACGGACTCGGATACGCCTTCGACGGCGCACGTTCAACCGCTGACCGCCCGGTCTTCACCCGTCGTAACGCGGCCTAAGACCACCGTCAGCGGATCTTCCAAAGTCGTGCTGCATTGACCGTGACCATCGGCGCCGGGCTGACCCTGCTGATCGGCGGTGCCAGAAGCGGTAAGAGCGACCTCTCGGTCAAACTGGCCGAGCGGTGGGAGCACGCCGCGACAGACGGCGACAGCCCGGGCAACGGCGAGATCATTTTTGTGGCCACCGCCGAGGCCCTCGACGACGACATGGCGACCAGGATCGACCGCCATAAGGACGAGCGTCCCGGCCACTGGCAGACCGTTGAGGCGCCGCTGTTTGGAGCGGCCGAGGTTGGCGAGTTGCCGGCCACCGGCCTGGTGATCCTGGATTGCCTCACCCTGCTGGTGTCTAACCTGCTGTTCGCCGAGCAGCCCATCGGCCCCCACGTCTCCCAACTGGCCGAGCGTCTCGCTGCCAGGTCAGGGCCTGCGCTGGTGGTGACGAACGAAGTTGGCATGGGTATTCACCCTGAGACGGCACTGGGTCGGACCTACCGGGACGAGCTTGGCTATGCCAACCGGATGGTGTCGGAACGGGCAGAAACGTCTCTGTTGATCGTGGCGGGCAAAGCGCTGGCCCTCGGCGACGTTGACTGGGCCGATCGTCACTGACCGTTTGCCCGGTCGGCTTCCTATAGTGGCCGACTGACCGAATGGGTGGAGTGCGACCATGGGGACAGAGTACGCAAAGACGCTGGGAGCCGAAGTCGCTGAGCTGGTGACCCCGTGCCAGGACAGCATCGCCGCCGTCGAGGCCCGGGTGGCAGAGATTCTCCGCCCACCTGGCGCGCTGGCCCGCCTCGACGCCACCGCCGTGTGGCTTGCGGGTTGGCAGCGAACCGCCACCCCCGCCGTCACCCGACCCACGGCACTGATCTTTGCGGGAGATCACGGAGTGACCGCGGACGGCGTCAGCGCGTTCCCGGCAGACGTGACGGCCGCGATGCTGGCCGCCTTCGAGCAGGACAAGGCTTCCGTTTCGGCCATGGCCCGGGTTGCGGGCGCAACGGTGCGGGCCATTGACGTTGGGGTCGGCAAGCCAACGGCCAACATCAAGGACGAACCGGCCATGGACCACGCCCGGTTCGAAGAGTGTTTCGAGATCGGGCGTCATCAGGTCCGAGAGACCGACACCGACCTTTTGATCCTCGGCGAGATGGGCATTGGCAACACGACGGCCGCGGCCGCGCTGTCCAGCCTGCTGCTCGGTCGACCGGCCGCCGAAACGGTGGGGGCCGGCACCGGGGTGGAGGGTGACGCGATTGTGAACAAGCGGACCGTCGTCGATGAGGCGGTGGCCCGCACGAGCGCTGCCGGTGTTGACCGATCCCACCCGCTTGAAGCGCTGCGGCACCTTGGCGGCACCGAGCTTGTTGCCATGGCCGGTGCAATGTTCGAAGCCCGCAAACGTTCAATCGCCATCTTGCTCGACGGCTACATCACCTCGTCGACCGCTCTGGCAATGCACCTGATCGATCCGGCGTTGACCGCCAACATCGCGGCCGGACATGGCTCGGCCGAGCCCGGGCACCGGCTTGTGCTCGACGCCCTCGGGTTGGAGCCGCTGCTGACCCTCGACTTCCGCCTTGGCGAAGCGTCGGGAGCGATGGCTGCCCTACCCCTGGTCACGATGGGCTGTGAGTTGGTGACCAGCGTGCCGACCTTTGGCGAGTGGTTCGCCACGGCGGACGACACCGAACCCTCGTGATCGCCAACCTGCGGACCGCCATCGGATTCCTCACCCGGATCCCCATCTCCACCCCGGAGCAGGTGGTGCTGTCCGCAGCGGCCCCATGGTTTCCCGTTGTGGGGCTTGGCATCGGGTTGATGCAAGCCGGCGCGCTCCTCGGGTTCCATGCGCTGTTGCCCGCGGCCCCCGCCGCGGTGCTGGCCGTCGCCGTTGCTGCGCTGATCACCGGAGCGTTCCATCACGACGGTCTGGCCGACATGGCCGATGCCTTTGGCGGCGGCTGGACCGTGGAACAGCGGTTGGACATCATGAAGGACTCCCGGCTTGGGACCTACGGAACCGCGGCCCTCATCCTGGCGTTCGCCACAGAGATCTCGGTGCTGGCCTCCCTGGAGCCTGCCGATGGTGCCGTTGCCGTCATCGCCGCTCACTGTTTGAGCCGGGCGCTGGCGGTGGCCGCCATGCGCCTCGCTCCCCCGGTCAACGCGGGACTTGGCGCCGCGTACGCTGAGGATCTCGGCTGGCTCGCTACCGCCATGGCGGTGGCATTCGGGGTTGGCGTCACCGCACTTGCGTTCGCCGACTGGCCGGCAGTCGTGGCCATCGTCGCCGCGATCGCAGCGGCCGTTGCCGTCGTGTTGTTGGCCATTCGCAAGATCGGCGGCGTTACCGGCGATGTGCTCGGCGCCGTGCAGCAAATGGCGTCACTGGCGGTGTTATTGGTCGCCGCTGCGTCCCTGGCGACATAAGCCGCTGTGTAACTGGCGACGTATCGCTGCCAATGAGTGACTCTGAGAGAGTCTCTCACCCCTTTCCGCGACATTTTTGAAGGTTTGAGCGTCTTTACGGCCTAAGGTACGACTGCGGAGTACATCGGGTGAGAAGGCGGCGACCAAATGAAACGACGAATGGCGGCGGCCATTGGCGTACTAGGACTTGTTGTGTTGTTGACGGCGGTCTACTGGTGGACGACCCGCCAGGAACCGGTTGTCGTCGTTGAACCCGTCCCGGTGACGACCACTCAGGTCGCGGCGCCAGAGGTGATAGAAGTCCCCTCGTCGCTGACCGTTGAGCGAGAAGACACCACCATTCGGCTAAGCGGCATGGTGAAGACGGCGTCCGAGCGAGAGGCATTGGTGGCCGCGGTTACCGACAGCGGTTTCGAGGCCGAGGACGCAATCACCGTCTCTCCCACCGTGATCGACTCCGATACCCGGCTGCTGGCCCTGCTGTTGCCACCGGTACTGAACGGCACGACCGATGGTGTGCTCTCATTCGAGGACGGCACGGTCACCGTCACCGGTGAGGCCCTCGACCCGGTCGAGGAAGAAGAGATCGGCAACGCCATCGACGCCGCGAAAGCGGCAGGCCTGACCGTCGAGGACGAGACCACCGTGCGGGTCCTGTCGGAGGCGGTGCAGATCGTGGCGCTCCAGGAGGAGATCAACCAGATCTTCGAACTGGCCAGAACCATCGAGGGTCAGAAGCCGAACTTCGACGTCAGCATCGACGAGCTCAGTCCGGGAGCCACGGCGACACTCGACCGGGTCTCGGTTGCCATGCGCCGATACCCGTTGCCCTCGGCCGACATCATCGGCCACACCGACTCGACCGGCTCCGCAGCGACGAACTTGGAGCTCAGCGAACAGCGGGCTCAGGTGGTGCTGGACTACCTCACAGGTGCCGGTATCGACGCTAGCCGCCTCACTGCGACCGGGGAGGGCGAGAACCAGCCGATCGCGGACAACAGCGACGAAGCGGGGCGAGCCGAGAACCGCCGAGTCGACTTCATCGTCAAATCGAGCCAAAGTTAGGGAGTAGGAGGGGTCATGTCCAGAGCGTTCATTGAACTGGGGCTACTGGTGGTGGCGGCCTTCGCCCTCGGGCTGTTTGTTGGATGGATGGCCTGGGCCAGCGGGTCGCGACAGCAGTCCAATCAGGAACCGGCGGACGACACCGCCATGTCTTCTCGAACGAGCCAGGAATCTGCCGGCTGGTCTGGTCGCCAGCTCGCCGAGGATGGCCAGGACGGCAAGGCGCAATCGAACCCTCGGACGTCCGGCGGAAGATCGGATCAGACCGTTTCGATCCGCCCCCGTGAGTGGGACACCAGCCGCAGACGCTAGTAACCCCGCCCCCGCATCTGGGGCGCCGAACTGACCAACGGGCTGTTCTGGCGATCGCAATTCGTGACCTTCGCCCCTGCCCGGTCCTGCGACGTTCGCTCACCATGGAGGTACCGAACGGCTGGTGCAGCAGCCGTCCTCAAGCGAGGAGCGAACCATGACCCAGAACGCCGAGTCCCAGAACGCCGAGTCCCAGACCGCCATGCAGAACATCGTTGTCGGAGTTGATGACTCCGAAGGAGCGAGAACAGCACTCGAGTGGGCCATCGACATGGCCACCACAGCGCCCGGACACGGGTCGAACGGGGAGACGCCGACGCTGACCGTGGTGGCGGCATGGTGCCCGCCGGCGGTCGATACCCAGGCCATCTTCGATGATGCCCCGTTTCGGGACGCGGCGACACAGTTGCTCGAAACGCTGAGCGAGTCGTACCCGACGGAGCTGCGGATCGAGTCGGTCGCCCGGCGAGGCCACCCTGTCGAAGTGCTGCTGAGCGAAGCCGACGCCAGGGATGCCGACCTTATCGTGGTCGGCTCTCGGGGTCGAAGCTCGCTCGCCCAGGTGATGCTTGGCAGCGTCAGCCGTTCCGTCGCCGCCAGAGCGGGACGGCCGGTTGCTGTCATCCCGTCACCGGCGATGGCAGAGACGCCAGGAGAACAGCCACGGCCGACGGTCGTTGGTTATGACGACTCGCCGGGCTCTCGGGCGGCGATTGCTTGGGCGCTGGAGAACCTCGATGGTCCGATAACCGCGCTGGCCGCTTGGGTGCTGCCGAGCACTGCCATCTACGACCCGCTCGACATCGACGTTGAGCGCTACACCAAAGCCACCGAGGAGCGCCTGCTCACCGGCTTGCAAGAACTGTGCGGCGACGAGATCGACGAGCGCATCACCCCGGTGGTGCAGTATCTGGACCCCCGAACAGCGCTGGTCAACCCTGCCCTGCGTCCATCGACCATCGTTGTCGGGGCCCGGAGCCGGACCGGACTTCGTGGCCTGCTACTCGGCTCGACCGTGACCTACGTTGCGACCCATTCACCGGTCCCGGTGATCGTCATCCCGCCCGACGGTTGCGAAGCGGGTGAATGAGGGGCACGCTCAACAGGATGACCGATGTCGATTCCGGGAGTCAGGATCCCGACTATGCGGAGCTGTGGCAGGCGGTGCTGCGTACCGCGGTCGATCCCATCATCGTCATCGACCATGAGGGTTTCATCCAGCGAGCGAACGCCGCAACCGAACAGCTCTTCGGCTACTCGGCCGAATACCTGGTTGGCAGGAACGTCTCCATGTTGATGCCAGAGCCGTACCGCAGCGAGCACGACGGCTACCTCGGCCGCTACTTGCGAACCGGCGAAGCTCGCATCATCGGCATGGGCCGAGAAGTCGAAGCCCAGAAGGCGGACGGCGAGGTCTTCCCCATCGCCCTGGCGGTCAGCGAGATCAAATGGAACGACAGGTCGTGGTTCACCGGGATCATCCACGACCTCAGCAAACGCCACCAGGTTGAAGCCGAGCTCCGCCGGGCAAAGGAACAGTTGGAAGAACGGGTGACCCAGCGAACCGCGGAGCTTGAAGCGTCGATGACCGAGCTTGCCAGGTCGAATCGTGACCTTGAACAGTTCGCCTACATCGCCTCGCATGACCTCCAGACACCGCTGCGCAACGTCAGGCAGGGCCTCGAGCTGTTCGACGAACACCTTCAGGAGAACCTGGGCCAAACCCTTGACGATGAAGCGAGAGAGCTGCGTGACCTCACCGTCTCCGCGGCCCAGCGTATGGAGCAGTTGATCCAGGGTTTGCTCGCCTACTCCCGGCTCGATCGGGGAACCGGCCCCGGAGCTGATGCCGTCGATCTTGGCGCCCTGGCCGAAGAGTTGTTGCAGCAGATGGCGGTGGAGTTTGGCGTGGCTGACACGACAGTGCACCTGGCAGATCTTCCAACGGTCACCGGCGATGAGATTCAGCTGCGGCAGTTGCTACAGAACCTGCTCCAGAACGCCTTCAAGTACCGGCACACGGATCGACCGCTCGAAATCAGCCTGGTAGCGGAACCAACCGATGATGGATGGCAGATCTCAGTCGGTGACAACGGCATCGGCATCGACACCGAGCAGCAACAGCGGGTGTTCGAACTGTTCCGACGAGCCCACCCGGACTATGACGGCATGGGCCTGGGTCTTGCCATTTGCCAGCGCATCGTGGAACGCCACGGCGGCCACATCTGGGTTGAACCGGGCCAAGACGGTGGCAGCGTCTTTTCCTTCACGATCCCCCGCGCCGATGTCTGAGCAGCAACCCACCGACCCGTCGGCCGAAGAAATCGGCGCGGCGGCGCCCAGGGTCGACATCCTGCTGGTTGAAGACAACCCGCTCGACACCCGCGCCACTTTCAACGCAGCCCAGAAGTTGGACATCGCGGCCAGCATCAACGTTGTCGCAGATGGACAGGCAGCGTTGGACTATCTGCGGTCCGGTGGCGCCAGCGGACCGGTGCCCGGCCTCATCCTTTTGGACCTGAACCTGCCGGGCAAGGATGGACATGCCGTACTGACCGAGATTCGGTCCGACCCGGCCCTGCAAACGACGCCGGTGGTGATCCTGAGCACCTCATCCGACGAGTCCGATGTGCGGCGGGCATACACCCAGGGGGCCAACGCCTACATCACAAAGCCGACCGACCTCGACGGCTGGCTGCATGCCGTTTCCACCATCAACGACTTCTGGCTTTCTCTCGCCAAGCTCCCGCCCCGATGACCGCCGGCTCAACACTGCGGGTGTTGCTGGTCGAGGACAATGAACTCGACGCCCGCACGATGACCAAGAGTCTCAGCAACTCCACCGAGACCGATTTTGCGATCACCCGGGCCGACGACCTGGCCGAGGCCCTGGATCTGCTCGCCACCGACGACGGTGACACCGGCGCCTTTGACTGCATCCTGCTTGATCTCTCGCTTCCGGACTCGGCGGGCTTGGTCTCGGTGGAGATGTTGACCACCAGATTCCCCGACCAACCAATCGTGGTTCTGACCGGCCTCGATGATCCGGCAACCGCGGTCGAAGCCGTCCGCCAGGGGGCTCAGGACTACCTCAGCAAACAGTCGGCGGCACCAGAAACCGTTGCCCGCTCGGTCCGGTATGCGGTGGCTCGCCATCATTCCGAGGTTGCGCTCCGCTCGGCGACGGAACAGCTCGGCCTCATGCACGACCGGGAACGTATTGCCAGAGACCTGCACGACACGGTGATTCAACAGCTGTTTGGCACGGGCCTGAGCCTCCAGTCCGTTGCCGGCTCCATCGCCGACGCCGATGCGAGAGAACGGGTAGGCGCCGCGGTCGAGGGGATCGATATGGCCATCCGCCAACTCCGTGAAGCGATCTTCGGCCTCCATGCCATGCCGGACCACCTGGCGCTGACCCACAGCGTTGAAGCGCTTGCCGAAGATCGTTTCGATGCCCTCGGGTTTGTCCCGATGATCGATGTTGGGCCACTTCCGGAGGACCTGTCACCCGAGGTCAGACACGAAATTCTTCAGGTGCTTGGCGAGGCGTTGTCCAACGTGGCGAAGCACGCCGACGCCACCGCGGCGACCGTGACCGTCAGCTGTGACGAGGGCTGGGTCACCGTCAGGGTGACCGACAACGGCCGGGGCATACATCAACGTGATGACCGACCCGAGCCAGGTCTGACCGGTCGGGGACTGGAGAACATGCGTCGTCGAGCAGATGACCTCAACGGACGGTTCCACCTTGGCCCCGGTGACGGTGGTGGGACGAGGATCTCCTGGGAGATACCCACCGGCCCGATCGACTGAACCCGGCTAGCTGAACCGGTTCTTCCGCCGCTCGTCCAGACGAGCCGCCATGGCTGCGGCCTGGGTTCGCCGTGTGATGCCAAGCTTTGCGAAGAGGTTTGAGATGTAGTTCTTGACCGTCTTCTCGGCCAGGAACATCTCCTCGGCGATCTGGCGGTTTGAGTAGCCCTCACCGATCAGCTCGAAGATCCGCTGCTCCTGGTTGGTCAGCGACAGCATCACGCCATCCTCGCTCTTGCGGAGCCGCTGCATCCGCAGGCGCACCTCGGCCCGGTCCATGAGCTGTCCGCCGGAGGCGACGGTTCGAATCGACCGCATCAGGTCCGCGCTGTCTATCTGTTTGAGCACGTAGCCGGCCGCGCCCGCTGCAGCGGCGTCGATGAACGCCTCATCATCGGAGAACGAGGTGAGCATCAGACATGCGGTCTCGGGAAAGTTGGAGCGGATATCACGGCACACCTCGATGCCGTTGCCATCGCCAAGTCGCACGTCGAGCACGGCGACGTCGGGGTTGCACGCCTCGACGGCAGCCAATGCGCTAGCGGCGCTATCGGCCTGGCCGACGACCGTCATGTCCTGCTCCTGATCAAGGAGGTCGGCCACACCACGGCGGACGATCTCATGGTCATCGAGCAGGAAGACCCGTGTCACCGGTGCGGTCTCATCATTGGCCGGAGCGGTGTCATCACTCATGACTCGCTACCCATAGCTCATCACCTATCACTGTCGTGTCTGCTGTCGGGGTTGCAGTACCGCCAACCTGGTGAAGCCGGCGAGGAAGAAGCCGATGCTCTCCTCGGTGAGTCCAGCCTCGTCCACGCAGACCTGCAGTGCCTGCGATGCCTGCGATGCGGGGGACCCGGCGGTGCCGACCATGATGCGACCATAGGCGGCATCGACGGCGCAGGCCACCGATTGGTTGGTGTCAATCAGCGTCGCTTCACGCCAGGGATCAAACCGGCTGGCCATGTGTTGCGCAATAGCGGGGGTGGCATCCGACGGGTTGTACATCGATGCCGACCGCCGGGCGATGCGTTCCTTCGCAACCGAAAGCGGGGCGTCACAGTGCAGCTCGACCAACTCGGTGTAGGTCCGGTCAGCCATGGCTCTGGCCACAGCTCGATGCTCGGCAACCGACCACGACGCGTCCAGGATCACGCTTTCGCCCCGGGTGAGCAGCAGTTCGGCCCGCCGCAGCATCTCGGCATACACACTGTCGGAGAAATCCGGGGTGTAGATGCCCTCATCGGGTTCGGCAAACGCATGCTGATCGCTTTGCATGCCCGCCAGTTGCTTTCGCACCTCATCGGCTCGCAGCCAGGTGGCGGCCAGCCGCTCACCCAGACCGGCGGCCACCGTGCTCTTGCCAACTCCCGCTCCCCCGCCGACCAAGATCAACCG
>CAZSTV010000031.1:0-8113 GCA_964609665.1 uncultured Acidimicrobiaceae bacterium
ACGCAAGCTCGCCAGAGGCATGGCCTTCCACTTCACGTTCGGGTGGTTTTTCTGCCTGAACGGCTTGGCCTACGGGATCTACACGTGGCGCAGCGGGGAGTGGCGTCACCTGCTGCCTGACCGCTACTCCGTCAAGGACGCGGTGGCGGTCACCAAGCACGACATGTTCATTCGCAACAAGCCGCTGCCGCCTCAGGGCCGGTACAACGGCGCCCAGCGTCTGTCGTACACGCTCATCATCGTGCTCGGGGCCATCGCAACTCTGACCGGGCTTGCCATCTACCGACCGACACAGCTCAACATCTTGACCACCATCTTTGGTGGCTACGAGAGCGCCAGGACCATCCACTTCATCGTGACCATTGCGTTCCTGGTCTTCTTCGTCATCCACATCCTGCAGGTGATTCGAGCCGGCTGGCCGAACTTCGCCTCCATGGTCACCGGCTACGAACTGCAGAAGCCGAAGGCCGACACAGGCACAGACACAGAAACCGAAACAGACACAGCGAACGACGACGCACCGGGCAACGCCGGTGATGAGGTGCCATCCAATGTCTAAGCCGTCAGCATCAGACGCCGCCAACTGGTCCGAGGCCGACATCGAGCGGGCGGAACGCTACGCCGCCCTCGATGCCGAATCGCCGGTCCTCAGCCACGGGCAGTACCGCTCCCAATCGCGGCGATCGTTCCTCACCGGCGGCGCCATGGCCGTTGCCGGGTTTGCCGGCTGGCAGTGGTTGCGGGGCCGCCCCGAGGACAATCGGGCCATCGACGTGCTCCGTCGAGGGCACGAGTTCAACGAGTCGCTGTGGCGCAAGATCAGCCGTGAGCAGGCCCAGGCCCCCACGTTCGACCGCAGCGAGTCATCGATGATGCGGGTCAACGGTCGCCACGGCATCGGTGAAGAGATTGACCTTGATGCCTGGGAGCTGACCGTCCTCGGACCCGATGGGTCGACGCTCGGCACCCACACAATGGACGACATCCTGGCGTTGCCGAAGGTGGAGATGACCATCGAGCACAAGTGCGTCGAGGGATGGAGCCACATCGTCACCTGGGGTGGCACCCGCTTCAGCGACTTCATGGCGCTCTATGCCGATGAACTGGGTGAGGACACCACCGAGTTCGTCAGCATGGAGACGCCGGACGGCGACTACTTCGTCGGTCTGGACATGCCGTCCATGCGCAACTCTCAAATGCTGCTGGCCTATGAGCTGCAGGGTGAGCCACTGACTCAGGAACACGGTGCGCCGCTGCGGCTTGCCACGCCGAACAAGTACGGCATCAAAACCATCAAGCGGATCGGCACCATCGAGTTCACGAACGAGCAGCCGACCGACTTCTGGTTTGAGCGCGGCTACGACTGGTACGCCCAGCTGTAACCGCCAGCCCCCACCCGCCGATCAACTGCTGATCGGACCCGCTGGCCAAAACTGACGAAGCCACCGACCCGAAGGTCGGTGGCTCCGTTCATTCGATCTAGAAGATCAAACCTGTGGGATCAGATGGCCCGGACGTTCTGAGCTTCCTCACCCTTGCGGCCGGGAGCGACGTCGAACTCGACGAGCTGGCCTTCGTCGAGGGACTTGTAGCCGTCACCCGAGATATTTGAGTAGTGAACGAACACGTCGTCGCCACCCTCGCGGGAGATGAAGCCGAAGCCCTTCTCATTGTTAAAGAACTTTACTGTGCCTTGCATATTTGAACCTTTTCGATTGGGACACTACCCACATGGCAGAGACCTGCTTGTAACGCTATGCGCGCCTGAGCCCAAGTCCTCCGAATCCGACCCTCAAATCATGATGAGAACAATTGGGTGAACATGGGTGTTGGGGTCGACTGTCGGCTCTGCCAGCACCTGTGCCAGCATCTACGTGACCCTCGAAAGGCCAGAAATGTCTCTAAAACAGCCCGGAGACCGATTTCAGCAGCTCTTCGGCTGCCGGTATCGGTTGCAGCAGGCAGGCATGGGTTCTACGAGTGGTCCCAATCTTGCTTCTGCTGTTTCCAACGCTGGAGCGCTTGGGATGTTGGCGTTGCCAACAGCATCACCAACGGTGTTGCAGGCTGCGCTCGACGCAACGAGTGCACTGACCGAGGCACCGTTCGGGGTGAACTTTCTGATGCCAATGGTCAACCCGGTAGCGGTTGAAGTGGCAGCGGGCCACGCAAAGGTGGTCGAGTTTTTCTACGGAGCGCCCGAGCCGGAACTGGTACAAATGGCGAAGGCATCTGGCGCGGTTGCCGGTTGGCAAGTCGGCTCGATGGCCGAGGCCGAAGAAGCGGTCATCGCGGGATGTGACTATGTCGTGGCCCAGGGCGTCGAGGCCGGTGGCCACGTTCGAGGGTCGATGTCGCTCTGGTCGCTGCTCGAACAACTCATCGGGCACGTCGATGTGCCGGTCATCGCCGCCGGAGGTCTCGGCACCAAGACCGCCGTTGCCGCCGCGCTGGCCGCGGGCGCTGACGGCGTGCGAGTAGGCACTCGATTCGTCGCAACCCACGAGGCGAATGCCCACCCGGACTACATCGATGCGTTGGTGTCCTCGACCGCGGCCGACACGGTGTTGACCACGGCGTTTGGTGTCGGCTGGCCGGATGCACCACACCGGGTGCTCCAAGCAGCTGTTGATCGGGCAACCGATGTCGCCCGCAAGACTGAGACCGCGGCGACGATCACGATCGACGGCGTCGAGCGCCAGCTCCCGGTCTTCGGGCCGAGCAGCCCGACGAAAGAGAGCGTCGGCAACGTTGATGCGCTCGCTCACTACGCCGGGCAATCGGTGGATGCCGTCACCTCCCGCCAAAGTGCAGCCGATGTGGTCGCTGAACTGATCGGCTAGCTAACCAGCCATCCCGTGAACCGATTGTCGGTTCTGTCTCGACAAGTGGTTATGCAGGAAGTCACGCGCAGCATCACGTCAGGCTCGAACAGGGACGTCAACATGGCTCGTTGGCGGCGATGGTGGTCCCGATTCGCCTTCCTGGCGTTGTCCTCGGCCGTGGTGGTTGTGAGCTCGGAGAAGTTCTACTGGTACCCCTCCCAGTTCAAGATCGCTGCCTTCGCGGAGCTGATGCTGTTCTATAGCCTGCCGTTGGCGTTGACCTTCCTTGTGGTCGATCGGTACCGGGTCGGTGGGGTGCGAGCGGTCGGGATCGCCTCGGCAGTGTTCGCCCTCGGGGTTGAAGGTGTGATCACGCCGGTGGTCTACGAAGACGGTCCGCTCCCGGTGATGGCGTTCTATTTCCTGGCATGGCACGGGTACGCAGCATTCGTGCTCGGCTGGTACCTGGTACGGAAGTGGGCGTTGGAGCGCAAACGCGGGCTGTTGGCGGCGGTTGCGGTAGCGCAGGGGGCGACCTGGGGCTTCTGGTCGATCACCTGGTGGCGGGCCGAGTCAGTCGCTGAGTTGGAAGCCGAGAACGCTGCGGGGATCGGGGTGTGGGACCCCGGGCAGTGGCCGACCGTGCGCTTTGCGCTCTACGCCATGACCGCCACGGTCGTGATGTTCGTAGCGCACCGTCTGCTTGATCTTGTTTGGCCGACCGATTGGACGCTGACGCGACGCTGGCGTCGGGCACTCATTGCGCTGACCGTGATGGGGGTGGCGCTCATCTCGATCGCCGTTCCGTGGGCCGTGCTGAAGTTGGCGGTGCTGGGGTGGCCCATCGTGGTGTTGCTCCGCCGCCACCGTGACCGCACCGCAGGCCAGATCGATCAGCCTGTCTTCGTAGAGCTGTCCGGGCGGGTTCGGTCGATCGACCTGACCCCGCTGCTGCTCAACGGTCCCGCTGCGATCATCGTGTACTGGGCGTTCGCCGCTATCGAGCCGTCCGAAGCGTTCTTGGACGGCGTGCTGGGGATCTTCGTTGTCGTTCAGGTTTTGGTCGCAGCAGTCTTCGTTGCGACCTGGCTCCGTAGAATCAAACCCGAGCCAACAGCGGGGGTCAGCGATGCAGGAGACGGGGAACGGCGGCGGGTCAGTTGATCAGGAACGGATCGAGACGGTGGCCCACATCTTGTATGAGGCCCGGGTCCATCGTGAACCGCTCGCTCCGCTACCAGACAACCTGGTCCCGGCATCGGCGGTGGAAGCCGAGCTGATCGATGACCGCGTGGCCGAGATCGGTGGCTGGCCGGTGCTCGGTTGGAAGATCGGGTGCACCTCCGAGCACGCTCAGCAACTGCTCGGCTCGGACGGGCCGTTCGCCGGTCGGGTGTACTCGGTGCTGGAGGATGGGGCCGTCCTCGCCCCGATCGATCTGGTCAACGAACCCAACCTCGAGGGCGAAGTCGCCTTTCGGATCGGCTCGGAGTCGCCAACGGTCTCGGCTGACGGCTCGGTCGACCGTGCGGCGGTGGAAGCCTCGATCGCCGCGGTCATGCCTGCCATCGAGTTTGTCGGCGGTCGGTTTCACACCTTCATCGGGTCGCCGCTCACCTCGGTCATCGCCGATGCCGGCGCCAACGTTCACCTCGTTCTTGGGCCGCCTGCCACCGACGTGGACCTACAGGCCCTCGATCGGGTCGACGCAACCATGACCGTCGACGGCGAGCAGACGGGGCGGGGGACCGGAGCGGATGTGCTCGGCCATCCGGTGACGGCCCTTGCGTGGCTGGTGGAGCACCTTGGCCGTCGAGGGATCGCACTTGAGACGGGTCAGGTGGTCACCACCGGCACCGCAACCCAGGTGTCGGCGCTGCCGGCCGGGTCGACCGCCACCGCTTCGATGAGCGGCCTCGGTTCGGTGTCGGCAACGCGAGCCTGACCACTCGTCGGGTCGCTTGTCGAGTCGCTGGCCTGACCGAGGTCGGGCGGCCTAGAGACCGAGCGCGGTTGCCACGCCCGCCCACGAGTCCGCTGGCGAGGCAATATCGAACCAGGTCCAGTCAATGCCGACCGCTTCTGCCCCTTCGCCGTTGAGGGGCTGGTCGTCGACGAAGAACATCTGGTCCGGTCCAAAGCCGGTCATCTCAAAGGCACGCTCAAACGCCCGCGGGTCCGGCTTGAGAATGCCGGTGTCCGAACAGTCCACGATCTGATCCACCCGGCCGAGCAGCGCAATGTCGTGCTCCCACTCCCGACCGTGAAACGCCCGCATGTCGTTGGTCAGGATCGACACCGAAATACCTGCGGCCTGGGCCCGTGCCACAACGTCGGTGCACTCCGGTCTGACGAGCGCATCCTCGGCGGGCTCGTACAGCAGCCGCATGTAGTCCCGAGTGTCCATCTCCCTGCCGACCAGCGAGCCGACCTCGGCCGCCCGTATGGCCCAGTACTCGCGCTCGGTCACGCCGTCGCCTGCCACCATCTTCCGCCACAGCGGGTCGGTCGACGGGTCGATGGGGCCGAGCCAGTCAAGGGTGCCGGGTGCCAGGTCGAGCAGGCGCTCCGCCCTGGCGTGAAGCTCGACCGGGTTCAGTAGGCAGACACCGCCGAAGTCCAGCAGGAGACAGGGGTAGTTCATCGATCTCGGTTCCAGTCCTCGGCGTGTTTGAGTTGGCGGTCTCGGAACGACAGCGGTGGTTCTGGATCGGGGATGTCGACGAAGACCTCACCGTCGATGACCTCCACAGGAAACGAGGCCAGACCCGGCTGTTCGGCCGCTGGTCCGGCCGGCTGCCCGCCGATCAGGTGTCCGGTTGTGGCCTCGTAGCGCCAGAAGTGCAGCGGACACGAGAGCACGCCGTCTCGGACCCAGGCATCGTCCATGGCCGAACCGTGGTGCAGGCACCGGTTGGCGTAGGCCCGAGGACCGTCCGGTGTCAGCAACACAAGCACCGCGCCGTCGGCGACGGGCAGGCACCGGTCGGCAGGGAGCGTGTCGATATGGCCCGCCGAAACCCTCACGCCACCCCGCGATGGCCGAGCCTGCGAGAGATGTAGGCCGCGGTTTCCATGACCTCGTGCACTGCCCGATGGTTTGTCGGGTCGATGCGGTCCTTTGGTCCCGCCATGCTCAGCGCGGCAATCGCCCGTCCGGCATGATCGCGGATGGGGGCGGCCAGGCTCACGACCTCGTCCTCGGACTCGCGATCGTTGACGGCAAAGCCACGCCGTCTGACCTCGTCCAGCTCCACCCGCAGCCGGGTGAGATCGGTGATGGTGCGGGCACTCAATGCCACCGGTTCCCAGCCCGCAACCGTGCGGTCCAGCTGGGGGCGCGGCAGGTTGGCAAGCAACACCTTGCCCGTCGCTGAGCAGTGGGCCCAGTTGCGGCGACCGACCTGCATGAACACCCGGGAGGTGCTGGGACTGTCGAGCCGTTCGATGTAGACCACTTCCCGCCCGTCGAGCACGCCAACCTGGACCGTCTCCCCGGTCCGGTTCCGCAGGTCGGTCATCGGGCTGAGCACGGCCTCGTGCAGATCGAACTGGGTTGGCACCGCGGCGGCAAGGTCGAACACGGCGAGGCCGAGGCGGTAGCGGCCGGTCTCGGCGTTCTGTTCCAGCATGCCCTCCTCCACCAGGGTGGAGAGCAGGCGATGAGTGGTCGACTTTCCGAGTTCCAGCTTTCTGGCAAGCTCGGTGACCCCCCACTCCCGGTCCGTCGTCGAGAACGATTTCAAGACCCTGACGGCATTGCGGACCGAGCTCAGGGTCGCCGCCCGAGCCGCGCCGTTTGCCTGCCTCGTGTCATCCATTGCACTCCACCGTAGCCACAGTGTTCCTCTCGGCGGGACATCATCCCGGTATATGGAACGCCGAATGTATCGTTTGTCACACATGGGGATCCTTCGCGTTAGCCACGTCGATATCACGGCACCGGACTTGGATCTGGCTGCCGCGTACTACACGGAGGTCATGGGCCTCGAGATCACCGAGCGCACCGATGACCGCCTGTTCCTCAAATGTTGGGACGAGCGAGACCATCACTCGCTCGCCATCCGCTTTGACCCCCGGGTTGGCATAGATCGCTTCGCCTTCAAGTGCGATCATCCCGGAGACCTTGATCTGTTCGAGAATCGGGTTGAGGCCGCCGGATACTCGGTGTCACGGGTCGCAGCGGGCGAAGAGGTCGGCCAGGGCGAATCCATCCGGTTTGATCTGCCGTCCGGCCACGAGATGGAGCTGGTCTATGACGTCACCAAGGTCGGTGGGCGGCTTCCGCTGGTCAACCCCCGCCCGTACCCCGAAGGTCTGACCGGCATTGCGCCACCGCGCCTCGACCATGTCCTGGTGCACGCCGAAGAGGTTGGCGAGGTCAGCCGCTTCTTCCGAGAGGTTCTGGACTTCCGCCTGACCGAACAGGTGATGAGCGGCGCTGGACATCAAATCGGTGCGTTCCTCGAACGGTCGCACCGCCCCCACGACATAGCGTTCATCCAGGGACCGAACGGCGCCCTCCATCACTTCTCGTTCTGGCTCGATGACTGGGACCACGTACGGCGGGCCGCGGACATCTTGGCCTACAACGCCATTGCGGTGGACATCGGACCCACCCGCCACGGCATCACCCGCGGCAACACCATCTATTTCTTTGACCCGATGGGCACCCGCAACGAGGTCTTCACCGGTGGCTACCGCCCGGACCCGGACTTCCCCACCATCACCTGGACCGAGGACCAGCTCGGTCGGGCCATCTTCTACTACGAGGGCGAGACCAACCGCCGCTTCATGACGGTGCACACCTGATGGGCATCCTTCGGCTGAACCATGCGGTCATCCGGGTTCCGGACCTGGAGTTGGCCCACGCCTACTACTGCGAAGTGGTCGGCCTGATCGAGACCGCCCGCACCGATGACCGGGTCTATCTCAAAGCCTGGGATGAGCATCAGCATCACTCGATCATCTTGCAGGCCGCCCCCACCTACGGTCTGGACTCGCTGGGCTTCAAGGTCGAGTTCCGGTCCGACCTGGACGAGTTCGCCGAGCGGATCGAAACCCAAGGGATCACCACCGAACGGTTCGATGTCGGCGAACTCGGCCCGGGGACCGGAGCGACCTGCCGGTTCGCTTCGCCCAGTGGTCACACCATCGACCTCGTCCACGACATGGCGCAGGTTGGCAATGGTCTGCCGCTGAACAACCCGCCGCCCGCCCCCATCGAGCTGACCGGCATCGCCCCACCCCGGATCGACCACATCTTCTTGATGTGCGAAGACGTCGAC
>CAZSTV010000031.1:8142-21647 GCA_964609665.1 uncultured Acidimicrobiaceae bacterium
GCTACCAGTTGGTCACGTTCTTGGAGCGCACCCACACCCCCCATGACATTGCGTTTATGACCGGCCCCGACGGTGCCTTTCACCACGTGGCGTTCTGGGTGGACGAGTGGCATGACCTGCGCCGGGCAGCAGACACCTGCGCCTACCACGGGGTCAACATCGACGCCGGACCAACCCGTCACGGCGCCACCCGCGGCAGCGGCCTCTACTTCTTTGACCCCGCGGGCAACCGCAACGAGGTCTACACCGGCGGCTACTGGTTTGACCCCGACGATGAGCCGACGACCTGGACCGAAGCCGAGATGGGCCGGGCCATCTTCTACTACGAAGGTCAGGTCGATCAGTCCTTCATGACGGTGCACTCATGAGCACGCCGTCGGAACGGGTGGACCCGCCCCAGTACCTTGCCCGCTTCAAAGCAAAGCAGGCTCGGGAAGCCGCCGAGGCGGGCGTGGCAGAGATCGATGGCAAGGCCGGTTCGGCCGCGGTTGACGGTTCGGCTGAGCGTGACGGTTCGCCGCTGTACCTACGTCGGTTCCGAGACCGCCAGGATGCTGGTCCTGCAGTCGATGAGCCGCTGTGGAAGCGATCCGAGCTTGGCGTGCAACAGGCGCTGACCGAGGAGAATCGGAACAAGGAGATCTCTCCGCCACCGGCCGCAAACCGCAAGGTGGCCAATGACGTCTACTTGATCCGCCACGGCGAGACCCAGGGTTACTCCACCGATTCCGGGCTTACGCCCCAGGGGGCCTGGCAGGCTCACACCTACGGTCATACGCTGGCCAAGCGGGTGAAGTCCGGCGAGACCGTGGTGTTTCGCCACGCCGAGACCAACCGGGCCCGTGAGACCGCAGAGCACATTCATCGAGCACTCGCCGACGGCCTCGTCCAGTACGAGAAGGACGTCAAGATCGTTGAACCCTCCGGCATGGATGAGTTCCGCAACTTTCAGTTCGCCACCCCCGATGGGTTGAAAGACGTGACCGCGGCGTTCCGCCAGTACTCGGCAAAGCTCGAGAGTTTCGAGCGTGACGCCACCGGCGACCGGCCGCTCTGGCTGGTGGAGATGGACCGGTTCTGGCGGACCCAGCAGGGCGGCGCAGACCCGATTCAACACTGGCTGACCATCCCGATGATTCACTTCGAGCCGCCGTCGATGTGCGTGCGCCGGTTTTGGGCCGGCATCAATCGGCTGTCGGATGAGTTCCCCGGGGCCCGGTTGGCCGTCGCCACCCACTCCGGGCCGATCCGTGCGTTTGCGGTGACCGCCCTTGGCTATGACCCGGGTGAGCCGTACAACACCGAACATGTGCGGGTGAAGATCATGGAGGGTCGCAACGACGCGCTGGTCGCCTACCGCAACCGGGTGCAGGACACCCGGGTCCCCCGGATCGAGAACCTCCCCGCCTGGCGGGTAGCCGAAGACTGGGATGGCTGGTGAGCAGTGACGTATGTGCGAAGCGTGTCCTGTAATCGATTGGGCGGAGGAACTGCCGACGGTCCGGTCGTTCACCGCGAGGAGGGTGAATGCCATGAGCGATGAGCTTGTCGTCTGGTATGACCGCTACGAGCGGTCGCAGAAAGAACTGGTCGGCGGGAAGAACGCAAGCCTTGGCGAGATGATGGTGGCCGAGCTGCCCGTGCCACCCGGCTTTGCACTCACCATCGACGCTTACCAGCAGATCTGGTCTAACAAGGACCTCGTCGATGAGGTCAACGATCTGCTCCGCTCCATCGACCACGACGACTACGTGGCGAACATGGAAACGTCTGAACGCATTCGGGCCGCCATCGAAGCGATACCGGTTCCCGAGTCCGTGATCGACGCGTTGACCACGGCGTACGCCGCGCTGTGTGTGCACTGCGACGTTGAGGACGTGCCGGTTGCGGTCCGCTCGTCTGCCACCGCCGAGGATCTGCCGGACGCCAGCTTTGCCGGGCAGCAGGACACGTTCCTGTGGGTCCGTGGCATCGATGATGTGGTGCACAACGTTCGTCGCTGCTGGTCATCGCTGTTCACCGATCGGGCCATCGCCTACCGCCACCAGATGGGGTACCTGCACCAGGCAATCTCCATGTCGGTCGGCGTGCAGAAGATGGTGGACCCCAAGGCATCCGGGGTGGCGTTCACGCTGAACCCGACAAACGGTGACAAGTCCCAGGTGGCCATCGACGCATCGTGGGGTCTCGGCGAGGCTGTGGTCTCGGGCGAGGTCACGCCGGACAACTACCTGATCGACAAGGTCATCCACGAGATCGTTCATCGCAACATCTCCAAAAAGGAGATCGAGTATCGGCTGACCGATGAAGGCACGGTCGAGAAACTTCCGGTCGACGCGGAGCGCCAGGAGGCGGCGTGCATGACCGACGAGGAACTCCAGGCGGTGGCCATCCTGGCCCGCCGGGCGGAGAAACACTACGGCGCACCACAGGACGTCGAGTGGGCGATCGATCGGCACCTTCCCGAGGGGGAGAACGTGGTGATGCTGCAGAGCAGGCCGGAGACGGTGTGGTCGCAGAAGAAGAAGGCACCGATTGCAAAGGGGGGCGGTGACTACATGTCGTCGATCGTGTCGACGTTGGTCTCGCCGCTGCACACCAAAAAGGACAGCTAACGAAAGCTAGGGGGAGTACGAAAATGGCAGACAGCAGGTTTCCAAGTCCGTTCGAGGTCGATGGGCCCGAAGGTATCGAGGGGTGGGAAGAGCTTTATCCCTATTCGGTAACGTTCGGCGACGCTCGCAAGGACTACGAGGACAACCGGTTCTGGTTCTGGGACTCGATGCACTGGGGGACAGCGATGACCCCGTTCGACTCCACGTTCTTTGAGATGGCCATCGCGACGCTCAGTCAGATGAACAGCCGGCACTATCGCATTCCGCCGGCCGACGGGATCGACTTCCGGGTGCTCTACGGCTACGCCTACCTGTCACCGGTCGGGGTCGACCCGTCCAACATTGAGGCTCGGGTGCCGCAGTTCATGGAGCGGGCCGGCCACTACTTCATGAACTGGGACTCGCTGTATGACTCCTGGCTCGGCAAGGTCAAGTCCACTATCGACGAGATTGAGGCGCTCGACTTCTCCGCGTTGCCAGAGATGGAGGAGCTGCCAATCGTCACCGAGGGCATTGCCCTTGGGTCCGGGTATCGGCTGCAGAAGGACTGGCACACCTTCAAAGACCTGATCATGAAGACGTGGCAGTACCACTTCGAGTTTCTGAACCTGGGCTACGCCGCCTACCTCGACTACTTCGGCTTCTGCAAGGAAGCGTTCCCAAGCATCCCCGACCTCGCCATCGCCAAGATGGTGGCAGGCGTCGAGGTTGACCTGTTCCGCCCGAACGAGGAACTGAAGGTTCTGGCCCAAAAGGCCGTGGACATGGGTCTGGCTCGGGCGTTTGATGACCCGGCAAATGTGGATCTCAGCTCCGCCGCCGGCATCGAGTGGCAGGCCGCATACGACGCGGTGAAGGACCCGTGGTTCAACTTCACGTCCGGCAACGGCTTCTACCACTTCGACAAGACCTGGCGGGACTACCCCGAGATCCCCCACGCGTTCATCAAGGACTACATCACCAAGATCGAAGCCGGGGTCGACATCGCCCGACCGATCGAGGCCATCATCGCCGAGCGCGACCGTGTGGTCGCCGAGTACCGGGACCTGCTGGACTCCGACGAGGACCGCGAGGCCTTCGACGGCAAGCTCGGTCTGGCCCGGGTGGTTTTCCCCTACGTCGAGAACCACAACTTCTACATCGAGCACTGGACCATGTCGGTGATCTGGCGCAAGGTCAAGGAGCTCGGTGCGGTCCTGGCCAAGGAAGAGCTGATGTCTGCAGACGACGACATCATGTTCCTGCGCCGTGACGAGGTGGACGAGGTCCTCTGGGACTACTACTCGAACTGGGCGGTCAACTCACCGACCGCGTCGGCCCATCACTGGGGTCCAAAGATTGCACGGCGCCGTGAGATCCACCAGAAGATGGTGGCGTGGAATCCGCCGAAGGCCCTTGGCGAACCGCCCGAGGTCATCACCGAACCCTTCACCATTATGTTGTGGGGCATCACCAGTGACTCGGTGCAAACCTGGCTCGGGTCCGAAGACGACGGCGGCGATCTGATTGGCATGGCCGCCTCGCCGGGTGTGGTCGAGGGCAAGGCCCGACTGGTCTTCAACCCCGAAGACGTCGGCGATCTGGAGGACGGCGAGATCATGGTCGCGCCGATCACCGCCCCAAGTTGGGCCCCGGCCTTTCCCAAGATCAAGGCCTGCGTGACCGACATCGGCGGAATGATGAGCCACGCGGCCATCGTCTGCCGCGAGTATGCCGTGCCTGCGGTGACCGGTACCGGCTTTGGAACGAACCGTATTGAAACAGGACAGATGATTCGAGTCGACGGCTCCGCAGGAACCGTCACGATTCTCGAATGAGATAGGCAGGAGGAATCCAATGCTCACGCAGGAACAGAACGACGAACTGACCAAGGTTGGACCCGGCACGCCCATGGGCACGCTGCTCCGCAACTACTGGTACCCGGTGGCCATCACCCGGGAGCTCGAGGACTTTCCAGTCCGCAAAGCTCGTCTGCTCGGTGAGGATTGGGCGGTCTACAAACTGCCGAACCCGGGGCCAGATGGCAATCCGGAGTACGGCATCGTCGACGCCCGGTGTCCGCACCGCGGCGCGTCGATGGTGTACGGCATGGTCGAGGACGACGGCATTCGCTGTGGCTACCACGGGTGGAAGTTTGATCAGGAGGGCACCTGCGTAGAGATTCTGGCCGAGCCGGACTCGTCGGCAAAGTTCCGGGAGCAGTGCGGGATCAAGGCCGGTTCCGCCAAGGAACTCGGTGGGCTGATCTGGGCCTACATCGGTGATGGCCCGGCTCCCGAGCTGCCCCGGTACTCCGCGTATGTAATGGAAGGCATCCGAGACATCGGCCATTCCTTCCTGCCGTGCAACTGGCTGCAGATCATGGAGAACGCGGTCGACCCGTATCACGTCGAGGCCCTTCACGGCATGTACTTCGAGTTTCTTGCCAAGCACAAAGACTTTGAGATGCCGAGCGCGTTCAAGTCGAACAAGCACGAGAAGATCGGGTTTGACGTGTTCGATCACGGCATCGTCAAGCGGCGTCTGCTCGTCGGTCAGGACGAGGAGTCCGACGATTGGAAGATCGGCCACCCGCTGGTCTTCCCCTACAAGATGTGGGTCGGCGGCAACGGCGTCTACCAGATGCAGATTCGGGTGCCGGTGGATGACACCACCACGTGGATGCTGTTCTACTCCATCCACAATCCCGATGGCATCGATGTGCCCGAACAGGCTCACGCGGTTGACTACGAGTACGAGTGGATTGACGACAAGGGTGACCTCATCGTCGACTACATCGAGGGTCAGGACATCATGGCCTGGGGGACCCAGGGCGAGATCGTCGACAGGACCAAGGAGAACATCACAAAGAGCGACGTCGGCATTGTGACGCTGCGCAAGATGTTCCGTGATGCCATGACCGACGCTGCCGAGGGTCGCGACACCGTTGCCATGATGCGTGACCCGCATGACGAGATTGTCCTGCCGATTGAGCGAGACAAGTTTGGTCGGGGCGCGGAATTTGCAACGCAGTGGATCGATCGAGGCTCCATGCGGTACTCACCACAGGCCGATGATCTGAAGAAGCTTCACCTGGAGGCCGCGGCCAACCGGGGCGAGGCGAGCGAGAAATTCTGAAACTGCTACCTTCGGGTATTCCCTGAGCGAAAAGAGCATCGTGAGTATCGACCATCAAGAATGGGCTGCCTACCTGGCGGCCGGTGTGGACGAGCGTCGAGAGCTGACGGCGATCACAAAGACCCACGAGGATCTGTCGATCGATGACGCCTACGCCATCCAGGCCGCGCTGCTTGAGTTGCAGCTCGGCCGGGGCGACACGTTGGCCGGAGCCAAGCTTGGGCTGACGTCGGTTGCCAAGCAGGAGCAGATGGGGGTGACCGAACCGGTCTACGGCTGGGTTCGTGCTTCCACGGTGCTCAGTACCAACGATGACGGTGTCGCCGCCGCCTCCCTGTCGGACTTCATCCACCCTCGGGTGGAGCCGGAGCTGGTGTTTCGCATGGGTGAGGACCTGGCCGGCCCCGGCGTGACCGCGGGTGACGCACTGGATGCCACTGCTGAAGTGCTCGGCGGCATCGAGGTGATCGACTCCCGCTACGAGGCGTTCTCGTTCACCCTGCCAGACGTCATTGCCGACAACACCTCGGCCGCGGCTGTTGCCATCGGTAGCGATGGCGTTGGCCCTCGAGACGTTGACCTCACCACGCTGGGGTGTGTGTTTGAAATTGACGGGGCCACCGCGGGAACCGCCACCGGTGCCGCGCTGTTGGACAGCCCTGCTGAGTGTTTGGCCATGCTGGCCAACCATCTTGGGAAACACGGACAGAAGCTGGCAGCGGGATGGATCGTCATGGCCGGAGCACCGACCGATGCCAAGCCGCTGTCGGTCGGTACGGTGGCGACCGCTCGATACTCGGCCCTCGGGTCGGTCACGGTTACAGGAGTCTGAAGTAGATGGCAGATCAAGCGACGATCGAAAAGGCCGCGGCGATGCTGCGGGAAGCGGCAGAGACCGGCACCCCCTGTGGCCCGGTCCGAGACGTCGTCGGCACCGCAACCGACATTGACGTTGGCTACGCGGTCCAGGAGGTCGTCACCAACGCCCACATCGCTGCCGGACGGCGGGTCAGTGGCCGCAAGATCGGTATCACCTCTCCGGCGGTCATGGAACAGATCGGTGTTGACCAACCGGACTACGGCACGCTCTTTGTCGACATGGAGTACGGCGACGGCGTTGAGATCGAAGCCGGACGACTCATGCAGCCCCGGGCCGAAGCCGAGGTTGCCCTCGTCCTGGCCCATGACCTCGACAAGGGCACTCACGGGTTTGCCGACATCGTGGCCGCCACCGCGTTTGCGTTGCCGTCGATTGAGATTGTCGACAGCAGGGTCGCAGGCTGGGACATTCGCATCGTCGACACCGTCGCAGACAACGCAAGCTGCGGTCTGTACGTGGTTGGCGGATCTCCCGTTCCGCTCTCAGCGGTCAACCTGCGGACCATCCCCATGCAGATGACCATCAACGGCGAGGAAGTCTCGACCGGGTCCGGGGCGGCATGTCTCGGTCACCCGCTCAACGCGGCCCGCTGGCTGGCGGACGTCATGTGTGAACGGGGCACACCCCTGCGGGCCGGCGACGTTGTGATGACCGGCGCCCTCGGACCGATGGTGCCGATGGCTCACGGCGACACTGTGGTTGCCTCCTTCGGCGACCTTGGCACCGTGACCACCTCGGTGGCCGCGGCCTGAGCTCGATCACCACCGTCACCACAACCGCCACCGCTACGAACAATGACCGCTGAACAGCGCGTTCACGACTTTCTCCGCTCGTGTTCGCGGGCGTTTGTCGAGCGGGCGGAACAGCCAAAGCATGTTGAGGGCGCAGCGGTGTTTGCCGAACGGCTGGAGCGGTCGACCCCGCTGCCGTTCGAGCCGACCTGGCTCCCCGCCCTTGACGGCAGCGATGCCATCGATGACACGGCGCTCGGTGCAGAGTTCGCCGCGGTGGCGCCGTTCCTGCCTTGGGTCCCGACGATGCGGGCAACCGACGGCGGCACCGACTTTGCGCTGGCAACGCTCAACGATGTCAGAGACTTTGGCGACGCGGTGGTCGGGATCATGTACATCCGTGCGACCACGCAGTACCCGGTCCATCACCATCCACCGCAGGAGCTGTACCTCACCATTTCCGGGGAAGCGCAGTGGCGCTACGGCGGCAACGAGGACTTTCAGCCGGTCGGTCCTGGCACCACGCTCTACAACCACCCGAACGACGTCCACTCGGCGATAGCCGGCCCCGATCCGGTCGTTGCGCTCTACATACTCTGGCCCTAGTCAGGCAGTCAGTCAGCGAGTCTGTCCGTCACTCCTCGGCGCCGGTATCGGTCTCCCGGCCGCCGTTGATCTCGACGTCGTCGACCCCGGCAAGACGCTCGACTGCTCTGGCAAGGGCTACCGGGTCCTCGGTTGTCACGTTGAACGACGTCGGCAGCTGGTCGGGCTCTACCAAGTCGATGACCTCTGGCTCGTCCGCAAAGTACTCGCGGAACTCAGCGTAGGTTTCGTCGCGATCCACGTATCGGTAGTCATCGACGAGGGGGTTTTCATCAAGCCACCTGGCAACCTCGGCGACCTCGGTATCGGACACGGGCACCTCGAGCCAAATGATCGTGCCCGGAGGGCCATCGTGGACGATGGCTGGTCGTTGGCCAAGAGGTAGCTCCACCTCCTGTACGCTCGAGAACTGCTTGGCGTCTTCCAATGCAGTGGGGTCTGAGGTGAATACCCGGAACGACGTCGGCAACTGATGGGGGGCGACCAGCTCCAGGATTTCCGGCTCGTCGGCAAAGTACTCACGGAACTCTGCGTAGGTCTCCTCGGCATCCAGGTAGTGGTGGCGTTCGACCGCTGGATTCTGGTCGAGCCAGCGCGCCACCTCGGCAACCTCGGCCTCGGAGGCGCCAACGTCAAGCCAGACCAACGTCGGGCCGATCTGCTCTTCGTCGGTGGCGCCGCTTGCGGCTTCGGACGCCGCATTGGCGATGTTGATCTCCGCGGTGTCTTCGGTATCTGCGGATTGCCCGATGTCTTCAGCCAGCCGGGAGACGGCGAACACCCCGACCATCCCGAACACGATGACCGACGCCACCGCCAACAGGGTGCGAGCCGGTTGAGTTAGTCCGGTTCGCACTGGGTCACCACCGCCAGCGTCGTTGTTGGCCGCCCGCTCCAGGAGTAGGTCCAGGTCTTGGCGCACCGCAACCCTGTTCGCACGCCGGTCCATCACGGCCGCTAGGTTCGCCTCGGTCAGGTCGTCGCCGTAGTGGCTGTCCGTTGCGTTCACTGGTCCACCTTCTCGGTGCTGGTCTTTTCGGTTTTCCTGGAATTCACGGCCTTCGAACTCATGGCCTTACGCAAGGTGCGAAGTCCACGGTGGGTGAGTGATCCGACGGTGCCTGGTCTGCAACCCAAGTAGTCGGCGATATCGGTTTCTCGGTAGCCGCCGTAGTACCGGAGGACGATGGCAGCTCGCTGGCGAAACGGCAGCAGGAGCAGCTGCTCCGCCATGTGATCTGCGACATCAGAGGTACCAACAACCGCAGTGCCGGCAAACCCAGAACCACCAACCCCAGCCAGGTCACCTTCGAGCGGATCTGCGGCCACGCGTTCGCGGGGAGCAAGCCGGTGTAAGTCTCGACAGCCGTTCAGTACACATCGGTTCAGGTAGGGGCCAGGTTGTTCGATGCTGTCCCATCGTCGCAGCACCGCGAGGAACGCATCCGCCACCACATCATGAGCGGCCGCAGATGAGCCCAGCATCAGGTACGCCCGCCGCACCTGCCCGTCGTGTTCGCGGCGGTAGAACCGTTCGAATTCCTCGTCGATGGAGCCAACCGTAGATGCAACGACCGCTGCGACGCTGGCGACCGGTCGACCGCTGAGCGGTTCGCTCGATTCGGGGTTCACATAGGACTCCACCAACGGCGGCCCCAAACCCTTCCAGCCGGGCCGAAGAATCTTCGGCCGGGACGAGATGGTGGTGGTTTCGCCCGCGGGGGATGCGGCCGAAACCGAACGAGAACCGGGACCAGGCTCCGGATCGGGTTAGGTGTCGATGAGGGTCTGGACCTGTTCGGTCAGTTCCTCGGCGCCGACTACGCCGAAGCTGGTCTGGCGGAACGTGCCGTCTTCCTGCACAAATATGAAGGTGGAGCGACCGGTGCTGCCGAACTGCTCCCAGAGCTCGCCAGCGTCATTGTCTTGTAGTTGGGTGAATCCACCGACGCCGGTTTCGTTGACGAACGACTCGTAACTGCCACCGGGGGATTGACCACCGATGCCAACGAACTCGACCTGGTCACCAAATGCTGCCTGTACCTCTGCGACCGCAGGGGCTTCTGCTCGACAAGACGTTCACCACGGCGCCCAGAACCAGAGCACCAGGTCTTTGTCGGCCAGTGAGCCAAGGTCAAACGCGTCGCCGCTGACGGTCAAGGCTTCGCCGCTGAAGACGGTGGCATCGAACTGTGGGCCGTCCTGGGCCGCCTGTTCGCCGGACCCGGCGTCAGCGGTCTGCTCGTCATCGGAGGTGCCGCACGCTGCAGCGAGTAGTGCGACGGCCGCGGTGGCGGCGACCAGACCTCGGCGCTGCGGCCGTTTTCCGGTTGTTTTCCCGGTGTCGGTGGGCCCGACAGTCGGCTGCATGAGTGATCTCATAGGTAGGAAAGTCTGCCACATCCACCCCTATTCCAAATGTCAGTACAAATGAACTTCCGTTAAGAACGTCATCCTGCGGGATGACCCAGCGCTCGTCCTATCGGCTGACGACAGCACCGGCCCGGTTCGGTACCGTTATGGGGTGGACACCCGGCGCCAGAAACTGAGCGAGTCGTCATGGTGGCGCTGGCTGAGCGCCCGACCGCTGGTTGCTGACAGCATTCTTGCGTTGTTCCTGGCCGATGTGGCCCTGATAGTCGGCATGACCGCCGACGATGGGCTCAACGGTGCGCCGCTGCTCGGCCCCGATTCCCTCCTCGACTGGATCATCATCATCGGTCCCGCATGGATGGTGCCGTTTCGGCGGGTGGCACCATGCAGAGCGCTCGTCGTCGGCGCTGCGCTCCAGGCGACCGTCTGGCTTGCCGAGTTCCCCGACGCCTACATGGCTCTGGCCACGTTGCTGTACTCCACTGCGGCGTTTGGCGGACTCCGCGGTCTGCGACTGAGTTGGATCGTCGGCATCTCGCTGACGGCGTTCACCGTCCTCGGAGTATTGACCGGGGGCGCCCCCACGTACGCAATCCCCATCATCGGCCTGTCGAGCGCTGCCGCAACGTCGTTCGGCATGATCACCGCTGGCCGACAGGCATACACCGAAGCCACCGAGGCTCGGGCAAGGGAACTTGAGCGCTCCCGTCAGTCGGACCAGGACCGGGCCTTGGTCGATGAGCGGGCCCGGATTGCCCGAGAGTTGCATGACGTTGTTGCCCACGGCCTATCGGTCATCGTTGTGCAGGCATCGGCGGCCCAACGCATCTTGGACCGCGACCCCGACGGCACCGCAAGTGCGCTACAACAGATTGAACAGACCGGACGGACCGCTCTAAACGAGATGCGTCAGGTGCTCGGCGCCATCCGGACCGAACCGGCCGAGAGCTGGCAGCCCGCCCCCGGGCTTGAATCCCTCGACGGATTGGTTGCCGAGATGCGCAGCACCGGCCTGGTCGTCACCATCAACGAGGAGCGCGAGAATTCGGTAGACACACTCCCGGCCACCGTCGACCTGACCGCCTACCGCATCATCCAGGAATCGCTGACCAACGTGTTGAAACACGGTGGACCCGGAGCGAAGGCAACGGTCGAGATCTCCCATGGCCAGCGTTCACTTGACCTGAAGATCACCGACGACGGGCGCGGAGCCCAGGCAGGGGAGAGCGGCGGCCACGGCCTGCGCGGTATGCAGGAACGGGTAGAGGTGTTTGGCGGCAGCTTTGCAGCCGGCCCCCATTCTCGTGGCGGGTTTGTGGTGTCGGTGTCGCTCCCGCTCGACGGGGCCGGCGTTTCCCTGTGACCGAAACGAACGTGAGCGAACGATCGGTGCTTGCCCCATGATTCGTGTCGCCATCGTCGATGATCAGGAGCTGGTCCGGACCGGGTTCCGGATGATCCTGGAGTCCGAGGATGACTTCGAGGTGATCGGTGAGGCCGCCGACGGCCAAGCCGGCCTCGAAATGGTCCGCATCCACAAGCCCGATGTTGTGCTCATGGATGTCCGCATGCCGGTGATGGATGGCGTTGAGGCCACCAGGCGGCTGGAAGCAAACACCTCGACGCGGGTCATCATCGTCACCACCTTCGACCTTGACGAGTACGTCTTTGCCGCACTGCAACATGGGGCCAGCGGTTTCCTACTCAAGGACGCCCCGGCCGACCAACTGATCTCCGCTATCCGAGTGGTCGCGTCCGGCGAGGCGTTGCTGTCACCGTCGATCACAAAACGACTGATCGAACGCTTCCAAGCAGGGCCCCCTGCAGCGGCCCCAAGTGCCGAGCAACCGGTGTTCGAGCAGCTGACCGAGCGAGAGGCCGAGGTGCTGATCGAGCTTGCAAAGGGTCTCTCGAACGCCGAGATTGCCGAGAAGCTGTTTGTCAGCGAAACCACTGTGAAGACCCACGTTGGGCGGGTCTTGACCAAGCTCGACGTCAGAGATCGGGTTCAGGCGGTGGTTATGGCCTACGAACGTGGTGTCGTGCAGCCCGGCCAAGCCTGACCCAGCTGACCGAAGGGTCCACGATGTGACGTCCGGCATCAGCCGCAAGTATGACGGCGAAATCGTCAGTGTGGCCGACGCCGGAAATCGCCGCCAGGCATAGGTTGTGACTGGAAGAATACGCAGTGCCGAGAAACACGCACTGCCTAAAAACTCCGCCTAAGAACACCTATGTCGCAGATTCAGACAGTCGAGGGAGACTGAAGATGACAGAAGCAACCGAACACCTACCCCCAGCACCGCAAAGCATGCCTGGTGCGCCACCACAGCCAGCGGGCAACGCGGCAGCAAGCGCCATCGGCGCCTCCAAGGTGTATGGCATGGGCGACACCGAAGTGCATGCGCTCCGAGAGGTGAGCGTCGACTTCGAAGCCGGCCGCTTCACCGCCATCATGGGCCCCTCCGGCTCCGGCAAATCAACGCTGATGCAGTGCATGGCCGGCCTCGACCGTCTCAGCTCGGGCGAGGCGTACATCGGCGGGCAGCCGCTGTCAGCGCTATCCGACAAGGCGCTCACCACGCTCCGGCGGGAGAAGATCGGGTTTGTCTTTCAGGCCTACAACCTGATCCCCACCTTGAACGCCCGGGAGAACATCACCCTCCCGCTCGACCTTGCGGGCTCAAAGGGCGATCCGGCATGGATCGATGAAGTGATCCAGACCGTTGGTCTCGCCGATCGCCAAACCCACCGCCCGAACGAACTGTCCGGCGGTCAGCAGCAGCGTGTCGCCGTGGCACGGGCGTTGGCCAGCCGACCGGCGATCATCTTCGGTGATGAGCCGACCGGCAACCTGGACTCCAGGACCGGCGCCGAGATCCTGGACTTCATGCGCCGGGCCGTCGACGAGTTGGAACAGACCATTGTCATGGTCACCCACGATCCCGTGTCCGCCGCCTACAGCGACCGGGTGATGTTCCTGGCCGATGGCCGCATCGTGCACGAGCTTGCCAGCCCCACCGCTGACATGGTGTATGACACCATGCGGAATCTGGGGGACTGATCTCCAGTGCTTCGCGCAACATTGAAATCCATTCGCGGCCACTTCGGCCGCACCGTGGCCACTGCGTTGGCCGTCATCCTCGGCATCTCGTTCTTGGCCGGGACCATGATCTTCACCGA
>CAZSTV010000031.1:21673-24577 GCA_964609665.1 uncultured Acidimicrobiaceae bacterium
GGTCCGCTCGTCGGAAATCATCGACGTCGGCTTCGGCATACAGGTTCGCTCCAAGATTCCTGAGTCACTCGTCGACGAGGTGGCCGCGGTTGACGGCGTCGCCGCGGTCGACGGTTTCGTGCAGGGCACCGCCACCGTCGTTGACTCCGAGGGCGAGCCCATCGGCAACCCCGGACAGGGCCCACCGACGTTCGGGTTCTCCTGGACCGACGATGATGAGCTGTCCCAGTTCACCATCTCCGATGGCCGTGAACCCACCGGCCCCGGTGAAGTGGTTTTGGACGAGACAACCGCCGAAACCGGCAATCTGTCGGTCGGTGACCAGATTCAAATTCTGGTCCCGGTTGGCGCTGAGACCTTTGAGCTTGTCGGCGTTGCCAAGTTCGGCGATTCCGGGTCCATCGGCGGCGCTACCACGGCGCTGTTTGAGTTGGAAGAAGCGCAGCGGGCGCTCGCTGTCGAAGGTGTACTCGACGGCATCGCCATCAGGGCCGAGGAGGGTCTCAGCGAAGAGGAGATCGTCTCCCGGGTCGCGGCGGTACTCGACGGTAACAACGAGGTCATCACCGGGACCGAAGCCACCGAGGAGAATCAGGACGCCATCCGTGACAGCCTGAGCTTCTTCACCATCTTCCTTACGATCTTTGCGATCATCGCAGTGTTCGTTTCAACGTTCGTTATCTACAACACCTTTTCCATCTTGATCGCTCAGCGGACGAGGGAACTTGCACTGTTCCGAGCCCTTGGTGCGAATCAAGGCCAGGTGCTCGGCTCGGTCTTCGTGGAAGCGATTGTCATTGGCATCGTCGGCTCACTCCTCGGCGTCGGCCTCGGCATTGGGTTGTCGTTCGGGCTGCAGGCCATGCTGAACGGCTTCGGCATTGAGCTGCCGTCCGGCGGCTTGGTAGTGCTGCCCCGAACCATCATTCTCAGCGTGGTGGTCGGCACCGTGGTCACGGTGGTCGCAGCCCTCTTCCCCGCCGTTCGGGCGGCCAGGATCACGCCCATCGAGGCGATGCGGGAGTCCGCGGCCGAGAGCTACAAACGAAACAACGTTCGGGTCGGTATCGGTCTGGTGATAACCGCACTGGGCGCGGTGGCCATCCTCGTCGGCCTGTTGGCCCCGGAGATCAGCCTCGCCGGTCTCGGCGCGGTCGCCATGTTCATTGGCGTGTTCGTCCTCGGTCCCACCATCGCTAAACCGGTTGCTCGGGTGCTCGGCGCTCCTATTGCGGCAACCCGGGGAACCACCGGCAAGCTTGCCAGGGACAACTCGATGCGGAACCCGAAGCGGATGGCCCGCACCGCTGCGGCGCTCACCGTCGGCGTTGCGCTCGTAGCCGGCGTGACCGTGCTGGCATCGTCGCTGTCGGCGTCCATTGAAAACACCATCGAAGAAGGTTTCGTGGGCGATGTGGTTATCGACTCCGGTTCGTTCGGACCTGGCGGTGGCTTCAGTCCAGAGCTGACCTCGAGCCTTGCCGAACTTGATGAGACCGAGGTGGTCTCCGGTATCCGTGTCGGTATCGGTGAGTTGGAAGGCACTGGCGACTTCCTGCTGGCGTTTGATCCAGCAACCGGCTTCGAGCTGTTTGACATCGGGCTCATCGAAGGTGCTCCATCGGATCTGACCGACGACGCCATCTTCCTGCTGGACACCAAGGCGGAAGACCTGGAGGTCGGCGTTGGTGACACGGTCTTGGTCAACTTCCCGAACAGTGGCGAGCAGTCCCTGACCGTGCGCGGCCTCTACGACGATGCTGCCCTTGCGGGCAACCAGGTGATCAGCCAGTCGCTGTGGGAGTCCACGGGTGCTGAGCAGCTGGAGTTCGCCGCCTATGCCACGTTGGCCGAGGGAGTGTCGATCGAGGAGGGGCGTGCGGCAATTGAGTCGGTCACCGCTGCCTACCCGAACACCACCGTTCAGGACCGGGAAGAGTTTGTCGAGAGCCAAACCGGGCAGCTCGACCTCATCCTCAACCTGATCTACGCGCTGCTCGGCTTGGCCATCATCATCGCCGCCTTCGGCATTGCCAACACGATGCGGCTCTCCACCATCGAGCGGACCAGAGAGATTGGTTTGCTCCGAGCGGTCGGTATGACCAGGGGCCAGGTGCAGTCAACGATCCGCTGGGAGGCAGTGATCACCGCGGTGTTCGGCGCCTTGCTCGGCGTGGCGCTTGGCCTGTTCTTCGGGTACGCCATCATCTACGCACTGCGTGATCAGGGCGTGTCCAGCTTCTCAGTCCCGGTAGTCGCATTGACGACGGTGGTGGGGCTGGCCGCGGTGGTTGGGCTGCTCGCCTCCATCGTTCCGTCGGTGCGGGCCAGCAGGCGGAACATCTTGGAAGCGATCGCCACCGACTGACGTCGCTTCGCCTGTTCACATCGATTGAGGGTCTTGGCGTTCAGGCGTCAGGGCCCTCGACCGTTTTGGTGGTCTCGCCATAGAAGATCGTAGGGACCACGAGCTGTTCGAGAGGGCCGTCACTGCCGGTGATGGACGTGATGAGTGCTTTGACCGCCTTGTCAGCCACTTCGGCGAAGGGCTGATGGATGGTGGTGAGGCGGGGCGCCGCCACCTCGTTCGCCGAGGTTCCGTCGAAGCCCGCGATGGCCAGGTCTTCCGGCACCTTGATGCCGCGCTCGGTCGTCCGGCGAAGAACGCCGAGTGCGGTCTCGTCGTTTCCGCAGAAGATGCCGTCCGGCTTCATGTCGATCAGCCGGTCCGCCAGGTCGTAGGCGGCCTGTCGGGTGTAGTCGCCGGCGATGATCAGCGACTCGTCCACCGGGAGCGACCGTCGAGCGTGGGCCAGGCGGTAACCGTCGGCGCGCTGCATAGCGTCGGTTTTGTCGAGCGGGCCGGTGATCGAGCCAAGTCGTCGGCAGCCGCCGTCGAGCATG
>CAZSTV010000031.1:24587-36303 GCA_964609665.1 uncultured Acidimicrobiaceae bacterium
GTTCTCGACGCTGACGACGGCAACTCCCGGGCGAGGGGGGAGCGACCCGACCAGCACGGTGGGTATGTGGGCATCCAGCAGTTCCTCCACCCAACGTTCGCCGAGGGCGACAACACTGACGATGACGCCGTCCACCAATCCATCGCTGATGAGGTTCTGCACCGCCTCGGTCGGCTCCTTGGAATCCAACAGCAGCATGAGACCCTCGTCGTGGTCCTCCGCCGCCTTGGCCACCGCCTGGATGAGCGACACTGCATATACATCGGTATGAATGTCGTCCCGGCCGATGAGAAGGCCGATCACCGAGGTGCGTCCGCCAGCGAGGTTCTTTGCGGCGCGGTTCGGTCGGTACCCGAGCGCTTTGGCGATGATGTGGACCCGTTCTCGGACATCGTCGCGGACGCCATCGCGACCGTTCAACGCCCGTGAAGCGGTGGCTCGCGAGACGCCGCTCTTTTCGGCAACGTCGTCCAGGGTTACCTCGCTGGTCACGGCGTACCTGCTGTCCGATGGGTGCTGGAGGCCATGAGGGCAGGGCTTTCACGTGGGTTGCAACTCTTACAATACTTCTGGAAGCGCTTCCAAACAACAACTAAGATGTCACACTACTCCCTCTGCGGCGATGGCATTGGAGGGCGAGAAGCGCAGCTAAAGTCATTGGCAGGAGTGCAACTGCCTGCGCTTCCGAATAGGAGATTTCCGTACGTGTCCAAAGATGAAAGCGCTTCCAAAACTGCCGACACCGGCCAACCCTTTGCCTTCCCCGAGGGATTTGTGTGGGGTTCGGCAACGTCTGCGTTCCAGATCGAAGGTGGCGTAGCGGAAGGCGGCAAGTCGCCAAGTATTTGGGACACGTTCTGCGCCGAGCCGGGCCGCATCGCTGATGGCACGTCTGGCGACCCGGCGTGCGATCACCTCAACCTGTACAAGCAAGATGTTGCGCTGATGAGTGAGCTTGGCCTCAACGCCTACCGATTTTCGGTGGCGTGGACCAGGATCGTTCCCGGTGGTTCCGGCCCGGCGAATCCGGCGGGCCTTGACTTCTATGACCGCCTGGTCGACGAACTGCTCGGTGCCGGCATCCGACCGCTACCCACCCTCTACCACTGGGACCTGCCACAGGTGCTCGAGGATCAGGGCGGTTGGCTCAACCGCGACACTGCCCATCACTTTGCGGCCTACGCCCAGATCATGGCGGAACACCTCGGTGACCGGATCGACGCGTGGACCACGCTCAATGAGCCGTTCGTCTCCGCCAACCATGGCTACGTCACCGGCGAGCATGCCCCCGGTCGAACGTCCATCATTGAAGGCTTCAGTGCGTCTCACCACCTGCTGCTGGCCCATGGCCTTGCGGCCCAGAGCATCCGTTCGGTGTGCGATGCCAACGTCAACATCACGTTGAACTTCACGCCGGCGGTTCCCGTGACCGACAGCGAGGCCGACGCCGAGAAGACGCTGCACGTCCACAACCTGGAGAACCTGTGGTACGCCGACCCGCTTGACGGTCTCGGGTACCCCGACGTCACCGCAGACCACTACGGCTGGGATCGCAGCGAGATTCTCGACGGCGACATGGAGACCATCGCCCAACCCATAGACGTCCTCGGCGTCAACTACTACACACGGCAGCGCATCTCGACGGACTCGTCCTATGAGCTTCCGGCCGACACACCACGCAACTCGATGGGCTGGGAAATTCACGCCCCGAGCTTTGGTCAGCTTTTGCGTGACCTCCGGGACCGCTACTCGTTCTCGCGGTACATGATCACCGAGAACGGTGCGCCGATGCCCGATGAGGCGCGAGCCGACGGACACGTCGTCGACGATGACCGCCTGGCCTACATCCGTGACCACCTGATCGAAGTGCATGGCGCAATCCAGGACGGTTGCCCGATCGAGGGGTATCTGGTCTGGTCACTGTTCGACAACTTTGAGTGGGCCCACGGGTATGTGCCGCGCTTCGGCATTATCGAGGTGGACTACGAGACCCAGGAGCGCAGGCCGAAAAAGAGCGCTCGGTGGTTCAGTAGCGTCGCATCGAGCAACGAGATCGCCGCTGGAGGACCAGCGTTGGCGTGACTGTCGGGGAGGTCCATGCCGCCGCGGCTCCCCGGCAGTCTCGCGAGCTATCAGCTCGGCTTGTTCGGCCAGATCACATCAGAGCAGAGCAGCGCGAGATCAGAGCGGCCTCAGATGAGGATCAGGCAGAACGGATGGCCGGCTGGGTCGAGGAACACCAGCCATTCATCGGGCTGGGGCTGCACCTCGGCCCGACGGGCGCCAAGCCCAACGACCAGCTCGGCCGTTTCCTCCAGGTCGGAGACCGCGAAGTCCAGGTGGACCTGCTGGGGCGGGTCGCCATCGGGCCAACCGGGCGCTCGGTAGTTGGCAACCCGTTGGAAGCCGATGTCGCAACCGCCGTCCACCTGGAGCCGGATCCACTCGTCGGTCTGTGACTCGGTCTTGATCGTGCCGCCGACGATGCCCTGATAGAAGCGACAGAGCACCTCGGGGTCCGGACAGTCGAGGGCGACGACGCTGAGCGTGGCGATTCCCATGTTGTCGAGTGTAGAAGTCCGGCGGGTAGCCAGAGTGCCCGTGGTCAGGACGACAGTACGTCCTGGACCGTTCGAAGGCCGCTCACCTGCCAGAACGAACCGTTGGGATAGAAGGTGGTGTAGTCGGCCGGGAACGACGTGAAGCCCGGCAGATGGTCGAGCTGCTCGGTGGTGCCGTCAATGCCGAGGCCGGTGTTGGCATCCCAGCGGCCGTCACCGCCGACCTCGACAAGGACGCCGTCTTCCAGAGCCAACTCCACCACCCGGTCATCGAGGGTGCGGGAGAAGACCGCCCAGTTGTCGTTGGACGCCGAGGACGTCACCGCAAACGGCACCCCGTCCAACTCCGAGTTCACCACGCCGACCTCTCGGATATCGGGGACCGGGTAGGCGATGGACTGTTCGTTCAGCTCGACCACCACCGCCATCATCTCCAGGTTGAACCGGCCGCTGCTCAGGCTGGTGGCGGCGTCGAGGGCAAAGGTGTCCGGGTGGGTTTCCTTCCAGTCGCTCCACCGGGTGAGAGTGGACGGCAACAACTCAAGGGTGGCGCCTTCGAGCGGGCCGAGGATGGCCTGACCGATGGGCTGGCTCCAAACGCTGCCGGTCTCATGGTCGAACCACGTCATGGCGTTGCCCCAGAGGGCGCCATGGTTACCCAGGACGATTTCCCGGCCGTCGATCTCTCGGCGATGAACCATCGCCGTTCCGCACAGCGGTCACCAGGTGACGAAGGTGGGGATGCCCCGGTGCATGTCGATGACGATTTCCCGGCGGTTCAAGAACCCGACGGGGTAGGCCCGGGCCTCGCCCTCCAGATCGACCCCGATGACCAACTCTTCTTCCGGCCAGTCAATCTGGTCGGCTTCGACGAAGGTGGGGTCATAGACCGGGGCAATCCAGTCACGCTTCAACACCTGCCGGAATCCAGCGGGGGCCTGCTCGCCGGCCTCGATCGGGTCGTACAGATCTTCGGCGAACTCCTTTGACGCGCCGGGCCAGCCGTCGGGGTGGAACCGGTCGTCTGCAACCGCTTCGGACGGCGCAACGGCGCCCTCCACCGAGTCGCCGCAGGCGGAGAGGGCAAGCGCCATACCGGCAACAACGGACCAGGCTCGACGAGACTCCATAGCGACGAAACTGGTCCGCTGGATCGAGTATTCCCCCGAGCTGATGAACTTCTGCCGCGTCGAACTTCAGAAAACGGCTGCAACTCAGATGAAATGAACGGCCAGCCACGGCGCTGATGGCGGTATTGTTGCCCTCGATGACCACCCCTGTTCTTGTTGCCGTTGCCTGGCCCTATGCCTCCGGATCACGCCACCTTGGCCACCTGGCCGGTGCGTACCTGCCTGCTGACATCTTCGCCAGGCAGCAGCGAGCGGCGGGTAACGAGGTGCTGATGGTCAGTGGCTCTGACGTGCACGGCACGCCAATCACCGTGCGGGCCGAGGAAGAGGGCGTCGAACCGTCCGACATTGTCGATCGGTATCACGCAGAGATCTGCCGGCAGTGGGATGAGCTCGGCATGAGCTGGGACCTCTTCACCACCACCGGCACGGAGAATCACACCGCCACCACCCAGGAGATGTTCCTGGCCCAGCTGGAGAACGGGCACATCGACCGCCGGGTCAGCGAGCAGTTGTTCGACCCGGAGAAGGAACGGTTTCTGCCCGACCGGTTCGTGGAAGGCACCTGCCCCCACTGCGACTACGAAGACGCCCGCGGCGACCAGTGCGACAACTGCGGCCGCACGCTCGACCCGACAGATCTGATCAACCCCCGGTCCAAACTGTCCGGGGCCACCCCCGTGCTGCGTGAAACCGAGCACTACTACTTCCGCTACTCGGACTTTCAAGACCAACTGCGGACCTACCTTGAGGCCAAGCAGGGCTGGCGGCCCCACGTCCTCAACTTTGCGATGGGCTGGCTTGAGGAAGGTCTGCTCGACCGGGCCATCAGCCGTGACATCGAGTGGGGCATCGAACTGCCCGTCGATGACCTCGGCCCCGGCAAGCGCATCTACGTCTGGTACGACGCGGTGATTGGGTACCTGTCGGCATCAAAAGAGTGGGCGGCCACCGGCGGCGACCCCGACCGGTGGAAGCACTGGTGGCAGAACGGCGATGCCCGCCACGTCTACTTCATCGGCAAGGACAATATCCCGTTCCACGCGCTGTTCTGGCCCGCCCAGCTACTCGGCGCGGGAGACAAGCTGGACGGTGGCGCGCTGCACCTGCCAGATGACATCCCCGCCAACCAGTACGTGACCTTCAAGGGCGGCAAGGCCTCGGCGAGTCGGGGCGTCGGCCTGACCATTGACGAGGGTCTCGCCCTGTTCGAGCCGGACGCGCTCCGCTATGCACTTGCCGCGGCGTTCCCGGAGCAGGCGGACACCGAGATCTCCGAAGAACAGATCGCCGCCAGGATCAACGAAGAGCTCGTGGCGACCTGGGGCAACCTGGTCAATCGAGTCCTGTCGATGGTCCACAAGAACTGTGACGGCGCCATCCCGAAGCCCGGCGAACTCCAGGCCGAAGATGACTCGCTGCTCGCCGGTATCGACGGGTACCTCGATCAGGCGGCTGAACAGTTTGAGCGGGCCCAGCTTCGGGCCGCGCTGCGGACCGGGATGGACGCCGCCCAGAGCGTCAACCAGTACCTGACGGCGACCGAACCGTGGAAGCTGGCCAAGAGCGATCCGGACCGTGGGATCGACGTGCTCTTCGTCGCCCTTAGCGCCATCAACGGCGTGCGGGTCATGTTGGCCCCATACCTGCCGTTCTCATCGGCTGCCCTTGATGAGGTGCTTGGCACCACCGAGGGATGGCAGCGCTCACCGCTTGAGGTTGGCAGGCCAATCGACAAGCCAACACCGCTGTTCAAAAAGGTTGACCTGGAAGCGGACGCCGAAACGGCGTAGCCCCGGTATACGGCGTAGCCCCGGTATACGGCGTCGCCGCTCGCTTACTTGTTCGGTGGGTTGACCACCACGACCGGAATGGCATAGGCCCGCTCGACCCGGCTTGGCAGGTCCATCTTCAGCCACCGCGACACCGAGGACGGCAACGTGGAGATGATCACCTCATCAAAGCTTGACCGTTCCATCACCCGGGCCACCGCGGCGAACGGGTCATGCCCGGCGACTTCGCTGGTCAGCACCTCGGCGTGATCGGACAGGCGGTCGAGGAAGCCGGCGAGCCTCGCCTTGGCCTGCTCCCTGTCAATCTCTCTGGCAATGGTCAGATCTTCGGGGGCCACCACCGCATAGCCAGACATGGGGTCTGCCACGCCGGTCATCAGCCGCTGGGTTTCCTTTGAGCGGGTGGCGGGGACGAGCAGGTGGAACTCGGCATTGCCGTCGGCGGCTCGCTCATCGACCAGGTTGGGAATGAGGTCTCCGGCAAGGGTTTGGTTGGCGACGATCAAGTACCGCTTGACCACGACGGTTGGTTCACCGAGCACGGGGCTCGGTCGTTCCCGGTCGATCTGGACCGCCAGCTCAAGCTTCAGTCGGTAGCGGACAACCTGGTCGTTGCTGACCAGCGTGTCCATATCGGAGACCCTGGCGCTGCGCAGCCGCGGGTTGGTCTTTGCGGCCTCAGCAACACCGCGCCGTGCCGCGTCCTCCCATGACGTGGACGAGGTGGAGACCAGACGGACAACCCGAAAGACCGGTTCCTGCATCGCACGGCCCTGGTTCGGATCGGTCATGACTAATCGGCGTCGGTGTCGTGCTTGAAGGACAGCCGGACCTTGGATCGAAAGAGCGCAACCTCTCCGTCTTCAATCATCACGTCCTGCTCAATCACCCGGGCTACCCGGAGGTCCTGCAGGGTTTTCGCCGCTTCGGTGACAGCGTTGGCGGTGGCCTTCTCCCAGGACTCGGCGCTGGTGCCGATGAGTTCGACGACGTTGTAAACGCTCTCAGTCATGCCCACACGCTCTCAGTCATAGCGGCACCTTAGTAGGTGTCCCAACAATGCTCCATAGGGTCCGACATTTGGCTCCGACCGTCGGACTCGACGCGCGGTGTCAGGAGCGTTCGAGGTGGCCCTGGAGCACGTTGACGGTGTTGATGCCGATCTGTTCGACCGCGTACCCACCCTCCATCACGTAGACCGTTGGCAGGCCGAGCGCCCCGATGGTGTTGCCGTACCGGCTGAAGTCATCCGATGTCAGCTTGAAGGAGCTGATCGGGTCGGCCTCAAACGTGTCGACGCCGAGCGACACCACAAGCGCGTCCGGCGCAAACGCGGTGATGTGGGTGCAGGCATCGGCCAGGGCCTCGGCCCACGCGGCGTACGGGGTGCCGGGGGCCAGCGGGTAGTTGTGGTTGAAGCCTTCGCCGTCACCGGCGCCGCGTTCGTTTGCGTAGCCGAGGAAGTGGGGAAACTCGTGGCGAGGGTCTCCGTGGAGTGAGAGGAAGAGCACGTCGGGGCGGTCATAGAAGATGGCCTGGGTGCCGTTGCCGTGGTGAAAGTCAACGTCGAGCACGGCAACCCGAGACGCTCCGTCGGCCAGAAAGCCCTCGGCGGCGATGGCGGCGTTGTTCAAGAAGCAGTAACCGCCGAACAGGTCCGCTGCCGCGTGGTGTCCTGGCGGGCGGCACAGGGCAAAGGCGGCAGCGTCGCCTCCCGACACCAACTTTTGGGCGGTTTGGGCCAGAGCGGCAGCGCCGAGCGCGGCTTGCCAGGTCCCTGCGGTGATGGCGGTCTCGAGGGCGAATGCGTAGTAGCCGAGCTTCCCGTCGATGTGTTCCGGCTCCACCTGAGCCATGTGTCTGGCCGGAAAGACCGACGGCAGGGCATCCTCCTCGTAGCCGGTGTCTGTCCACTGCTGCCACGCCGTCTCAAGGAACTGGAGGTACGGCGCGGTGTGCACGGTGGCGATGCGCTCCCGGTCCGGCGGCAACGGGTCAACCACGTCTCGGAACCCGGCAGCGTCAAGGGCCGCAACGATGTAGTCCCAACGCTCGGGACACTCGAAGGGTCGGACGAACGTACCGCCGGACAGCTCACCGTCCGGGAAGTGCAACAGATGCTCATCGCTGCGGACATACCTCATGCCACGAACGGTAGTCGCCGCCACCGACCCTAGGAATTCAGCGGCGTCGGGTCAGTCTGCGATTTGAGAGCGCAGCGATTCCATCCACTGGCCCGCTTCGGCCCAGGCCGAAGAGGCGTCCCGGCGGGTCTCGGTGGCGCCGCGGCCCGCGGTGGGATAGCTGCCGAGAAACTTCACGTCGGCGTGCTTGGCCCGCACGCTGCGCAGACAGTCGGCGATGAGTTCATCGGCGATGTGTCCATCGAGGTCGATGACAAAGCAGTAGTTGCCAAGCGACGTCTTGACCGGCCGTGAGGAGAGCCGGGACAGGTTGATGCTGCGGGCTGCGAACTCTTCGAGGATGGCGACCAAGGAACCCGGCTTGTCCTGGCGCTGGGTCAGCACAACGGTGGTCTTGTCGTGACCGGTCGCCTGTGGCACACCGGCCGGGGCGACCAGCACGAACCGTGTCTGGTTGCCGGGGTGGTCTGCGATGTCTTCCGCCAGCAACGCAAGGCCGTGCTTTTCGGCCGCAAGGCTTGGGGCCAACGCCGCAAGTCCCGGTTGCTCGGCGGCCATCACCGCCGCTTCGGACGTGGAGTTGGCCGCGTGCACCGGGGCGTCCGGCAGTTCTTTGTGGAGGAACCCACGGCACTGAGCGTTTGCCACCGGATGGGAGTACACGGTGTGGATGTCGCTCATCGCTGTGCCCTCGATGGCCATGAGGTTGAGCTTGATGTCCAGCACCACCTCTCGCTGAATCAACAGCTCATGATCAAACGCCAGCGCGTCCAACGTGACGTTGACCGTGCCCTCGATGGCGTTCTCGATGGCAACGAAACCGAGGTCGACATCACCGACCGACGTTGCATCCAGCACGTCCACAAACTTCGGGTATGGCACGAGGTCGTGGGCTGCTAGATCGGGCTGGCTCATCAGGGCCTGCTCGGTGAAGGTACCGGCCGGTCCCAGATAGGCGATTTTCAACGGGGCGTTGCTCACGGACCGATTCTACTGCCCCAACGTCATCACCCCGGCCGCTTTCTCCGCACCCGGTTCAGCCGCCCATCATCGATCCGTCCGTTGGGTACTTGCCCGAGGTCCGACACTAGAGTCTCTTTCCATGGAAGATCGCCTCTACTTCAAGCAACTTCTCAGCGGTCGGGACTTCGCAACCGACAACATGATCGCCCAGCAGATGGTCAACTTCGCGTACATGATCGGCGACAACGAAACGAAGGAGGCCGTCATCGTCGACCCGGCCTACGACGTCGCCGGGCTGCTCGGCATCTTGGAAGCCGACGGCATGACGTTGACCGGCGTGCTCGGCACCCACTATCACGCCGACCACATCGGCGGGAACATGATGGGCCACAACATCGACGGCATCGCCGGGCTGTTGGAGCACACCGATGTGCCCATTCACCTGCAGGCTCCCGAGCTTGAGTTCGTCACAAAGACCACCGGCCTTGGCGCAGACCAGCTGGTCGCCCACGGCTCGGGAGACTCGGTCATGGTTGGCGAGATCGAGATTGAGCTGATCCACACCCCCGGCCACACGCCGGGTAGCCAGTGCTTCCTGGTCGAGGACCACCTGGTCTCCGGTGACACGCTGTTCCTCGACGGCTGCGGTCGGACCGACCTTCCCGGCGGTGACCCCGAAGAGCTGTACCACTCGCTCACCGGTCGGCTTTCCAAGGTCCCGGACCAGGCGGTGCTGTTCCCCGGTCACCTCTACTCACCGGAGCCGTCTCGTTCCATGGGAGAGACCCGAGAGCTGAACGTGGTGTACAAGCCAAAGACCGCCGAGCAGTGGTTGATGATGTTCGGCCACTAGGGCCCCGACCAGATGTGAACTTACGGGGCGATGACCTCGTCGTCCGGCTCCAGCCCGGATACCACCTGCACTGCAGATCCAACCTTGGCTCCCACCTCGATGGGGGTGAGTGTTGTGTCGCCGTCGTCGGACACCACCTGGACCGCGTAGTGGCCACCGTCGAGGCGCAGGATGGCACCGGCCGGAATGGTGACCGCCTCGTCGGCTACAACATCGGCCCAGGAGACGGTGACCGGGATTGAGTCACCCTGGGGCAGCGGCGCGTCGTTGTTGGTGTCGAGCGCGGCGGTCACAGTGGAGATGCCGGAGCCTGCGGGGGCCACCGCAACGATGTTCCCCTCAACGGTTGAGCGGTCGGGGAGGCGGGCCGAGATGCTCGTGCCGGTTGCGATGGTGCCAATCAACTCGGCATCGACGGTGAAGTTCAGTTGCCGTTCCGTGCTGGACAGTGTGAACAGGGGGGCACCGGCTCCGGTGGTGTCGCCCACCGCGGCGGACACCACACCGACCCGGGCCTGCTCCGGTCCAAAGACCACATCGCCAAAGGCGACCGAGCCGGTGTCCTCCGCTCCGACATCGGTCTGCCACCGCTGCACGATGGCGGCGGTGGCCGAGGTATAGGTGTCATCGACGGTGAACTCGGCCTCGGTGCCATAGCCGAGCGCCAACAGGTTGGCTTCCAGTTGGGCCACGTCCTGGCCCACATCATCAACCTGCATGGTTCGCCACGCCGGAACCGACCCGGTCATCAGGGTCACCGCCTGGTCGTCTCGCTCATAGAGCACGTCGCCGGGCTCGACGGTGGTCTCGGTACCGACGATCCAGCCGATCGTCCCCTGCTGGGGGTCGGTGATGGTGATCTCCCCGACGAACACGATGTTCGCGTCCTCGGTTTCGAATGTGGACTCCAAGTTCTGGACCGTCGCTGACGCCGTATCGAAGACAACGCCAACGGTCCCGTCTGCGGCAGGATCGGACGGCTCGGCCAGCTCCAGAATCCCGAAGGGCGCAAAGAGGGCCACCGCGGCGACGATGGCCACCAGCAGCATTGCCACCATGGGCCAGCGGCCGATGAAGCCACGTGAGGTGCGGGACGTGCTCATGTTGACCTCAGTGCTTCGGTTGGGGCCAGGCGGGCGGCCCGCATGGCCGGATAGAGCCCGGCGATGGCGCCGATGACCAGCGCCGAGGCGAGGCCACCGACAACGGCCAGCGGCGGGATGACAATCTGCCAATCCTTCAGCCGGGCGTAGACGGCGGTCACCGCGATGCCGGTACCAACCCCGGCCACACCGCCGATGGCGGACAGGATGAGCGACTCGGTGAGAAACTGGCGGCGGATGTGGGCCCGAGTGGCGCCGAGGGCCCGGCGCAGACCGATTTCGTTGCGCCGCTCGATCACGGCGATCACCATCACGTTCGCAATGCCCACGCCACCGACCAGCAGCGACACGGCGCCAAGGCCGAGGAACAGGCTGGTGAACGCGGCGTCGGTTGCCTCCTGAGCTTCCAGCAGCTCGGAGGGCCGGGAGATGGACACCTCGTCAGGGCTTTCGGGGTCCACGGTTGGGCCGAGCACGCCCCGGACCGCGTCGACCTGTTCTGGCGAGGTCCGTAGATACACGGTGCTGGGATTCAGCTCTACCTCGAAGAAGGTCTCGGCGGCCGGTTTGCCGATGAGGGCCGCCCGGTCCAGGTCCGGTGCGAGCGGGAACGGTTCCAGGATCCCGATCACCGTGAACCAGCTGGCGCCGAGGTACACCATTGCGCCGAGGCTGACGTCGTCCATACCCAACCGCTCTGCGGTGACCGACCCGAGTACGACCGTGGGCGCTGTCGCCGTTGCGTCGTCCAACCAAACCCCGGCCGCCACCTCGCCGTTGAGCGTTTGGAGCAGGTCAACGTCGGCGGCCATCGCGGTCACGCCGCCGGTCTCGTTGGGGTTGACCAGGTCGTTGCGCAGCACGGTCTGGTCGAGCGCCACCACGTCGGCCACCCGCTCAACGGGACCGATGCGGGAGACCTTGGCGACGGCTTCGCCGGGCAGGACCCCGTCGCCGCCGCCAAATCCGCCGCTTGGCGTGACGGTCAGCAGGTTGGTGCCGAGGGCCTCGATCTGGTTGCGGAGGTCTGCCCTGCTCGATTCGGAGATGCCGAGCACGCCGACCATCGCTGCAATGCCAATGGTGATGCCGAGCGCAGAAAGGGCGGTGCGCATTTTGCGGGTCCGAAGACCGGACGAGCCAACGGAGAGTACGTCTGACGCTCGGAG
>CAZSTV010000032.1:0-24652 GCA_964609665.1 uncultured Acidimicrobiaceae bacterium
CCAATCTCACCCCTGGCTCCGTTGAAGAGGAACATGCCAACGATCACGGTCACCAGCCCCTCCCACTGTGAGCCGAGGATTTGGTAGGCGCCGACAATCACCACGATGGCGCCAAGAATCAGCCCGAGTCGCCCGGAGACGATTCTGGCCCGCTCAGCATCGGCGAACTTCTTCCAGAGAGCAGCGGTGAGCACACGTCCGCCGTCGAGCGGGGCGGCGGGAACGAGGTTGAGCGCCGCCAGCACCAGGTTGACGCCGGCAAGCCAGATGATCGCTCCCAGGACGAGGCTGCTTGCCCACTCGGCGATATAGGCCCAGTAAGCGACTCCGGCGAGAATGCCGCCGATGACGATGTTCACCGCAGGCCCGGCGGCAGCAATGGAGAATTCGGCCCTGGGGGTCGGCGCCTGTCGGTCGAGTTGGGCGTAGCCACCGAGCAATGACAGGGTGATGCCCAAAACACCGACTCCCTGTCGTTTGGCGACGGTGGCGTGACCCAATTCGTGGGCCAAAATCGATGCGAGAAACGCTACGACGGTTGCGGTCGCGACCACGATGCGGATCGTCAGCGACGCATCGGGGTCGATCTGGGGGAAGCCCTGGACGGTCAAACTGATGATGAACATGGCAGCGAGAATGACCAGGCCGCCGTTCACCGAGATGGGGGTCCCGGCGATTCTGGCGATTTTGAGACTCTTTGCCATACCGCCATTGTGGCCGCTGGACATAAAACCGAGATATCGGCTGACGAAGTTTCCCGACAGCGTTTCCCGAATGGGTTTCCCGAGAGGGGTTCGCGGTCTCAGGTTGACGCCAGCACCATGAACAGCAGCAGCGTTGCCAGCAGTCCGACGATCAGCCACTCGATGTGGTGCCTGGTGACCCGCTCCTCCATGAGGTCTTCCAACACCGAGAGCGAGTGGTCCTCGACCTCGACGAGCCGTTGCTCCATGACGCTGAGCTTGAGCTGCTTGTTTGCGGTGATGCGCCTGCTCTGACTGAGTTCGGCCTGGAGATCGCCATATTGGCCCTGCAGTTCTCGAAAGACAGATTCGGTCTCGGTGAGCTGGGCCAGGAGGGTGTCGACGTCGACCCCGGGCGTGTCATCGACACCGGTGGCCGGGTCGTTGGAAACGGTGGCCGGGGTCGGATGTACCGCCGAGACGAGCGGACGGGCCGGGGAGCGGGTGGGGGGCTCGGCGTCTTCCACGGTGTTCGCCGCCGCCGGAGGTGGTGGTGCTGTCGCCGTGGCCTCCTGCGATGAGGGAGCAGCGACGGTCGCGGGACCAACAACGAGCGCCGGAGTGTTTGGGTCACCGACTCGTGAACGGAGCTGGCGTAGCCGTCCGGCGATCTCTGGCTTCACCGGTGCCAGTAGCCGCTCGATGGCCAGGACCGAGTGTTGGAGTTGCGTCGTCTCCTCGGACAGCGAGAAGTGCGCCCACATGTTTCTGGTGTCGATGAGCTGGCCGATGATCTGACGCAGGTCCTGGCCGTAGAAGTCAGCGAACACCGGACCCCAGAATCGTCGCAGGACCAGCAGCTGGAACAGGGGGTCGGTGGCACCGTGTTCGGCGGGGCGACCAAGGCGGTTTGCGGCTGCTTCGGCCCACGACGGTTCGTCCGCGAAATACTCGGCCATGCGCGCGTCGATGAAGGGGCCAAGATGATCGGCAAGTAGTTCAAAAGCCTCGGCCATGACAGCATGCCGACCGATCGCCAGGTCGCGTTCTTGAGGTGTGGCCTCCGACATCGTGATTTCCTGATCGGCAGATGTATCTGCCTCTGAAGTCTTGACGAATTGGAGAACTCTTCAAGCTGGGACATTTCGGGACCGATTAGAGAACCCGAGGGCGATCTAGCGAGCGGTAGGAGATTCGTGAGAAGACCAAAGGGTGGACATCCAGCAATAGTCCTGCTTGTCGGACTCATTTGCGCGGTCATCTGGGTGATCGTCTTGGATCAGGTCTACCAACTTTCGACCATCTCACTTGTCCAGACCCTCACCTCGGGCGGGCTCGGCGCAGCGGGCGCGTCCTTTGCCGCACTCGTGTTGGCATTGGTGGCCAAGCCGGACCAAGCCAAGCTCGACAAGGTCGCCCACGACGCCCGCCACGACGGTCTCACCGGTCTACCGAACCGGGCCGAGCTGTTCGACGTGCTGGATGACTCGATCGTGACCGCCAAGCGCAACGACATGGTGCTCGGCGTGCTGTTCCTCGACCTCGACCGGTTCAAGGTGGTCAACGACTCTATGGGTCATGAGGTTGGCGATGAGCTGCTGCGCATCGTTGCCGACCGGCTGCGCTCAACCGTTCGAAGCACCGACGTGGTCGCTCGACTCGGCGGCGATGAGTTTATCGTGCTGTGTCGAGACCTGATCTCGGCCGACTCCGTCGTTGCCATGGCCCGACAAATTCTCAAGCGGTTCAACGATCCGGTGGCGCTGAACGGCCAAGACCATCGAATCTCCACCAGCATTGGCATCTCCATCTCCCGTCCCGGTGATGACCCGGCGGCAGATGACCTGGTCCGAGAAGCGGACGCGGCGATGTACCGGGCCAAGGAGACAAAGTCCGGCTACGCCGTGTACGACGATGCACAGCGACTGCAGATCCTTGACCGGATCGATCTTGAACGGGACCTGCAGCACGCGGTGGAGCGCAACGAGTTTGTGGTCCACTACCAGCCGATCGTCAATGTCTTCGACCGGTCGCTGTATGGCTTCGAGGCCCTCGTCCGCTGGAACCACCCGACCCGAGGGTTCCTTGGACCGGGCGCCTTCATGTCGATCGCCGAAGAGGCCGGTCACATGTCCCGCCTGGGTGAGTTTGTGCTGCGTGAAGCCTGCGCCCAGGCCGCGGTCTGGAACCACATCTCACCTGCGGCCAAAAAGGTTCGGATGAGCGTGAACCTCGCGGAGCAGCAGCTGGTCGACACCGGACTTCCGATGCGGATTGCCGAGGTGCTCAGCTGGTCTGGCATGAGCCCCGAGCAGCTGGTGTTGGAAATCACCGAGGACGTCGTTGTCGACCATCTCGACAGCCTGAGTGCGCTGCGCCATATCCGCGACCTCGGGGTGGAGCTGGCCATCGACGATTTCGGGACCGGCCAGTCCTCGCTCGGCTACGTAAAGCAGTTCGACATGGTGACAGCGCTCAAGATCGACAAGCGATTCGTCCGGGATATGCGAAGCGGCGAAGCCGACCGGGCCATCATCGAAGCGATCGTCGCCATGGCATCCGCCCTGGGCATGCGGGTCATCGCCGAGGGGGTCGAGTTCGAGGACCAACTCGAGGAGCTCAGGGCGCTCGACGTCGGTTTGATGCAGGGGTACCTGTTCAATACGCCGCTTGGACCGGACCTGATTGACCCGGCTGTCTTCTTTCCGGTGCGGTCACGTGATGCAACCGGCGAACTGGGAGCGAGCGAGGTCTCCGAAGGGTTTGCCCGCTCGCTACCGGCCGAGTCCTAGCGGGCGCTGCTCAGTAGTCCGGCGGGGGAGCGACGAAGTCGATGAGTTCCTCTACCGCTCCGACCAGCGACGGTTCAAGGTCTCGATAGGACGACACCCGGCCGAGGATGGTTCGCCACAGTTCACCGGTGGTGCCGGAGAATCCGAATGACTCTCGGATTCCCTCCTTCCAATCGGTTCCCTTTGGAATGTGAGGCCAAGCCTCGATTCCGATGACCGACGGCTTTACCGCTTCCCAGACGTCGACGTAACGGTGGCCGGTGATCAAAACGTTGTCCGTGGCGGCCTCGGCAGCAATCCGGTACTCCTTGGAGTTGGCGACGAGATGGTCGAGGAGGACACCCAATCGGCGTTCCGGGTTCGGGTTGAACTCGGCAATGATCTCGGCAAGGTCGTCCGCGCCGTGCAACGGTTCAACGACAACACCTTCGGCCCGCAGGTCATCGCCCCAAATCTTCTCGACCAGCTCAGCGTCATGCAGACCTTCCACAACGATGCGACTTGCGGCCGCGACCCTGGCTCCCTGCTGCTGTGGCGCGACCGAGCCCGAGGCCGTGAGCTTCGACTCCGTCGTCGAGGTTGGCTGCGGCGGAGGTCGCACGAGTGACACCGTCTTGCCGCCAACCGAGAACGCACCGTCCGCGACCGGAATGCTGTGTTCTCTCCCGTTGCTGTCACGCAGGACAACTCGCTGCGGCGAGAAGCGGATGATCTTGCCGACGCAGCCGCTGGTGCGGTGGCGAACCACCAGCCCCTTCTGCGCAGGCTGCTGCGGCCACTGCGGTCGTCTCCGGCCGCCGTCTGCATCGATGGGTCCACTGAGAATTCCCGACACGGAGGCGAAGACTAGCGCGGCTCCGGGGCGCCGAGATGTCTAGCGAAAGGACGGGCCATCAGGAGGTGGCCGAGGTCGTTGGGGTGGAACCGGTCCGGTGCGATGCGTTGGGTTGGCGGAGGCCCTGGCTCCTGCCACAGCTCAATGACCGAGTGGCCGTGTTCTGAGGCGCCGCCCCGGATTGCGCGATTGGCCGACCGAGCCCGAGGGCTTCCTCCGGCGACGGGCCCGACCAGCGTTCCCTCGGGAAGCCTGGCCAACAGTTCCTTCAGTTGTCTGCGAAGCAACGCGGTCTCTTTGGACCACACCACGTCGTTGGTGCCGATCACACAAATCGTGAGCGTCGGTGGGGTCGCCAAACTGTGGAGCTCCTCGATGACCGGGAGCTGCCGCTCCAACCCGTCGGCGGCCCTCGCCCCGGACTGGGCCATGTTGATCACCCGCCACGGTTCACCGTCACGTTCGGCCAGGGCGTTGCGGAGCACCCCGATGTAGCCGTTGTCCGGTGCGGTGGCGCCAATGCCGATGGCGGTCGAGTCTCCAATGACCGCGAGCAGCGGGCCCGAACCGGTAATCGCCGTCTGATTCTGGTCGCTCCACCACTCGGTGTATGGCTCGACCTGGGCGGAGATCCGACGGACGCCGGGCAGGACAAGGCTGAGCGAACGAAGGCCGAGCCCGGGCGGTTTCGGTGTGAGTGGCGGGACGCTGTTCACCGGTCCAAGTGTGCCCGGGAATGTGGGGCCGAGGGACACCGTGCGCGCCGATAGGGTTTGGTGATGATTCTGGTTGATGCCGTCGAGCTGACAATGACCCGGCCGGACCGGGCGCTGTTCGACCGGGTGTCGCTTACGGTCTCCGCCGGTGACCGGATCGGTGTCATCGGCATTAACGGCACCGGCAAGTCCACCTTGCTTCGGGTGCTCGCTGGGACGACGGAACCGGAGTCCGGCGAGGTCCGGTTTGGCCGCGGGGTCACGGTGTCGGTTCTTGACCAGGAAGCGGCGCTTCCATCCGGCACGGTTTTCGAAGCGGTCGATGCCGCCGATGACTCCAGCGAGCGATGGGAGATTGAAGAGGTGCTGCAGCGCCTCGGCATGGCCGAGCACCTGCAGCGTGACACCTCGTCGCTTTCCGGCGGTGAGGCCAAGCGGGTCGCTTTGGCCCGGGCGCTGCTGCAGCCCGCCGACCTGTTGATCCTCGACGAGCCGACGAACCACCTCGATCTGGACGCGATCGAGTGGTTGGAGAACCGGCTGTCCACCCACCGTGGCGGTCTGATCTTGGTCACCCATGACCGACACCTGCTCGACCGGCTCACCACCCGCATGTTGGAACTGGACCGCGGCCATGGCTATGTCCACAACAAGGGCTACAGCGGGTATCTGGAAGCGCGCGAAGAACGAGAGGTTGACGCGGCGACCGCAGAGTCTGTCCGTCGCAATCTGGCCAAGACCGAGCTGGCCTGGCTGCGACGAGGGGCCCCGGCCAGAACCTCAAAGCCAAAGGCCCGTATCGAGGCGGCCAAAGCGCTGATCGACGCTCGGCCCGAGGGGCCTGCTCGACCGTCGAACTTGCACCTGGAGTTCCCAACGCCACGGCTCGGCGACGTTGTGATCGAGCTTGAAGATGTTGCGGTGTCCACCCCTGACGGCCGGGTGCTGGTCCAGGATCTTGAGTTGCGACTCGACAACCGGGAACGGCTTGGCATCGTTGGGCCGAACGGCGCGGGCAAGACGTCGCTTCTCGATGTGATTGCCGGTCGACGGCAGCCGGACGCGGGGACGGTCACGTTCGGTTCAACCATCGAGATTGGTTACTACGACCAGATGGGTGTCGCCCTCGATCCGAACGCCCGGGCCCGAGAGGTTGTTGCCGGTCCACACCGAAGCCCGGACTGGACCGACGCCCGGCTTCTCGAGGCGTTCTGGTTTGATACCGACGCGCAGTGGGCCGAGGTCCACACGCTGTCCGGAGGTGAACGGCGTCGGTTGCAGTTGCTGCGGGTCTTGGCGGACCGGCCAAACGTTCTGCTGCTCGACGAGCCGACAAACGACTTGGACCTTGAAACGCTGCGAGCGCTGGAGGACTTTCTCCAGGACTGGCCCGGCGCCGTCATCGTGATCAGCCACGACCGGGCGTTCCTTGAGCGAGTGGTGGCCGACGCACTGATCATGGACGGTTCCGGCAGCGCCGATCGATTCCCCGGTGGCTTCGCGGCGTGGGACGCCAGCAGGACTGCCAGCGCAACGAAGAAGGGATCGGTCGCCTCAACCACGGCGACCACCTCCTCCACCGCCGGACCCGGTTCTGCTGGGAAGTCCATTGGCGGCGCCGCCACCTCTTCCGCCGGTGGTTCCGAGTCGGCGCCCCGGCAGCCGAAGAAGGAGTCCGGTCGCTCATCGAGCACGGTGGGTCACCTGCTTCGTCAGGTCGAGAAAGAAGTGGCAAAGCTCGAAAAGGCCAAGCTCGACCTTGAGCAGCGGCTTGTCGAAGCCGGGACCGATCACACCCAGCTGGCCGAGCTCGGCGCCGAGCTGTCCGAGGTCAGCGGTTCCCTCGATGACGCCGAGGAGCGATGGATGGGCCTGCTCGAGGAGCAGGAGAATCGGCGTTGAACTTCAGCCCCTGATCGATCGGTGGCTATCTTCGACCCAGGGGCGGTCGGCAGAAACAGGGGAGAGCTGGTGCGTAGCGAATCCGAGTTGCGGAAGCTGACCGGGGTCAAATGGACTCGCCACGGTGACGACGTGCTCCCGGCCTGGGTGGCCGACATGGATCTGCCGCCGCCGGACTTCGCGGTGGCCGCCGTGAAGGAGCTGGCGGACCGAGGCGACTTTGGTTACAACCGCAGCGCCACCGAGCAGCTGCCCGCCGCGTTCTGTGAATGGCAAAAGCGCTACCACGGATGGGAACCGGACATCGAGCAGGTCACGATGTTCAACGATGTACTCCACGCCATCGCCATGACAATCCACTTGCACACCGAGCCCGGTGACGGGATCGTGCTGCTGACCCCGATCTACCCGCCGTTCATCAACGCGGTGGAGGGGGCGGGCCGTCGCGTCGTCGATGTGGCGTTGACCGCGCCGGATTGGCGGCTTGATGCCGACCGACTGGCTGCCGCCATCGACGATGGGACGAAGGCCATACTGCTGTGCTCGCCCCACAACCCGACCGGGCGGGTGTTTGATGCCCAGGAACGCCAGGCCATTGCCGACGTCGTGGTCGACCGTGACCTGCTCTTGATCTGTGACGAGGTGTGGGGAGACATAACCCACCCCGAGGGCACCCACGTGCCGATGGCCACGGTCGGCGGTGGTGTTGGCGAAAAGATGATCACCATCTCCTCGGCGAGCAAGACGTTCAACCTCGCCGGTCTTCGATGCGCAATGGCCCACATCGGTTCCCCGACGTTGGCTGCAGCCTTTGACTCGTTGCCGCCCCACACGCTCGGCGCGGTCAGTACGCCGGGAGCCGAGGCGGCGCTGCGGTGCTGGACCGAAGGCCATGACTGGCTCGGGGAGCTGCAGCCGTTCCTGACCGAACGTCGGGATCAGTTGATCAAGCGGGTGGAGCAGGATCTGCCAGAGGTTCGGTTCACGGTCCCGGAGGCGACCTATTTGATGTGGCTCGACTTCTCGCCACTCGGTTTGCCTGACGAACCGCGAGAGTGGTTACTCGACCACGCCAAGGTTGCGCTGTCGCCCGGTCCGGACTTTGGACGCCTCGGTGAGGGCTATGTGCGGGTGAACACCGCCACGTCTCCGGAAATTTTGGATTTGTTGTTGGACAGAATCGTGGCAGCTGTCAACGATCGCTGATTGCGAAAGGTGCCTTCGCCAGCCGGGTTGTAACCGTTTCCGGCGCTCTGACCAGGGTGGATGTCCGTAAGAATGCTTCAACATTGATGTTGTAGGTGTCTTCCCAACGGCCCATCGGTGGGCCAAAATGGAATCCTTGGCTCGCCCAGCTACGCCCGCGAGACGGTCCGCTTCGGATTCGTCCCTTCAATCGATCGCCGCGCTCGGGTTTACCGCTGCCCTCCTGGTCGTACTCGGTGGGGCGATGGCCGGGGCGGCCGCCCCTGGTGAAGCCGGTCGCCTGTGGTCGGTACCTGCCATACCGGTCGCGCCGACAATCAATATCGTGCCGGCGCTGGTCGCGTACTACGGCGGGCTCATCATCTTGGTGCGGGCTTGGCTGTTGCTCCGTCGGTATCACCTGACCAACGGGATTTCAGTGCAGGCCATGATCGTGGTCGTGATGATCTGGGCTGCGCCGCTCCTCATCGGTCCACCGCTGGGCAGCCGTGACGTGTACGCCTATGCGGCCCAGGGGCGTTTGGCCGATCAGGGCTTTGACGTGTATTCCGATGGACCGTCCGAGCTTGGCGAAGACGACCCGGTCCTGGCACCGGTCGACCCGCTCTACCGAGAATCGCCCGTGCTGTACGGCCCGGTGTTCGTTTCGATGTCCTCGGGTATCGCCGCCGTTGTCGGTGAGCGTGTTGTCGCCGCGGTCTTGGCGTTCCGACTCATGGCCGTGCTGGGTCTCACCGCGGCCGCCTTCGCTGTTTTCGACCTTGCAAAGGGGTTCGGCCGGGACCCTGTCGACGCGCTCATTCTCGCGGTCGCCAACCCACTGGTGTTGTTCCATCTGGTGTCCGGGGCCCACAACGAGGCCATCATGTTGGGCTTCCTCGTCAGCGGCGTCGCCGTGGCCCGCAGACGCCGCTTCTTTTATCTTGGCGTCGCCCTCTGCGCCTTCGCGGCCGCCATCAAACTCCCGGCCATCCTCGCCGTCGCGTTCATTGGTTGGCCCTGGGCTCTTGAAGCGACGGGGCTACATCGCAAGCTCGGCCGTCTGATCGGGGTCGGCGGCGAGGCGCTGTTCGTCATCGCCGCTGCGGGCCAGCTCACCGGCTGGGGTTGGGGCTGGGTGGATGCAATCACCAACTCGAAACCGGTCGATGCCTACCTCAGCGTGACCCGGGTGCTCGGCGGCGGGTTCTCGGTGATGACCGGCATGGATGTCGACCAGGTGCTGAGCGCGGCCCGTCTCACCGGGTTGCTCCTGGCAATCGGCGTCAGTGGACTGTTGTTGGTTCGTCGCCATTCGAGTTGGCCGACAGCGCTGGCCTGGAGCCTGCTGTTGTGGGCGATCCTGCACCCGACGACCCAGCCCTGGTACCTGACCTGGGGTGTCATGTTGCTCGCGGCAGCATCCGCCGGTGAGCGGAACCGCGGGCTTGTGACCGGTTGCGCGCTTGCGATGTTCGTGGTGTTGCCGATCGGGCCCCAACTTGGCCTAGTGGTGCTCGACGACACCGGCAGACTGACCATTCTGGCCGCCTGTCTGCTGCTCTCGGTCCTTACCTTCAGCCCAGCAAGATCCCGCCAGGCCCATCGCCGCAACGACCTCGATGCCGACATGATCAGCGTTGTTGTGCCGACCAGGCATGAGGCTGACAACGTTGGACCGTTTGTCGACAACGTCCGGAAGATGGCGGCCGCGACCGAGCATCTTGCAGATCGCACCTTCGAGGTGCTCTTCGTCGATGACAGCGACGACGACACCGTCGCTGCAATCCAGTCGCTGGTCGATGCCAATGCGGTCGGTGACCAGGTCCAGGTCCGGATGCTGCACCGGGAACGGGCAAAACGTTGGGGCGGCCTCGGTGGTGCGGTTGTCGACGGGTTCGGCATCGCCGGTGGCGGTGTTGCCGTTGTCATGGATGGCGATCTACAGCACCCCGCCTCGAAGATCCCCTCATTGGTCCATCAGGTCGACAAGGGCATTGGGCTCGCACTGGCCAGCCGTCGGGTGCCTGGCGGATCCGATGGCGAGGGACTGACCCCAACGCGGCGCCGTCTGTCGGTTGGGGTATCCGCCTTCGCCAAGTGGCTCTTCCCGTCGTCGGTCGGTCGGGTGAACGATCCGCTCTCCGGTTTCTTCGCCGTGCGACTCGGCGCGATCGACCTCCATCGTCTGCAGCCCGACGGCTTCAAGATCTGCGTCGAGCTACTGGCAACTCACCCGAAGTTGAGCGTCACCGAGAGTCCGTTTCGGTTCATCGGTCGGACCCAAGGTATGTCGAAGGCCTCGGCGTCAGAGGGCGCCCGGTTCTTCGGGCACCTCGTCGACCTCCGTATCCGCACCTCGCGGATGTGGGCTGGCGCACCGGTCCCGCAGCGGGTGTTCCCCTCAGCGTTCTCCAAGCTCTGAGCGAAGCGCCGCCAGGCAGGCGACCGGGAGCGCAAGGAGCGAGAGGTTCCGCAGCGTGAGCAGCAGGGCGGGCACGGTGCCCGTCAGATTCTGAGGCCCGAAGGCCGTGAGGGTAACTCCGGTGAGGATCACCGCTACGGCAACCAGCATGACCGCCGGCTCGACGAGCGGCTCGACGGGTTGCCTGCCGGAAAGGCGGTCTCGGTGTTCCGGCTCGAATGACTGAGGCCGGGCCATCACTAGCGCCGCCCACGGTGTGAGCCATAGGAGAAACTGCGGCGAGAGTAGGGGAGCGGTAACTAGCAGCGCAGCGACAGCTCCAAGCATGACCAGTCCGCACCGTCTTATCGCCGACCCGGTGCTTCGAGCTGCGGTGAGGCCGAGCAAGACCATCACCGCTACCGCCACGACACGCCCGGCCGTCACCATGAGTGGATTGATAGTGCCGATACGGAAGGCGTTGAGTTCGAGCCTCGCGTCGCCACTGCCGACCAGGGCGACGAGCGCGCCGGGGAGGCTCTCGACATGCCAGCCGTCCGCGCCTCGTAGTGAGAGCACCTGATCCAACGGCGCCAACCCGGCCCCGACGACCCCAAGCCAGACGACGCCGCCCAGCGCGCCGAGGGCTGCGGCGGCAATGGCCAGCTGCCTGCGTCCAATGGCGAACGCCCCGACGATCAGCAGCGCTGGCCATAGCTTGATCATGGCTCCGGCGACGACGAGCAGCGGGAAGAGTGCTGCAGCGATGGTCGAGCGCTGATCTGGTGATTGCTCCGAGCGATGCAGGAGCGCCAGGGCCGCGCAGGTGGCGATCACCGTGACCAGGAGATCCAGCCTCAGGTACCCCATGGGCACCAGCGCAAGTCCCAGGATGGCAAAGGTCTTGGCGCTGCGAGGGCTGACGTTTCGCCACAGCAGCACGACGCCTGCGATCTCGGCCAGAGCAGAGATGACGATGATGGATCGGTTGGTGCCAACCACGTCGTCGCCGGCCAGCGCGTCGAAGATCACGACCGAGCCCGGTGGATACTCGATGGGCTGATCGGCCCAGGCAGCGGCGTCTCTCTCGGCGATCTCCTGGAACCGTTCGGCGTCCCAGCCGCTCAGTTCGGCCGGTTCATCGGTCCACGGTCCGGCGAGCAACACCACGATGACGACCACCCGGACGACAATCGCCAGGATCCACAGCTGGTTACAAATGGTCGAAGCCGGTACCCGTCGCACTATCCTGGATCATATGACTACAGCGGAGACCTCGGAGTCCATCGGCAACGGTTCGACACCGGCAGGCGATCCCTCGCAGCCCCTTCAGGTAAGCGAAGAGGCGCTGGCCACCGTGCTCGATGTACGCGCCGGTGAAGATGACCCGGCAGGTACCGCCCTGCGGGTGGAGATCACGGGGTCCAACATGACGGACTACGTGTACGCACTTGACCTGGTACCGGTCGCAGAGGCTGGCGACGACGTCCTGGTGTACACCCAGGGCGACCATGGCGAACTGACCGTTATCGTTCCCGTCGCATCGGTGGAGAACATGACCGGGGCCACCCTGGACGTTCCGTCCAACTCAGCGGCCGGTGGTCTTGTCATCAAGAACCCGAACACGCCAGACCCGCTTGCCGGTCTCAACATTGACCTCAGCGGTGAGCTTCCTCAGAAGGTCCAGGCCGTTCTTGACGAGGCGGTCAATCCGGCGCTTGCGTCGCATGGCGGCTTCGCCACGCTGGTCAACATCGAGGAGACCACGGTCTATGTGACCATGGGCGGCGGCTGCCAGGGCTGCGCGGCAAGCGCGATGACCCTGCGGGACGGCATCAAGTCAATGCTCATGAACGCGTTGCCTGAGATCACCGACGTGCTCGACGCCACCGATCACGCCGCAGGCGAAAACCCGTTCTACACCTAGCCCGTCGGTGGCCGTCTGCCGCTGAACACCGGACCGCCGAACGGCGCAACGCCGAGATGGCCGCAACGGCGGGAAACTTGAGGTAGAGATGGCCCCCACCTAGGCTGTTGAGAAACAGCTTTGGGGGTTGCATGCGAGGCATCATTGCCTACGGGGCCTACGTGCCCTACTACCGACTTCAGAAGGCGGCCATCACCGCCGCGCTCGGCACGGGCGGCGGGAGAGGCTCCCGTTCCGTTGCGTCCTATGACGAGGATGCAACGTCCATGGCGGTGGAGGCCAGCCGCTTACTGATGAAGTCAGCGCCGAGCGGCCTAACACCGGACTCGGTGTACTTCGCTTCGGCAACACCGCCCTATCTCGACAAGACCAACGCCACCGTCATTCACGCCGCGCTCGACCTGCCATCTCGGGTGTTCGCCGGTGACGTCGGTGGTTCTCCCCGGTCGGTGAACGCCGCGCTGCGCTCCGCTCTGGATGCCAGTCGTCCGACCCTGGTCGTCGCCTCAGACGTACGGTCCGGTCGTCCTGGGTCCTCCGATGAGGCAAACACCGGTGATGCCGCCGTCAGTTGGTTGATCGGCGACGAGAACGACGGCCCCGTCATCGCCGAGTGGCTCGGTGGCGCGTCGGCAACAGCGGAGTTTCTCGATCGTTGGCGGCTTCCAGAATGGAACTACTCACGGGTCTGGGAGGAGCGCTTCGGCGAGCACGCCTATCTGCCCCTGGTGACCGAAGCGGCCGAGGCCGCATTCAAGGAGTGCCAGATCGAGCCGTCCGACGTGGACGCGGTGGTGCTTTCAGGATTGCACGCCCGAGCCGTCAGGGGGGCGGCTCGGGCGGCTGGTGTTGATGCCTCGCACATCGTCGATGACCTGACCTCGGTGGTCGGCAACACCGGGACACCCCATGCGGGCCTTGTGTTGGCATCGGCGTTGGACGGCGCAAGCCCCGGCCAGACGATCATGGTCATCCACCTGGTGGACGGGGTGGACGTTGGCTTCTACCGCACCACCGAGGCCATCTCGTCGTATCAGCCGGCCAAGACCGTTGGCGGTCAAATCGAGGCGGGTTCCGACGCCTTGGACTACAACGCCTTCCTGACGTGGCGAGGGTTCCTGGATCGGGAGCCACCGCGGCGCCCGGACCCGACCCCACCGGCGGCCCCGCCGTCGTTCCGGTCCGAGCGCTGGAAGTACGCGTTCGTTGGTTCCAAGGACGCGTCGAGCGGGGCAATTCACCTGCCGCCGCAGCGGGTATCGGTTAAGGGTGGCGCCGTCGATGAGATGGAACCGGTCCCGATGGCCGATGTGCCCGGCACCGTTGTCACCTTCACGATTGACCGATTGGCGTACTCGCTGTCGCCGCCGGTCATCGCTGTCGTCATCGACTTTGATGGCGGCGGTCGCTTCCAATGTCAGCTGACCGATGCCGATCCGGACAACGTCAAGATCGGGGATCGGGTCTCGATGACCTTCCGCCGTCTGCTTACCGCAGACGGCGTCCACAACTATTTTTGGAAAGCCCGCCCGGCAGACGGCGCATGAAACAGCCCGCCCGGCAGACGGCGCATGAAACAGCCCGTCCAGGAGACGGCGCATAAACATCATCCAGTAACAAGATCGAACGAAAGCACACCACGAGGTAGGAACATGGCTTCGAAAGGCATCAAAGATCAGGTAGCCATCGTCGGAATGGGCTGCACCCCATTCGGCGAGCACTGGGATCGATCGGTGGAGGACATGCTGGTCGAGTCATCGACCGCGGCATATGCGGACGCCGGCGTCTCCCAGGACGACGTCGACGCCTATTGGTTCGGCACGCTCGGCTCCGGGGTTTCGGGACTGACGCTCAGTCGGGCGCTGAAGATCGACTACAAGCCCGTGACCCGGGTGGAGAACATGTGCGCCACCGGCTCCGAGGCGTTCCGCAACGCCTGCTACGCGGTGGCGTCGGGAGCCTATGACCTCGTCGCTGCGGTCGGGGTCGAGAAGCTGAAGGACAACGGCATGTCCGGTCTGACCGGTGCGGTGTTGCCCTCCGATGGCACCAAGCCGGAACTTACCGCTCCGGCGATGTTCTCGCTGTTGGCTCCGGCCTACGCCAAGAAGTACGGCGTGGATGAGGCGGAGATGAAGGACGTCATGACCAGGATTGCCTGGAAGAACCACTTCAACGGCGCCCGCAATCCTCGGGCTCAGTTCCGCAAGGAGGTTGGCAAGGACACGATCTGCAACGCTCCGCTTATCGCCGGTCAGCTCGGCATCTTCGACTGCTCCGGCGTGTCCGACGGTTCGGCCGCTGCCATCCTCTGTCGGGCCGAGGACGCCCACAAGTACACCGACAACCCGCTGTACGTGAAGGCGCTGGCGTTCTCCGCCGGACCGGCCGCAGGTCCAATCGATCCCGACTATGACTACACCACCTTCAACGAGGTGGTGGCGTCTGCCGCTGACGCCTACGCCCAGGCCGGGGTGACGAACCCCCGGGCCGAGATTGCCATGGCCGAGGTGCATGACTGCTTCACGCCAACTGAACTGGTGCTGATGGAGGACCTCGGTTTCGCCGACCGTGGCCTCGGTTGGAAGGAAGTGCTTGCCGGGACCTATGACCTGGACGGTGAGCTGCCGGTCAACCCCGACGGTGGGCTGAAGAGCTTCGGTCACCCGATCGGGGCGTCTGGTCTTCGCATGTTGTTTGAGTGCTGGCTGCAGCTGCGCCAGCAGGCCCCCGATGACCGGCAGATCTCGTCGGTGACCGAGGGTGGCAAGACGCTCGGCATGACCCACAACCTGGGCGGCGCGCCGGGTGAGTGTGTGAGCTTCGTGAGCATCGTCGGTAGCGAACTGGGCTAGCCCACACGGGGCATCGCTCTGACGGCGTCAGAGTCAAAAAACGCAACAGTTACGGACACGTCAGGGGTATCGCCCCTGGCGTTTCCGTTGCAATGGTCTCCAACGCGTCGACGATCTCCACCGACGAGACCGCCCAGCCGACGTCCTTGCCTCTCACGGTGGCGAACACCATGGCCACCATCCGTCCGTCGGCATCAATGACCGGGGCACCGGAGTCGCCGGGTTTGATGCCTGCCGCCAAGCGGACCGCGGCCCGTGGACCCTCGCCATCCAACGTTGCCTGCACCAGCTCCAGTATTTCTCCGTCTTTGTCAACTGGTCCGTCGGACTCGCCGAAGGTGGTGATAGTCACCGGACCGGTCTCAGCGGGCTCTGAAAGGCCAAGAACCTCATCGGCGGGGGTACCAAGTCGCAAGACCGCAAGGTCTTTGTCCGAGTCCATGTGGACGATCTCGACGGGCACCTCGTTGTCGGCGCGGTCGAACACGGTGACCGTTTCGGCTTCTTCGAACGAGTGGGCGACGGTGACCACCAGGTCGGGGGCGACCGCCACCGCGGTCGCTCGTTGGGTGTTGGCGCCGACACACTGCTCGATGCGGACCCGGTAGACGGTGTCCGACGCCTGCGGCTCCGACCCGCAGGCCACCACCGCCACCATCAGGCCCAAAAGCCCACAAAAGAGGGTTGTGGCGGGGCCGAATCGAAGCCGACGTCGCCGTTGCACCCCGCAAGACTACTCGATTGGTCAAAGTTGATGGTTTGGGTTGCATTCCGCACCTTTTGGGTGCAGTCTCAAACGTTGTGTCCTACGATCCGGCTACTACGGGCGAGGCCCCGATTTCCTGGGGCCAAGCGCCGCCACCACCAGACGGTGCGGCCACCGAGGGTGCCGTAGCAGAGCTGGAACGAAGCCTGGGCTTTCGAGCGAGGGACATTGGCACGGCTGCATGGCTTCCCGACGAGCCCCAGGCGCTGACTAAGGCCCTCCTCGACGACGGGCGACCCTTCAATGGGGCGTTCGTCCCGCTGGTCATCCACGACCTGCTCCTAGCCGAGCGTTCCTTTGACGCTGCCGAGTGGGCGGCGGACCTCATCAGCGGTGAAGGTGGCGAGTACCTGGGTGTCACCCCGTTCGCAGACAAGAAGTGGGCGGCGGCCACGCCGTTGAGCCCTCGGCAGTGGAATCACACCGCGGCCATGATCGAGCGGCTCGATGAGCTGTGCGACCGCTATCGGCTAAAAGCCCTGGTCAGCGACGTTGTGGCCGACCAGGAGATGCGTACCGACGGCGGCCTCGATCCGGATCAGCCGCTCCATTTCGTGCTCGACGCCGGCAGTTTCCTGACCGATGGATTTGTGCCCGTTCGGCTCATCTCTCCGGAACGTCCCGAACTGGACGACACCCTGGCCGACAAGTTTCGCGGCCTGTTCCGCAACCGTGGCTAGGTCGGCGTGAGAACACCGTGACCGATCCCGCACCCCTTCGCTGGGGTATTCTCTCGACCGCCAAGATCGCCAGGGAGCATCTTGTGCCTGCGCTACGGGCCGCTCCGAACTGCGAGGTCGTGGCGGTTGGTTCGCGAGACGCGGCGACGGCCGAAGCCTTCGGGGAGCAGCTTGGTATCGATCGTTGCTACGGCAGCTACGACGAGCTGCTGGCCGATCCCAACGTTGACGTGATCTACAACCCGCTACCGAACCACCTGCACGCTCCGCTGACGCTTCAGGCGGCACAGGCCGGGAAGCACGTGCTGAGTGAGAAGCCGTTCACCATGGACCGTGCCGAGGCCGAGCAGTTGCGCGACGACCTGGCGGCACTGTCAAACGGAACGAAGGTCATGGAGGGGTTCATGTACCAGTTCCATCCTCAGTGGGTGGCGGTGCTGGATCTTGTCCGATCGGGACGGATCGGGCGGGTCATCGGAGTGCAGACCTGGTTCAGCTACTTCGGGGACGACCCGACCAACATTCGCCACAACCCGGAATGGGGCGGCGGGGCGATGATGGACATCGGCTGCTACGCCGTGCACTCTGCCCGCCAGATCTTTGGCACAGAGCCAGAGCGGGTGCGTGGCTCGGTGGAGATCCACCCGACCTACGGCGTGGACGTGACCGCCTCTGCAGTGTTGGATTTCCCAGATGGACAGGCCACCTTCACCGTCGCCACCCAGGCCGACATGGACCAGCGGGTCCACATCGTTGGTTCCGAGGGACGGATCGAGGTCACCCGGCCGTTCAACGCCCAGGCCGATCGCGAGATGACTGTCCGGGTTGGCTCTGGACTCGGTGAGACCTATGGCGAACCGCTCCAGGAAGTGCTGTCGTTTGGCCCTGCCGACCAGTACGCCATCATGGCCGAGCGGTTCAGTGCCGCGATTCTTGCGGGCGAAGAACCGCCGGTTTCGTTGGACGATGCCGTTGCGAACATGGCGGTTATCGACGCCGTCTTCGCCACGGCTCCCATGTAGCGGGACCGCCAGCTGTACCGGACGGCTCCCGGTCCGCTAGTTTTTGGCGCCTATGACTGAAGTACGGGCCGAGATGACCGCATCGGTGTGGAAGGTAAACGTCGAGGTTGGCCAAGCGGTCAACGCTGGCGATGAACTCGTCATCCTTGAATCCATGAAAATGGAGATCCCTGTCGAGGCCCCGTCGACCGGGACTGTCTCTGCGGTACATGTCAGCCCCGAGGACCAGGTCGCCGAGGGCGCCGTGCTGGTCACTCTGGACTGACCGGTTCCTACATAGGGTTCTCGTTCCGCGCCGGTCGACTACGCAGGGGAGTGGGAGAGACCACCGTCGATCTTCAGCACCGAGCCGGTGGTGTAGGACGACGCAGCCGATGCGAAGTACAGAGCCGCGCCCACCACCTCGTCCGGTTCGCCGCCGCGCTGGAGCGGGATGTCCTGCTTTGCCGATTCGTTGAAGGCCTCAAGGTCCCACGCCTTTGAGATGTCGGTCAGGAACGGGCCGGGCATGATGGTGTTGACCCGCACGTTCGGACCAAGCGCCCTGGCGAACGATGTGGTCATGTTGTTGATGCCGGCCTTGGCCGCGCCGTACGCAGCTTCGGCCGGGCTTGGCCGGACGGCGGCGACCGAACTGATGTTGATGATGGAACCGCCACCGTCTTCGACCATGCGTTCTCCGAACGTGGCCGACAGTCGAAACGGCCCCTTGAGGTTCACGTCGATGACCTTCTGGAAGAGCGCCTCGGACACTTCGCCGAGCGAGTCATAGAGCGGCGACATGCCGGCGTTGTTGACCAAAACATCGCATCGGCCGAACTCTTCGTAGACGGTGTCGAAGAGCTGGTCGCATTGCTCCCAGTGGCCCACGTGGCAGGCAACGCCAAGCGCTCGCCGTCCGGTCTGCTCTGTCACTTCTTGGGCCAACATCTCGCACGCCGGAAGTTTGCGGCTCGTGATGACGACGTCAGCCCCTCTGGCGGCGAACGCCTCGACCATGGAACGGCCGAGCCCTCGGCTTCCGCCGGTCACCACCACCACTTTGTCAGTCATGTCGAATGCGTCGGTCACGAGGTCGGTCTCCTTGGGTCAAGGGTTGGTGTACGCCTGCGGGTCATCATCTCTGGTTCGGGGGCCTGGCGGCAAACTTGAGGCCGGTGGTAGTCCCGGTTCGGTCATCGGTCATCGGTCGTTTAGCGAGAAGTGCTGGTAGTCCTTCAGTGACCGCCATTGGCCACCCCAGCCCCAGCCGACGCCCTCGAACGCCTGCACCGCCGGACCACCGGCGACCACCATGCCGGTCCGGCGCTGGTCTCGATCAAGGTAGGACACGGCAAGCTCGGGCAGGACAAGGTCGCCGCGGATGTAAGGGTTGTGGAATGGGTTGAGGTCGACGGCGAGACCGTAGGCGTGCTGGGAGAACGATGACCCGCCGGTCACCGGTCGACAGACGAAGGCGGTGGTGTTGTTCCCGTCGCCGGTCGGAGCGGCGTTGAGTTCTGCTGTTGTCACCACCGTCATCTGCTCGATGGGAAAGCGGCTTTCGAAGAGGTCGGCGAAGACGGTGGTGATGTCGGTGGCAACATCTCGGTGCACGATCATCTCTCCGGTGTGCACCAGACCATCGAAACCCCAGAACGACATGGTCAGATAACTCAGCTCGTCGGGCTGGACCGGGCATCCGTCGTTCCAGGTTGATCGGGCTAACACCTGGGCGGGGACCGGTTCTATGGTGGCGGCGAACTGGTCGCCCGCTGGGTTCGGCAGCGCATCAACGGTGGGGAACCGCCGGTCCTCGAGTTCGGCGGGGGTGGTCTGCGGGGTGACCGCACCGCCGGGGATGGTGGGCAGGACCCTGGTGCCGAGCCAGTCAGGCCTGGTGGCGGTCTGGAGGGCCGGTCCCTCATCGGTCGAGACCGCAGCGTCTGACTCGGTCTCAGGCTGCGAGCTGCCAGTATCGGTATCGGGTTTGGCGTTGGCGACGGTCGGCAGCGGGGCGGAGCGAACGATTGGCTCCTCGCCGCCGGCGCCACCGGCGCAGGCGGCCAGAAGAATCCCAATGGCAACTGGCAGGAGTCGCCAGAGATTCCTGATCGCAGGAGAGAATCCGTCGCGCGGGGCGCGAAACCTGGGCACACTGGTGGCCATGGCAGCCAACGTACTTGGAACCGAGCTCCAACCCTGTTCACTCGATCCGCTCACCGGGTTCTACCGCGATGGTTGCTGCAACACCGGCGGCGACGATGTGGGCGTTCACACGGTCTGCGCGCTGATGACCGATGAGTTTCTGGCGTTCAGCGCAGCGCAGGGCAACGATCTTTCAACGCCGCAGCCCGCCTACGGGTTCTCCGGACTGAGCGCCGGTGATCAGTGGTGTCTGTGCGCCTCCCGGTGGAAAGAGGCGTTCGATCATGATATGGCGCCGCCGGTGATTTTGGCGGCAACCCACATGGCCTCACTTGAGTATGCAACCCTCGATGAGCTGCGGGCCCATGCCGTCGACGGGGCTATTTCGGTTGACCCTCCAACCGACGCAGGCCCCGATTCCAGCTTCGACGGTGGCGATGACTCCGGCCCGGATACCGCTTCGTGACGGGGCCGGCCCGCTGATGCGAATAGACGAGATTCGCTTTGACCAACTGATCGACCTCGAACCTCATGGCGCTGACACCTACGTAGGCGTTGCGCCGCAATATCCCTGGTCCCGCCTGTTTGGCGGGCAGGTGGTTGCCCAAGCGCTTCGGGCGGCCCAAAAGACGGTGGAACCCGAGTACGAGGTCCATTCGGTCCACGCGTACTTCATCCGTGGCGGGACCCACAACGAGCCGGTCCGCTACGAGGTCGACCGCATTCGCAACGGTCGCTCGTTCATCACCAGGCGGGTGGTGGCCCGTCAATCAAACGGCGCCATTTTGAACCTCTCCGCATCGTTTCAGACGCCCGAGCGAGAAGCGGATGTGCAGTCGATGATCGCCCCGACCGATATTCCGCCTCCAGAGGAAGCGGCCGACATCGGATGGGGACAGTTTCTGGGTCGGCGGACCGCCGTCACCGAGTTCGGTAGGACGGTGAGTTGGGTCAAGATCGAGAGCGACCGGCCAGATGATCCTGCCCTCGACGCCTGCTCGTTGGCGTTCGTTTCCGATGCCGTACCGACCGGCGCAGTTCGTGCAGCTCACCCGCTGCAGGTGCCGCGGAACGAGATTCGTGACACGTTCGTCGGTGCCAGCCTGGACCACATCGTGTACTTCCACCGACCAAGCCACGCCCACCAGTGGCTACTGGCGGACATGCGCTGCCACGGACTTGTCGGCGGACGCGGTTTGTCGGTCGGCAACCTGTTTGACCCCGATGGTGTGCACGTTCTGACCATCGTGCAGGAGGTACTGCTCCGGGAGAAACGCCAGAGCGGGGGAGAAGCCGGTTTGGGCGGTAAAGACGCCTAGCGGCGTAGGTGCTCGGTGATGGTCTGTGCCACACCGGCACCGTCAAGACCGAGGTCTGCCAAGATGGCGTCGGCCTTGCCCTGAGGCAGGTACTCGGTTGGTATGCCGAGCACTCGCACGGTCGGTCCGCGGTCACAGAGCGCCGAAGCGATGTTGGCACCAATTCCACCTTCGGCCAACCCGTCCTCGATGGTCACGACCAGTCCATGACCGGCGGCATCATCGAGCATGGCTGGGTCGAGCGGCTTGGCCGCACGGGGGTCCCAGACCGTGGCGTTGATACCGGACGAGGAGAGGATCTCCGCGGCTTCTTCGGCCGCAGCGAGCATCTTGCCGACGCCGATAATGCACACGTCGGTTCCGGTCCGGGTCTTGCGGCCCTTGAGTCCACGGCCAACCTGGTCGTCGGAGACGATCTGGGGCAGGACCTTCGGCCAGCGAATGCAGACCGGCCCGCTCGTGATCTCGTAAGCGTCGGCCAACATCTGCTGGACCTCTTGGTAGGACGAGGGGCACAGGATGGTCATGCCAGGAACCTTGGACATGAGGACCATGTCGAGGATGCCGTGGTGCGAGGGCCCGTCATGGCCGGTGATGCCGGCGCGATCCAGGCAGAAGATGACCGGTTGACCGTGCAGGCCGACGTCCAGGTTCGCCTGGTCGATCGCTCGGGTCAGGAAGGTGGAGTACAGGGCGACAACCGGGCGGAGGCCACCCATCGCCATACCGGCGGCCGCGGTGACGGCGTGCTGTTCGGCGATGCCGACGTCCAGAACCTGATCCGGGAATCGTTCGCGGAAGGGCAAGAGTCCGGTTGAATCGGGCATCGCCGCGGTGATGGCGAGCAGACCGGGGTGCTCTTCTGCGAGCTTGATCAGCGATTCGGCGAATGCGGCCGCGCACGTATCGGGCTTGACCGAACCGACGTCATGCATGTGCTTGATCGGGTCGTTCTCGGCCGGTGGGTAGCCGCGACCCTTCTGGGTCTGCACGTGGAGTACCACGGGGCCGGTGAACTCACCGGAGTTCTCGAGCGCCTTTTCAATCTCGACGATGTCGTGGCCGTCAAACGGGCCCATGTAGCGGACGCCGAGTTGTTCGAAGAACGCCTGCGGTTCAAGCGCCTCCCGGATGGCGGCCTTGGAGGCCCGGATGCCGGTGGTGGAGAGCTTGCCGACGATCGGCAGCTTCGCCGCGAACCGCTCAAGGCGCCGTTGGCGGTTCATGTAGACCGGGTTGGAGCGGATCTTGACCAGGCTCTCGGACAGCAACGAAACCGTCGGCGCATACGACCGGCCGTTGTCATTCAAGATGATGGTCACATTGGCCCCGGCGTGGCCAAGGTTGTTCAGCCCCTCGAACGCCATGCCACCGGTCATCGACCCGTCGCCCAGGATTGCCACGATGCGGCGATCCGGAGAATCGACCGAATCGGACGCAAACGCGGTGGCGAGACCGTGGGCGTAGCCAAGCACGGTGGAGGCGTGGCTGTTCTCGATCCAGTCGTGAGGCGACTCTTCCTGGCTTGGATAACCGGACATGCCGCCGGCCTCCCGCAGCGAGTCAAAGCCGACGACGCGGCCGGTCAGCATCTTGTGGACGTACGCCTGATGCCCTGTGTCGAACAGGATCACATCCTTGGGCGAGTCCAGAACGCGATGCAGCGCAACGGTCAGCTCGACGATGCCGAGGTTCGATCCGAGGTGCCCACCAGACTTACTTTGGTTGACCTTGTCGACGATGAACTCGCGGATTTCGACGCAGAGTTGGTCGAGCTGTTCACGGTCCAGACCACGTAGGTCAGCCGGGCAGGATACGTTTTCCAGAATCATGGTGCCTCACTCATAGCTTACGGTAGCGGGCGAAGCCCAGTCAGGTTGTGTCGGGCCGGTGGGGATTTGGTGCTGGGAGCGAATATTTTTTCGGTTCGTAGGCAGTCATACCTGGTCGCTAGCATGAGAAAGTGACCAGCGACGTGAATGCCTCAACAAGCGGACCATCGAGCGGTAGTGGAGGGGCGCCGGGCGAGGCAGAGGATCTGCTCGGTCGTGACCTGCTGCAACAGGTGCTCACCGCCGCTCTTGGAAGTGGTGCCGAGTTTGCCGAGGTCTTCGCAGAAGACGTTGCTCGCGGCTCGGTCCACCTCGACGACGGTCGAATCGAAAGCCTTGCCTCAGGTCGAGATCGTGGGGCCGGTATCCGGGTGGTGTCTGGTGAGTCCACCGGGTTTGCCCACACCGCAGACCTGTCGCCTCGGGGTCTGCTTTCCGCGGCAAAGGCCGCGGCCGACGCCGCCAGGGCGACAGAGGGTGGCAGCACCCGCACGGTAGATCTCGATCGTTCCATGCCAACGCCCGGTTCGGTGGCGGTCCGGCCCGGTGACATCGACAAGGCAACCAAGGTCGAGCTGTTGCAGCGAGCCGAAGAGGTCGCCAGGTCAAGCGATCAGGCCATCAGCCAGGTCAGCGCTCGCTATGCGGATTCCCGGCGCCGCATCCTGGTCGCAAACTCCGATGGCGTTTTATCCGGCGACGATCAGACCAGGACCTTGTTCTCGGTGAGCTGCGTCGCTTCCGGCGATGCTGGGCTGCAGACCGGCAGCGAGACCATTGGTCTCTCCGTCGGCTTTGAGCTGTTCGATCGCTATGACGTTGAGGAGCTGGCAAGGCGGGCCGCTGACCGAGCGCTCACAAAGCTTGGCGCCCGCCCTGCCCCGTCGGGGACATTGCCGGTGGTGATCGGTCCGGGCTCCGGTGGCGTGCTGTTCCATGAGGCCTGCGGTCACGGCCTTGAGGCGGACCTGGTCCGCAAGGGCGCATCGGCGTTCGCCGACCGTCTTGGCACCCAGGTCGCGTCGCCGCTCGTCACCCTTATCGATGATGGCACCATGGACGATGAGTGGGGGCGCTACGCTATCGATGACGAGGGCAACCCGGCCAGTCGCAACGTCCTTATCGAGGACGGCGTTCTCGTCGACTACATGTGGGACGGCCTTCGGGCCAGGGCAGAGGGTCGCTCCAGCTCTGGTAACGGCCGCAGGCAGAGCTACCGCCACCTGCCGATGGTTCGCATGACCAACACCTACCTCGCCGGGGGCCAGTCGACTCCCGAGGACATCATCGGCAGCGTCGAGAACGGCGTCTACGTTGCGAAACTTGGCGGTGGCCAGGTCAACACCGCCTCCGGGGACTTTGTGTTCGGCATGGTCGAGGCCTACATGATCGAAGATGGCCAGATCACCGCACCGCTCCGGGAAGGCCAGCTGATCGGAAACGGTCCGACGGTTCTGCAGCAGATTGAAGCGGTTGGCAACGACTTTGAGATGGGGCCTCCGGGAACCTGTGGCAAGGACGGCCAGGGTGTTCCCGTTGGCGATGGCGTTCCCACCCTCAAGGTGCAGGAGCTCACCATCGGTGGCACCGCAGCATGAACCCGGATG
>CAZSTV010000032.1:24662-35912 GCA_964609665.1 uncultured Acidimicrobiaceae bacterium
CGGATGAGCTGCTGGCAATCGCCGCCGGCGTTATCGATCGTGCCAAGGACAACGAGCAGATTGAAGTGGCGTGTTCGCATAGCCGCTCGACCAGCATTCGGGCCTACGACGGAGAGGTTGAGTCACTTACCACCGCGGACAACCAAGCCGTTGGGGTGAGGGTCCTGGTCGATGGCCGAGAGGGCTTTGCCAGCGCCGGAACGCTCGACCCCGATGTCGTACCGGCAATGTTGGAAGAGGCCCGTGACAACGCTCGTTTTTCTGAGACGGACCCTCACGTTGGCATCGCCCAGCCCGACGGCATTGCCCCGGTCGACATAGATCTGTGGCGGGACGAGGTTGAGGCAACGTCCAACCAGGCCAAGATCGATATGGCGCTCGAACTGGAACGCCGGGTCCGTGACGCTCACGATCGCATCACCGGGGTTCGGGTCGCCGGTTACGGCGACAGCGTTGGCTCGTTTGCCCTGGCCAGCACCGCTGGAATCTCCGCCGCGACCCGGGCCACCTCATCTTCAATTTCGGTCCAGGCGTTGGCCCTCGACGGTGAGCGGACACAGACCGGCTACGCCTACGACGGTGCACGCTCGCCATCGGCCCTCGACATGGATCGTGTCGTCTCCCGGGCGGTCAGCCAAACGGTTGACCTGCTGGGGTCGACCAAGCCAAAGACCGCAACCGTCGATCTGGTCCTGGACCCGCATCTCGCGGCAACGGTGCTCGGCCTGGTTGCCGGGACGCTGACAGGCGATCGGGTCCTCAAAGGACGGTCACCGTTCGTTGATCGAGTGGGGGAGACCATCGCCCATCCCGCGCTGACGTTCCTGGATGACCCCACAAACCCTCACTCGCTTGGGGCCGACTCCCATGACGGAGAAGGCCTGGCCTGCCGCCGAGTTCCTCTGGTCGAAAACGGCGTGCTGCAGGGCTTCCTCCATGACTCATACACCGGCCGGCGGTCCGGGGCCGGCTCAACCGGCTCGGCGGTTCGGGGCACCAGGGGGCTGCCGTCGCCTGGGCTCCAGGCGCTTGCTGTGGAACCGGGGGCCGGCACGCTCGATGAACTCATCGCTGATGTAGAAGAGGGACTGATGGTCTTCAGCCTTGCCGGTCTGCACTCCGGGGTGAACCCGGTCTCCGGTGACTTCTCGGTCGGGGTGGAAGGGCGGATGATCCGCGACGGTCAGCTCGCAGAGCCCATCAACGAATGCACCATCGCCTCAACGCTGCAGCGGCTGCTGCTGGACATCAAGGCCATCGGCGGTGACCAGGTGCACCTGCCGACAGGTGTTTCAACGCCGGCGGTGGTCGTTGGAGACGTTGCCCTTTCCGGGGCGGCGTGACGGGGCCTCGGTGACCACCCCCGCCCAACCGAGCGCAGCGGCAATAGAGCGCCACCCTCACCTGGCCGAAGAGCGGACGCCGGGCTGGGTCCGCGTCGACTGCCACAGCCACACCATGTGGTCCGGAGACTGCACCACGACGCCCGAGGAACTGCTGGCCGCCGTCGAGGCGTCGGCCATTGACGTGCTGTGCATCACCGACCACAACGTCACCGCCGGGGCGGTCCGCATGGCCGATGAGTTGCCGTGTCGGGTGATCATCGGCGAAGAGCTGCGTGTCGGCAGCGGCGAGATCATCGGGCTGTTCCTCACCGAACGGCTGCCGCAGGGGGTCGGTCTTGTCGAGGCCGCACAGCGCATCAGGGACCAGGGCGGCGTCGTGTACATTCCGCACCCGTTCGATCCCATGCGCAACTGTCTACGAGCGGAGGACATTGACATGCTGGTCGCCGAGGGTCTGGTCGACGGCATCGAAGGCCGCAACTCGAAGACCAGCCTGGAGTCGCTCAACACCAAGGCAACCGAATACGGCCGAGCGAACGATCTGTTCGTCGGCGCTGGAAGTGACGCCCACGTCCCGGACGCGCTCGGTGCCGGGTACCTGGAGATGCCGGACTTCGACGGTCCGCAGGAGTTCATGGCGGCTGCCCGCCAGGGCCGGTTGGTCGGCCATCACTTCGACAAAGCCCGACCGTGGACGCCACGCATCGTCCCGTCGATCGCTGATCCTCTCGACGACTCGCCGTAGAGCGAGGGCCGCCGGTCGGCGGTCTGTTGCCGGTTGCCGGTCAGCTGGAGCTGGTGGAGGAGCTGCTCGTCGAGGGTTTGGTCGACGACGTCGTGGTGCTCGATGACGTTGAGGAGTCAGAAGACGACGAACTCGACGAGTCCGATGAACTCGAGCCTGAGTCCGACGAGCTGCTGCTTGACGACGAGTCACCGGATGAACTGGACGAGCTCGACGCCGATGATGAGCTGGCCGTTGAGGACGAGGATGACTTTGAGCCGGACCTGGCATCGTTGCGGTAGAAGCCGTCACCCTTGAACGAGATGCCGACTGCGCTGAATACCTTCTTCAGCTGATGGTCGTCGGAGCCCTCTGCTTCACAGCCGGGCAGCGTTGTCAACGCGTCGTCGGCGAACGACTGCTCAACATCCATGTGTTGCTCGCATACGGTGCATTTGTATTCATAAACAGGCACGTAAGTATCTCCGTAGTCCCCAGTTTCGAACGCGTAACCGGCAATTCAGCGCTCAGCCAGCCAGCCTACAGCGCTAGGTGAAACTAGCGATGGGTCTCTGGCCTCCAACCGCGGCCGGTAGGGTCAATTCCGGTCTTCGACAGCCGATCTGAGTTCCACGACCGTTCGGTACAGACCAGCACAACCACCTGCACAACCACCAATTTGTGCCTTTCGACGGAGGCTACGTCGTGTCATCATCCACCAATTCCCCCAAGCCGGTTCGCAAAGCCGTCATCCCCGCCGCTGGACTTGGCACCCGGTTCCTGCCCTTTACAAAGGCGGTTCCCAAGGAGATGCTGCCGGTCGTTGACCAGCCGGTCATCCAGTACGTGATCGAGGAAGCGGTCGATGCCGGGATCGAGGACATCCTCATCGTCACGTCCCGCCACAAAAAGGTCATCGAAGATCACTTCGACCGGCTCAACGAGTTGGAGGACCAGCTCGACGCCAAAGGCAAGACCGCCGAAGCGGAGCAGGTCCGGGCGCTGAGCACACTTGCCCAGCTGCACTACGTGCGCCAGGGCGAGGCCCTCGGTCTCGGTCACGCCATCGGTACCGCCCGCAACCACGTCGGCGACGAGCCGTTCGTCGTGTTGCTCGGCGATGACATCATCCGCCCGGAAGCTGGCGTGGTCAAAGGCATGATCGAGGCGTACAACGAGCATCAGTGCTCGGTCGTCGCTCTGATGGAGGTCCCGAAAGAGGACATCTCTGCGTACGGCTGCGCTGCGGCCACCGAGGTTGGAGAGCGGCTGGTCAAGGTCAGCGAGTTGGTGGAGAAGCCCGCCCCCGAGGTGGCGCCATCGAACCTGGCCGTCATGGGCCGCTACCTGTTCACCCCGTCCATCTTCGAGGAGATCGCGGCCACCAAGCCAGGTGTTGGCGGCGAGATCCAGATCACCGACGCCATGTCCTCGCTGCTCGAAAAGGAGCAGATGCTCGGCTTCACCTTCACCGAGGGTCGCTTCGACACCGGCAAGAAGCTCGACTATCTCCGGGCCGTCGTGGAAATGGCGCTTATGCGTGACGATCTTGGCGACGGGTTCCGTGAGATTCTGAGTGAAATCACCGAGCGCGAAGGCATCTGAACAGGGCAAAAGCCGACATAGCTGGGAGTAGTTGCGTGAACACGCTGTGTCATCGGGCGATTGCACCCGTAAATTTGTAGGGTGCTCGCTCTCGAAGAAGCCCAAGCAAAGGTAAATCGCGATTTGGCTGTGCTGCCGCCGGCCGATGTGGCGGTCGCGGAAAGCCTCGGCATGGTGTTGGCCGAAACGGTCGCCGCGGATGAAGCGATCCCTCCGTTCGCCAACACCGCGATGGATGGTTTCGCGGTCCGTGCCGCTGACACGATTGGCGCGAGTAAGGACAACCCGCGGCCGTTGCCCGTCGTCGCCACCATCGCTGCAGGCTCTGTGGCGCCGCGTCCACTCGCCTCCGGCGAGGCCATGCGGATCATGACCGGCGCCCCGGTTCCCGACGGAGCCGACGCCATCATCATGGTGGAGCTCACAAAGCCCGCAGGCTTCGACGTGGTGCTGATGGCCGAGGTGCCTGTCGGCAACCACATTCGGCCCGCTGGGGACGACATTTCCCGGGGAGCGGAGATCCTTCACCCCGGCACGATCCTTGGCCCTGGCCACCTCGGTGTGCTTGCGAGCCTTGGCCGTCAGACCGTGAAGGTGTACCGCAGGCCCCGGGTCGGGGTTATGTCGACCGGTGATGAATTGGTCGAAGGGCCGGAGCCGTTGCAGCCGGGACAGATCAGAGATTCAAACCGGCTGACCCTGCTGTCGATGGCACGTGAAGCCGGCTTCGAGCCGGTTGACCTTGGCCTGATTCGAGATGACGAGAAGGCGATCGAGCGGGCGCTGCGCCACGGCGTCGCCACCTGCGACGCCGTGATTACCTCTGGCGGCGTCAGCATGGGCGACTTTGACTTCGTGAAAGCGGTGCTCACCAGGGTTGGCGACTTCTCCTGGATGCAGGTGGCCATCAAGCCGGCAAAGCCCCTGGTCTTCGGCCTGCTTGACGATGTGCCGATCTTCGGGCTTCCCGGCAATCCGGTGTCATCGATGGTCAGCTTTGAGCTCTTCGCTCGACCGGGTTTGCGTCGAATGATGGGCCGTCTCGATGCCGAGCGACCTCGGGTCCAGGCAGTCGCGGAGGCGCCGATCAAGCGCCAACGGGATGGCAAAACCCACTTCAGCCGAGTGGCGGTCTCTGAGGACCCAAACGGCCAGTGGCGGGTCAAACTCTCCGGCGGTCAGGGCTCCCACCAGCTGATGTCGATGGCGACCGCCAACGGTCTCGCGGTGCTTCCCGATGGTGAGGGCGCCGACGTTGGCGACATGGTTGAGGTCATCTGCTTCGAGTAGCAGCGATCCGATTGCAGGCCGAGCCACTACCACCGGTACGCTGAAGGCGATGGCTGCTGAGTTGATCGACCGATTTGGACGGGTCCACACCGATCTTCGGATCTCGGTGACCGACCGATGCAACTTTCGCTGTCAATACTGCATGCCAGCGGAGGGCATGGAGTGGCTTGACCGCTCCGACCTGCTCAGTTTCGAAGAGATAGAGCGAGTCGCCAAGGTATTGGTTGAGAAGTTCGGCGTGAAGTCGATCCGCCTCACCGGTGGCGAGCCGACGGTCAGGGCGCGGCTGCCCGTGCTGGTCTCCAAACTGTCCAAGCTCGGTGTCGACCTGTCGATGACCACCAACGGCGCCACCCTCGGCATGTTCGCCGACGATCTGCGGGCCGCCGGACTCGAGCGGCTCAACGTCAGCCTGGACACGCTGGACGCTGCCCGCTTCCTGGAACTGACCAGACGAGATGACCTGGCCAAGGTACTGCAGGGCATCGATGCTGCTGTCGCCGCCGGGTTCAGCCCGGTCAAGGTCAACGCCGTGCTGATGCGGGGCATCAACCACGATGAGGTCATCCCGTTCCTCCGCATGGGGCGTGAAAAAGGCGTCACGGTCCGCTTTATCGAATTCATGCCGCTCGACGCCCAGGGCGAATGGTCCGAGGACAGCGTTGTTTCCTACGACGAAATTCTCACCGAGGCGGCGACAGAGTTTGAGTTCAGCCCGATCGCTCGGGGGACAAGCCCGGCGGAACGTTTCGCCTATGCCGATGGCAAGGGTGAGTTTGGCGTCATTGCCAGCGTGACCGAGCCGTTCTGTGAAAGCTGTGACCGGATTCGCCTGACCGCAGACGGCCAGGTCCGGAACTGCCTGTTCGCTCTTGACCACGTTGACCTGCGAGAACTGCTCCGCAACGACGGCTCCGATGACGACATCGCCGCCGCGGTGGCCGGCGAGGTCGATCGTAAATGGGCAGGTCACGCAATCGGTCAGGTCCACTTCCTTCGACCGTCAAAGTCGATGAGCCAGCTCGGCGGCTGAAGAACTGCGTCAAGAACCACATAGGTGGCAGCATTGCCACTAAGTTTGCGTAGGTGGCCGAGCGAGAACTGACCCATCTGGACCCCCTAGGTCGAGCGAGGATGGTCGACGTCACCCCGAAAGAGCCGACGTTCCGTCGTGCAGTTGCCCGCGGGCGGGTGTACATGGAAGCCGAGACCACCAATCTGGTGGCTCGAGGTGCGGTCATGAAGGGTGACGTTTTGGCGGTGGCACGTGTGGCGGCAATCCAGGCGGCAAAGCGGACTTCTGATCTGCTACCCCTGTGTCACACGGTGGCTATCGGCGCGATCATCGTCAATTTCGATATCAAGGATGACTACATAGAGGTTGAGGCGTCGGTCGACACGGTCGATCGGACCGGCGTTGAGATGGAGGCGCTCACCGCGTGCTCTGTCGCGGCTCTCACCATCTATGACATGTGTAAGTCGGCGGATAAGACCATGGTGATCGGCGAGATCGCCCTCTGGGAAAAGACTGGCGGCCGTTCCGGTCCGTACAGGCGCACTGCCGATGCCGCACGAAGCGGCGATGGGAGCAGCTCGATGTGAGTTCCCCGACGCTCCAGTTTGTCGTTGCCGGAGCACTCGTCGTCGCCTGGGCTTGGATGCTCGGGCGGCCGCTCCTGACAAGCTTGTTTCGTCGTTCCCGCCGCGATTCGGTAGGCCACTTTCGCTACCAGCAAGCAGTGTTGAGCCAACAGCCCGGTGTCGGTCACCGTGCCTCGCGCTCGTGGGGCGACAGGCCGCGCCCGCTGCTCAACTGGCGTTCGCAGCCGTTGGAACGACGACGCCTCCAAGTGATGCTCGGCTTTGGCATGGCCACCTTCGTGTCCCTGCTGATGGCCATTGCCCTACGGGGCTTTTTCGTGCGCCTGTTTTTGGTGATGGCGATGTGCTTCGTCGGGTACCTCTGCGTCGCCGCCTACATCGGGTCGGTCCAGCTCCGGCGCCAGCAAGAGGTGTATGCGGCCCGGCACCGGACGCCGGTCGATCAAGTCGGGCTCCGGCAGGAGACGGTCCAGGACCAGCACACCGGCTACGGCGAGAGCACCGGCCAGAGCGACGACGTCGAACGGGCGGAGCGGGAAGTCGCCCCGCAGCCGGTCCAGCCCTGGCAAGGGTCGGTCCTCTTTCCCGAGCCGGACACCACCCTTGAGGATCACGACGCATCCGGCGCCGTGTTCGATGACGACTTCTTTGAACCGATACCCGAGCTGTCCTTCGAACCGCTCAACCTCGACGCGTCGCTGTTCGATCCTTCGAAGCCCGAGCAGGGCTCGCTCTTCGGCGACAGCGGGGGTCGGGACCATTCCGGCGAGTTCTTCGAGCAACTGGTCGGCCGCGACCAAACAGGTGAGTTCTTCGAGATCGACAACGATGGTTGGATCGAGGAGCCGCTCTTCGAGGAGCGCGATGTCGTTGGCGATGACTACCTAGACGCAGATCTCGACCGTGACCACAACTACCACCGTGGCCATGACCATGAACATGCCCGTGTCGACGCACCCGCGGCCTCGGCCGAGACCGTCGCCCCGTCCGAGGATGAAGCGATCGAGCCCACCCGCTACGAAGCGACGTTCACCGCGGCACCGGCCCAGCGGCAACGTCCCCCGAAGCGCAACAAGGCCCGCCCGATCTACATCGAATCACAGCTCGATGAGGGCGATGATCAGATCAAAGCCGTCAACGACTAGTCGATCGACGCGCTATCCTAAAGCTTCCTTTTGGGGCTGTAGCTCAGCTGGCTAGAGCGCCTCGGTCGCATCGAGGAGGCCAGGGGTTCGACTCCCCTCAGCTCCACCAACAGGACCTACTCGGACCGGCTGACGGTCCAGGCCAGTTCCGCCCTTCGGGGCGGAATCGTGCTTTTTGCGCACGCCGGACATGCCGCCGCCAAAACGGGTTGGAGCGGCCTGCGGCTTGAGCGGGTCGCAGTCCCGGGCGACTGGGACCGCAAACCGGTCTTAGCCTTCAGGCCGCTCCACTTAGCCATCTTACAATATAAGCAGGGGTTCGGGGGAACATTCTTGTGAGACTTTTGTCGGATGTGACAACTACTGCAACCTTCTTGTTACCTGAACCGGTTCAATCTCCGCGTGTGAGCAGGTCTTGCGGTATCCAGGTGCCGTGGAACCCCGCCGGGATGCGCCTCGGGAGCGCGATGGTTGCCACCGGTTCGCCGCCGATGTCTGCGGCGTGCAGTAGTAGGACGTCGGTGCTGTCCGTCCTCGCCCGATACACACAACTCAGCAGCCAACCATCGTCCAAGGCGTCGCCCGACGGCACGAAGACAGGTTCGCTGTTCTGATCGCCCGGGGCAATCGACCGCGCCATCTGTGTTCCGGAAACCAGTTCATAGGCCCGGAGGCCACGCATTTCGGTGTCGGTCGGCTGGTCGACCGCGTAGAGCCATCGGTGGCGACGCCCGGTTGCTCGTTCGTCGATCCGTGGCACCTCGATATGGCGATCGTCGAGCTGGCGCTCTCGACACGTCCGGTCTGCGAGGTTCAACTCGATCCGCCACAGTGTGCCAAGCGGGTTTGGCGCGTAGCCGCCAACGTTGGGATCGAAGCGCAGGAACTCCGGGTAGCGGACAACGTCAAGCACGATGGTCTGCTGCTCTTGATCGACGGTTTCATAGGCGTTCACGACGTGTTGAACGAAACACGGCGTCAGGTCGAACCAGATCGTCGCTTCGCCGTTGCGGGGAACCGCTCCGACCCTTGCTCGGTGCTTGTCATCCCAACGAAGTGGGATGGGGACGCCAGATCCAAGCAGCGAAAAGTCGTAGACGACGTTGAGGTCCAGGACGACGTCGAAGTTCTCGGTGACGGCGAAGTCATGCATCATGACGGGACCGGGAAGCTCGACGGTGCGTGTTTCGGTGAGCATGCCTGCGGTGTTGATAGTGCCCAGTTGCAGGTGGGGTTCTTGCCAGTCCGCACGAAAGAAGTGCATCGCCCCGGTGGCCGGGTCGACCTTTGGGTGGGCCATCATCCCGTTGGGGAGTGCGCCGTCAAACGTAACGCCGCCCAGGGTGTCGAGCGTCGGGCTGAGTAGCGCAGGGGGAGCGCCCTCGCCAAGGGCCATCAGCCGGTTGCCGTGGGCGATGATGTTCACGTTGGTGTTCGTTGGAAGGTCGTGGGGTGGCGCAACGTGGTGATGGGCGGCCCAGACATCGCTCCTCGGCCATCGGTTGCGGTACCACCGGGCTCGCCCGTCTCCGATGCTCAGGCCGTGGACCATGCTTGGGGCCACCCACCAGTCCAGCATGTCGGTCCCGCCGAACGCGCCGTCGAACGGGTTCGGGCCGTTGCGAACAAGCAGGCCGTTGAGCTCGGCCGGAATCTGGCCGGTGACCGGGAGGTCGGTGAGTGTTACCTCGTCAGCGACCGGAGCGAGTACCCCTGTGTTGAGATTAAGGATCGGCGGCTCGGTGCTCATGGCTCAACCACCGATGCGCTCGGTCAGGGCGAGAAGCGTTTCGGCGTCGGCAGCGGACAGCGCCTGGACACCGGCGTCGGCGTTGGTGGCGTCGAAGATGACGCCATCGGCGTCGCCGACAAGCTCCTCGCCCTGGGCGGTGAGGGTGGCGAGGGAGCGACGGGCATCTCGTGGGTGGCGGGCGGTCTCGACCATGCCGAGCTTTTCGAGCGGGTGAAGTGCCCGGGTCACCCCGGACGGAGTCAGCCCGACCGCCTTGGCAAGATCCACACGGGACCCACTCCCATTCGGGCTTGCCCTAATTGCACTGAGTAACCGGTACTCGCTGTAGGTGATGCCCTTGATGTTGCCGAGCGCCCCATCGAGCCTGCCTTGCAGCGCGTTGCCCGCAGCGATGACCGAGGCGATAAGCCGTGTTCGATCATCCAGTGTTTGGTTCACCGCTGTTTGGTCCATCTTTGTTTGGTTCATCGGGGACTGGTTCACGACAAGTACCGTACCAGTACGTGAGCACTCACGTATTGGAATATTCCCCAGAGTATTCCCCAGAATATTCGCCCATGGTCGACCGACCCTGTTTTTCCACCGTTCGCAGCTCCGAAACCTCCTGTTCACACATGCTCCGTACTGTCGATTCATGGACAAACGAGAGAAGTACTTAGTCCGGGTGTGGTTGCCAGACCGTCCCGGTGCACTGGGTGCCGTCGCCTCTCGGTTCGGCGCACTCAAGGGCGATGTGGTTGGCCTTGAGATCGTGGAACGAGGCGGAGGCCTTGCAATTGACGAGCTTGTCGTCTCGCTCCCGAGCGACGTCACCGTCGACCTGATCATCAAGGAGATCGGCGCCGTCGAGGACGTTGAGGTGGAGGACATTCGCAAGCTCGAAGGCACCGGCTATGACCCGCAGCTTGAGGCTTTGGAGGCCGCGGCGATCGTGCTCGGTGCCGAGACCAGGGACGAACTAGCAGACGCCCTTTCCGAACACGTGTGCCGGGCGGTGCGAACCTCCTGGGCCTGCGTGGTTGAACGGGGTGGTGGCGTGCTCGGCTCCTGGGGCGACCGGCCGAATGAGCGCTGGCTGGACTCGTTCATTTCTGGAAGCCCTGCAGTGGACGGGGGGAGCGTTGGGCTCGAGCTGGACACCGTCTGGGTGCCCCTGCCTGCAGCCTCGGCCTCGTTGGTTGTTGGCCGAGACAGCGTGCTGCGGGCCAGGGAACGCCAGCGCCTCGCCGCTCTCGCCAGGATCGCCGATGCGTGGTTTCGTCGCATAAAGGAGCAGTCGGACCGCCAGGCGCTCGCCGTGCATCCCTGCGCCAGCTAGCGGGATCGGCCAAAGAAACTGACCTAGTGTTCATCACATGATGGACAGACAGTGGTTGGCCGGCACCGTCGAGGCGGCCATCGAGCCCGAGCTGGAAATTGTCGATGCCCACCACCACCTGTGGGACGTCGAGACGGCATACGGTCGCTATGAACTGGAGGACCTTCGGCTCGACACCGACGGCGGGCACAACGTGGTAGAGACGGTCTTCATCGATTGTGGGTCCAACTACCGCAGCGACGGCCCAGAGCATCTGCGTCCGGTGGGCGAGACCGAGTACGTCGCCCGCTGCGCTGAACAGAGCGAACGGTCGGCCGGGGCTGCGATCACCGCCATCGTTGGCCATGGCGACCTGCGCCTTGGAGCGGCGGTGGCAGAAGTGCTGGAGGCCCACGTCGACGCCGGCGGCGGGCGGTTCAAATGTGTTCGCCACTAGGGGGCGCGGCTCGACGATGCTGCGGTGCCGA
>CAZSTV010000033.1:0-315 GCA_964609665.1 uncultured Acidimicrobiaceae bacterium
ACCATTCGCCCGACCTCGCGGGCCCACAGCCCACCGGCGTTGACCACGTGGTCGCAGGTGATGACTCCCTTGGACTCGCCCTCCCCCGGCGAGGAAGCGTTGGTGTCATACACCTCGACTCGGTACCGGCCGCCGACGCCATCACCGGTCCTGGTGATGCTCCTGGCCCAGGAGTGGCGGTAGATCTCCGCACCTCTGTTGCGAGCGCACTGGGCGTAGGCGTGAGTGACCCCGGCGGGGGCGCCGTGCCCTACGTGGGCGGCATCCAACCCGCCGCCGAGGTAATGCGCTTCAAGATTTGCACGGGGGTGCTTG
>CAZSTV010000033.1:325-24239 GCA_964609665.1 uncultured Acidimicrobiaceae bacterium
CATCCCGAGGTAGCGACCCCTGGCATGAGCCATGCGCAGCCAGTCCATCCGTTCCTCAGAGTCGGCCAACATGACGCCACCGGTCAGATGGATGCCACAGTCTCGACCGGACTCCTCCTCAATCTCTCGATACAGCTCGATGGTGTATTGCTGCAGCTGCGCAACGTTTGGGTCCCCGTTGAGGGTGTGCATCCCACCGGCGGAGTGCCACGTTGAGCCCGCGGTCAACTCCGAGCGCTCCAAGAGCACAACGTCGGTCCAACCGTTCTTGGTCAGGTGGTAGAGCACGCTGGCCCCAACAACCCCACCGCCGATCACCACTACCTGTGCGTCTGTCTTCATGTCATCTTTCGATTCTGATCTGCTGTTGGTGTCAGTTGCTGTCTGTCAGTGTCAGTTGCTGTCTGTCAGTAGTCGGTGGCGACGCCACCCTCCGCTACCCGGCGGGCCACAAAGTCATCGAGTTCGGCTCGAACGTCATCGGCCATCGGTGGTGGCTCGTACTCCTCGAGCAGGGCCGCCGAGAGTTGCGCCGCCTTGGTGTCCGCTGTCGGCGATCCCGCCTCGGCCCAGGACTCGTAGTTCCGCCAGTCCGAGATCATCGGGGCGAAGAAAGCGTCTCGGTAGCGGTCTTGGGTGTGGCCGACCCCGAAGAAGTGACCGCCGGGGCCCACCTCGGCAATGGCATCGACCGCAAGGGTGGCGTCGTCGACGGTGACGGGTTGCAGGAACGCTGCGACCATCTGCAGCAGGTCGGCGTCCAGGATCATTTTTTCGAACGACGCTTGCAGGCCGCCCTCCAACCATCCGGCCCCGTGGAAGATCAGGTTGGCGCCGCCCATGATTGCCCCCCACAACGAGAAGACCGATTCATACCCGGCCTGGGCGTCCACCGCGTTTGCCGCGTTGACGTTCGACGATCGGTACGGCAGGCCGTAGCGCCGGGCCATCTGGCCGCCGAGCAGCGCGGATTGCATGAACTCCGGTGTGCCGAAGGCCGGTGACCCGGAGCGCATGTCAACGTTTGAGGTGAAGCCGCCGTACATGATCGGCGCGCCCGGTCGCACGACCTGGCTGAGCGCGATGGTCGCCAGCGCCTCGGCGTTCTGCTGGACCACCGCTCCGGCGATCGTCACCGGTGCCATCGCTCCGGCCAGGGTGAACGGCGTGATGATGCACACCTGGTTTCGTCCGGAGTACTCGATGATGCCCTGGGCCATCGGAGCGTCGAGGCGCAACGGCGATGACGTGTTGATGACCGTGGTGATCGACGGCTCGGTGTCGAGTTGCTCATCGCTGACCTGTCTGGCGATGCGGACCATTTCCAAGCTGTCGCGATTGCGTTCAACGCCAAGGCTGTACGCGTTGACCGGCTTGTCGCTGAGCACGTGGATGTCATGGCCCGCGTGGAGATGGCGAACCGACGCGTGAATGTCGGCCGGCTCCACCACGTAGCCGCCGTGAATTTGGATGGCGTTCAGGTGCTGGCTGAGCCGGACGAGGTCCCGGAAGTCTTTGCGGTTCCCGGTGCGGCGCCCTTCGGCGAGGTCCGAGACGTTCGGGGCACTCGCCACCGCGCCGAAGACAACGTTGTCGCCGCCGATGACCACGTTGTGGGCCGGGTTTCTGCCGTGGAGGGTGAACTCCGATGGAGCGCAGGCCACAAACTCAAGCACCATCTCGGGGTCAAACCGGACCCGCTCACCAGCAACGGTTGCGCCCTGGGCTTCGAGCAGCGTCCTGGCCTGCGAGTCCAGCACGTCCATGCCGGTCTCGCTGAGCACCCGCAGCGAGGCGTGGTGGATCGCTTCGAGCTCGTCCTCGGACACGACGGTCGTGGGGGTGAAACCTCGGCGGTGCAGGCGATAGGGCGGCTGCGGCACCCCGGCGCCGGACGCAGCGGAACGATCCGCCTTTGCTGCCCGACCGCCGCGTCGCCGTTGCCGACCGCCCGTTGATTCCGCATCACTCATTGTTTGCTCCGGGTCGATAGCCGAGGACGGTGCTGATGGCCTGGGCCCGTTCCGCCACCTCGGAGCCGAGTACGTCTCGCTGCCCGTCTGGTGGGAACCGGTACGAGGGACCGTGGACATACAGCGAGGCGACCGCCTCGCCGTTCCGGTCCAGGATGGGGGCCGCAACGGTGGTGACTCCGACCGCATACTGGTCGACGGTCCAGAGCCAACCCTGGCGTCTCACGGTTGCCAGCAGCGGGGTGATGTCGGCGGCGGCGGTCAACGTCGACGGCGAGAACTGTTCGAGTTCGGTTTCGAGGTACGCGTCGACGGCAGCGGCATCCCAGTAGGCCATCAGCACAAAGCCGATGCAGCCGGAGTGGGCGGCAACTCGCACCCCGGTCCAGTCTCGGACCGAGACATCGTGCAGGGTTGCGACCTGGCCGAGGTGCACATGATCGACCCCGACGGACTCGGCAATGCCCGCTGTCTCACCGGTGACGCCAAGAAGACCGTTGAGGTGGACGGTGGCCAGGGACAGCAGGTCAAACGTCGGTGTATCGGCACCGGCCAACGTCACGATGGTCGGCCCGATCCGGTAGGTCTTGTTTTCGCGCACCGCAGCGCCGGCCTGTTCCAGTGTTCCCATCAGCCGAGACACCGTCGCCACCGCGAGGCCGGTCTCTCGGGCCAACTCACTGAGGGTCGCCCCCGTAGGCGGAATGGCCCGCAGCAGGGCGAATGCCCGATCGACGGCAACAACGGTCACCGGCTCTCCCCTGCCACCGATCCATCCTCTACCACCGGCTCACCCCACTCGACCAGCATCGGCACAACGTACCAACGACGTGGAAGAAAGTGTCTCTTTCCGTTCTACGGAAAAACGGCTGAGCGACTAGATGCCGGGCCGCAGACCTCCGCTCGACAGATCGGCCCATTGATCGGCATCGTGGCCGAACAGCAGGGTCGCACCGTCGGCCTGCTCCACAGCCATCCGGCGGATCGACGCGAGCTGCCGGTCCATGTCATAGCCATAGGTCGGCAGATGCTCATCGGTCAGGCTGCGCCGGACGTAGCAGCAGTCACCGCATATCACGTAGGTGTGGCTTGGCGTCCTGACCCGGACCGACTGATGACCTGCCGTGTGACCATCGGTCAGAAGGCAGGTCACCGAACCATCGCCGAACAGATCGTGGTCGCCGTCAATCTCAAGCCGGTCGTGGCCGAGGTCAACGTCGTCCGGCTTGTACGACGCGGACGAAACCATCAGCTCGTTGTTCAGCTCCGCCCACTCCCGTTGCTGCACCACCACACGGGCATTCGGCAACTCACACAGCCCGCCGGTGTGATCGAAGTGGAGATGGGTCAGCACCACAACGTCAACCTGCGCCGGATCAAATCCAGCTGCCTGCAGAACCGGGCCGACCGAGCCAGAACCGTCGTCGGGCATATGAGTGGTAAAGCTGGCCGCCAAGGGACCGAGCCGGTCATCGGATGACGCAAAGTCGGCGTGGAGCCCGGTATCAACCACCACCAGACCGGACGGGTGCTCAATCACAAACACCGGCACCGGGTAGGTGATCTCTCCGGTCTCACCCTCCAGAAACCCCGCGTAGGGCGAGGTCATGGATCCAACAGCGAATGCGTGGAGCCGAACCGACGGTGTTCGGTCTGTCGATGATGGTGTGGACACCGCCGAAACCTAGCCCACAGCAACAGGGCCCCATCGGAAATTTACTGGCGAGGAACCGTGACCGCGATACTGGTCTGGTGGCCGACACCCAAGGCAATACATCGAACCCTGCATCGAACCCCGCATCAAAGCTGATGTCGAACCCCGCATCGAACCCTGGGGAAGTGACGAGCACCGTGACCCACTGGGGCCCATTCCTTGTTCGCTCCGACGGCGAGCGCATCACCGCCGTCGAAGATCACCCACTCGACCCCGACCCGTCTCCCATCGGTCAGGGCCTGAAGGCCGCAACCGAACTGCGGGTGGCGAAGCCGGCAATTCGAAAGTCCTGGCTCGACGGCGGACCGGACACCGCGACCGACCGCCGCGGCAACGAACCCTTCGTCGAGGTCGAATGGGATGAAGCACTCGACCTTGTGGCGGCGGAGCTCACCAGGGTCAAGGAACACCACGGCAACGAGTCCATCTATGGCGGCTCATACGGTTGGGGCTCGGCGGGACGGTTCCACCAGCCCTCCAACCAGATCTACCGGTTCCTTCGCCAGTTCGGTGGGTACACCGATGCCAGGGGCACCTACTCCGGCTCGGCCGCCGAGACCATCGTCCCCCACGTCCTGGGCATGGGATACAACGCGGCGGTCGGCAAGCAGACGTCGTGGTCGGTCATTGCAGAACACACCGAGCTCTTCGTCAGCTTCGGGAGCCTTCGGCTCTCAAACGCCCAGGTCACCTTTGGTGGTTCCGGGCCCCACCACACGAAAGAGTGGTTGGAGAAATGTGGCCACGTTCGCTTCATGAGCGTGAGCCCGCTGGCCGATGACGACGCCTCGTTCGTCGACAGCCGCTGGGTGCCGATTAGACCAAGCACGGACACCGCGCTCATGGCCGGCCTGATCCACACGTTGATCGACAGCGACGCTGCGGACGAGGCATTCCTACAGCGGTACTGCCACGGGTGGGAAGAGCTGAAGGCCTACCTGCTCGGCACGGCCGACGGTCAGCCGAAGGATGCAGCGTGGGCGGGGGCCATCACCGGGATTGACCCGGCAGCCATCCGGGCCATGGCGCAGGAGATGGCGACCAGCCGCACCATGATCAGCGTGAGCCTGTCGATCCAACGGACCGACCATGGCGAGCAGCCGTACTGGATGGCAATCGCCCTGGCGGCGGCGCTCGGCGGCATCGGCCTTCCCGGCCAGGGAGTGGCGTTCGGGTTTGGCGCAAACGGCAACACCGGGGCCGGTCAGGTCCGCAAGCGCATCCCCGGCATCTCTGTACCAATGCTTCCGGCCGAGATGCCCGTCATCTCGGTCTCGCGCATCACCGAGCTGTTGGAGCGTGCGCCGGGTCCTCACCACTTCAACGGATCGGCTCGGGAGCTGCCAGACATCCGCCTGATCTATTGGGTCGGCGGCAACCCGTTCCACCATCACCAGGACCTCAACCGGCTGCAAGCGGCGTGGCGCAAGCCCGAGACCATTATCGTCCACGAACCGTTCTGGAACCCGATGTCGAAACGAGCCGACATCGTGCTGCCCGCCACCACGCCCCTGGAGCGCAACGACCTCGGTGGCGCAGAGACGCTGCTCATCGCGATGCAAGCCGCGATCGAACCTCAGGGCGAGGCCCGCGATGACTTTGCCATCTTCGCAGCGCTTGCCGACCGGCTCGGCTTTGGCGACAAACACCACGAGGGACGCTCCGCTGATGAGTGGGTCCGCAGTCTCTATGACCGCTTTGCCGAGGCAAACGAGTACGCCCCATCGTTCGACGAGTTCTGGTCGGACGGGTTGGTCGCTCATGCCGACATGGCACCGATGGGAATGCGGGAGCAGGTCTTTCTTGCCGAGTTCCGGGCTGACCCGACCGGCGATGCCCTCGGCACGCCGTCTGGCAAAATCGAGCTGTTCTCCGACGTGATCGCCGCGTTCGGCTACGACGACTGCCCGCCCCACCCCACGTGGATGGAGCCCTACGAACGGCTGGGGACCACGGCTGCCGAACGCCACCCGCTCCACCTCGTCTCCAACCAGCCGAGGACCAGACTGCACAGCCAATACGACCACGCCGAGGTGAGCCTGGCCACCAAGGTTGCCGGGCGTGAGCCCGCACGGTTGCATCCCGATGAGGCGGCGGCTCGGGGCATCGCAGACGGCGACATCATCCGGGTCTTCAACGACCGCGGAGCGTGCCTGGCCGGAGCGATCATTAGCGACCGGGTCGCCCCCGGCATGCTGCAGTTGGCCACCGGGGCTTGGTACGACCCGGACGAGGACGGGATGTGCAAGCACGGGAACCCAAACGTGCTGACCAGGGACAAGGGCACATCCAAGTTGGCCCAGGGACCCTCGGCCCACACCTGTCTTGTCGAGGTGGAACGCTTCGACGGTGAGCCGCCTCCGGTCACCGCGTTTGACCTTCCGCAGTTCGTCTCTCGCAGCAGCGCCGGATGACCGGACCTCTTCACCTCGCACCTGTTCGCCTCGGACGATGGTGCCAGGGTCCGACCGGGCACGGTCAGGGCGGGTGGACCGCTCAGCGGCTTGTCAGCGCAATCGGTCAACCGGCAACGGTGGCGATCAAGGCCCCCATCCCCCTCGAGACCGACATGCACGTTACACCCGGGGACACCCAAAACCGGGACAGCCAACACGGAGCCGAGGCCGAAACCTGGCAGCTGGTCGATCCCGAAGGCGCCACCATTCTGGAGGCAACACGGTGGGAGCCCGACTACCCGGACACCGCTCCGGTCTCGGTCGCCGACGCGAGCCTCGCGAGAGAGCGCTTCATGTTCGACAGCGCGGCCCACCCGGTACCGGCCTGCTTCTCCTGTGGCCTTGAGCCCGACTCGATGCGGGTCCACGCCGGACCACTTGGCGATGGCCGGTTCGCCACCGATTGGACCGTGCCTGCCTGGGCCTCCCGCAGCGACTCGAACAGCGACTCGAACAGCGACAGCTCAGCCAGCGAAGACTCAAACGGTGACGGCTCCGTCGATGAGGGCTGCCTGTGGGCAGCGCTCGATTGCACCGCCGCCCTGTTCGTCAGCTGCGATGGCGGCATCCGCCGTTCGGTGACCGCCCAGCTTGCCGTCGATGTGATCCATCCACTGGTCCCGGACGCAACCTACGCCCTGGTGGCCTGGGCTGGAGACTGGCCCCACCCCAGCTGGGATGGACGAAAGCGGGCCGCTGCGTCGGCGGCCTTCGATGAAAACGGCCGCTGCGTTGCACGGTCCCGCTCGTTCTGGATTGCCCTGGACTAGCGCCCGCCAGCACGACTTATTGGGGCGTGACCAATCCTGAAATCATCACGGCGATACCATGGGACATGGAAATTTTGCGGCGATCGACGCCGCTTCTGGTGTGCGCCGGGCTGGTAGCGGTACTGGCTGTTGCCGCCACCGCCTGCGTGCCGGGCCGGACAGGGGCGGAAGACGCCGTTGGGGACACCGACGCAACCGCAGTCGACGGCCCCACCCAGTCGGTGCCGATAAAGCCGGACCAGCTTGTCACCGCCTTCACCCACGACGCCGTTATCTGTGACGGCACCGACCGGCCGCTCGGCGAGATTCGCGGAGCACTACCGGGCGAGCGCATACTCTTCGACTCCCCCGCGCCGGTGACGCTTCCCGAGACCGTTGCCGACCAGAGCGGCCGCTTTCGCATGGCCTGGAACTGCGACCCGAGCGAAGCCCGGCTGCAGTGGGAGGTACGAGCCCTTGGCCACGACAGCGGGCACGAGGTCACGTTCACCATCAACGGCACCAGCGCCGAGGCGGTAAGCGCCGGCGGCCTGACCCTCAACCTCTTCAACGAGCCGGTCGTCTGTGACGGCACCACCCACCGGATCGGCAGTATCGGCAACGCCTTTCCCGGCGAGCAGATCATCTTCACCTCCCCGGAATCCAACAACATCAGGCCGGGAACGGCAGACGACTTCGGGGATCTCAACGTCAACTGGGAATGTGAGCCGAACGAAGCCGGGTCCATGTGGAACATCAACGCCGCCGGGGCCCAGTCCGGCCGGATTGGCGACTTTGTCGTTGCCGGAGTCGCCATCACTCCCGAGGTGATCGAAGACCTGGTCGTCACCATCGTCGAAGAACCGTTCGTGTGCGACGGCAACTCCCGACCGGCTGCAACGATGGGCAACTTCGCGCCGGACGAGGTGGTCAAGTTCTCCTCCCCGGACTCCGACAACCTCATCGACGGTACTGCGGATGGTCTTGGCGATATCAACGTCAACTGGCAGTGCGGGCTCGACGACGTCGGCAAGACCTGGAGCCTCACCGCCATCGGCGTCGTCTCGCAACGGACCGCAACGGTGACGATCACCGGCGGCGCCCCCGCAGATGTCGCAGCCCTCGACCCAGAGGTGATCTATGTCGAGAACCCCTTCGGCTGTGACGGTGGCACCAGACAGTTCGCCACCATCACCAACCTGGTCCCGCGCGAGTTTGTCGACTTCACCTCGCCCCAGTCCGAGGCGCTCCGCCAAGGCCAAGCCGACCAAAACGGAGCGCTGGCCGTCAACTGGCAGTGTGGGGCGGCCGACATCGACATGATCTGGGACATCACCGCGACGGGCGCAACCTCGGGCCGCACCGCGAGCCTGCAGCTCGTCGGCGGAACTCCGGCGAACGGCTGATCTATCCCGGCGCGTACTGGTCGATGTAGGCCAGGATGTCCGCCTCGGGCTTGTGCCACCCCGGCTGCAGAATCAACCGATGCACGCCAAGCTCGGCGTAGGCCTCGAGATCACCGGGGGCCAGTCGACGCTGCGGCGTAACGCTGATCTCCAGGGGGCCCAGATGATCCGGACGGTCGTATCGGTCTGCGGCATCGGCAAGCTGGGCGATGTCTGCGGCCGCTGTTTCCGGGTCTCGCATGAACCCGTACCAGCCGTGAGCCAATTCGACCGCTCGGCGGCTGGCCCGCTTGCTGTGGCCGCCGACAACGGTATGTACGTCTGGCTGGGCAGGCTTGGGGTGTGCCGTGACCTTGTCGAAGGTGACGAATTCACCGTCGAAGCTTGCTGCGTCTTCGGTCCACAACTTCCGCATCGCTGCGAGGTACTCATCAGCCCGCTCCCCTCGGCGCTCCATCGGCGTTGAGCACGCGGTCATCTCCGGTTCCAGGTACCCGACCCCGAGGCCGAAGATCAGGCGACCGCCGGACACGTAGTCAAGTGATGCCAGGCTCTTTGCCAGCACCGCTGGCTGACGCTGGGGCAGGATGATGATCCCGGTGCCGAGTTTGATGGTGGAGGTCTGACCCGCCAGGTACGCCAGGGCGACAGCGGTGTCCACCATCGAGGTCTCCGGTGGAGCGGGCGACGGCGGTGCCTGAGGATCCGGCAAGACGATGTGCTCGCCGGTCCACACCGATTCATAGCCCGCCGCTTCGGCCGCCTGTGCCACCCGCACCATCGCCGAAGGGTCGTCACCACCCATGTTCACGCCAAAGATCGCCAGGCTTGGCACTCCCGATGCTGATGACCCCGTCGTTTCTCCGTTTGCAGTCATGGAATGAAGTTAGTGCGGGTTCAGCTCTAGTCTGAAAGCCATGGCTCGACCTGCTGTATTCACCGCCAGCGCCGATGCGCCGACGGGGCGAATTCGCACCATCCTCACCGACGAGAACCCACTGTTGCGGACCCCCTCCGACGTGGCAGACACTGCCGACCCCGAACTCGACCAGGACATCGCAGATCTGGCCGAGACGCTGCGGGACTTCCGAGAGCGGGCCGGCTTCGGGCGGGCGATTTCCGCCCCGCAGATCGGCATCATGAAACGACTGATCGTGATGAACTTCGGTGCCGGACCCATCGCGATGGTCAACCCCACCATCGTCGACAAAAGCGCCGAGACCCAGATGGTGTGGGATGACTGCCTGTCGGTGCCGGGGCGTCTTGTGCAGGTGGAGCGAAGCGAGCAGATATCACTGACCTACCACAACCGGGCGGGCACCATGATCGACTGGGCCGATCTGCCGCCAGACCTTTCGGAGCTGCTCCAGCACGAGTGCGATCACCTCGATGGGGTGCTCATGACCGACCGGGCCGACGCCCCGGAATCGATCAGGCCGCTCGACGAGCGAGCCACGCTCGTGCCGACGTTCGGCCAACCTGGTCCGAGAATCTCCGCCCCGGCCATCGCCGCAGGGACTGCGGCGATAGATCCGGTGTTTCTCAACTCTCCCCAGTATGAATGTGAGCCGCTCTCGGAGTTCCTTGGCTGTCGGGTCACGCTGAAGGTCGAAACCCTGAACCCCATCCGCTGCTTCAAAGGGCGAGGCGCCTCACTGCTGATCAGCGATCACGTGGCGACCAACGGCCCCCACGCTCCGGTTATTAGTGCCAGTGCCGGGAACTGGGGACAGGCCGTCGGCTATGCCTGTCGGGCAAACGGCACACCGTTCACCGTATTCGCGGCCGAGACCGCCAACCCGGCAAAGTTGGAACGGATGCGAGCACTCGGCGCGGAAGTTGTCCTCACCGGGACCGACTTTGACGCCGCGAAAGCTGCAGCAAAAATGTACGCGGCCGACCAGTCGCTGCGGTTCGTCGAGGACGGTCAGGACACACTGGTGACGGTCGGCCATGGCTCGATGGCAGTCGAGCTGTTCGACGCCGTGTCGGCTACCGGCGATCATCTCGATGCGGTGATCGTGCCGACGGGCAACGGTGCGATGATCAACGGCGTTGGCTACTGGGCGAAGGCGGCATCACCGGCAACGGCGGTCGTCGGGGTGACCCCCACCGGGGCTCCGGCGATGCACAGCGCGTGGCGGGCACCGGACCAACCGGAGACGTGGGAAACCGACGCGATGAGCACCATTGCCGACGGGCTGGCGGTACGGGTCCCGGTGCCCGATGCCGTTGACGACATGGTCGGCGTTGTCGATGACGTCATCCCGGTCAACGACGACGCCATTCGAGACGCCATGAGCCTGCTGCATCGAACCGCAGGACTTGTGACCGAACCTGCCGGAGCGGCGGGAATTGCTGCCATCGCCGCCAACCGGGCTCGCTTCGAGGGGCGCCACGTCGCTGTTGTCATCTGCGGGTCGAACGTGGCCCCGGACCACATGCACCTGTTCGGGCCCTAGCCCCTGCTCGCCGCTACTGCTCGTCGCTACTGCTCGTCGCTCAACGATGCTGCGAGCAGCTTCAGGCGATCGCCCCACTGACTCTCGACCTGTTCGATCCAGGCCCGCACGTCATCAAAGGCGGCCGGGTTCGCCTCAAACCGGGTCTCCCTGCCAACCCGTTTCGACGTTGCGAAACCGGCGCCAGCCAGGAGTTGCAGATGCTTGGCCACCGCCTGGCGGGTGATGTCGAGGTCGCCAGCGAGCGAGGTGGCGGTCGTCGGACCGGAGGTGACGAGCATCTCGACGATGTGACGCCGGGTCGGGTCCGCAAGCGCCGCGAACGGGTCGGAATCGGACACGACTGTCGTCAGACCCGAACCATTTGAGAGGCGAGCGCAAGCACGGCAAGTCGCCATGACCAACAACCTCGAAGACTGCCTGCCATCGACAGGACCGCTGCCTCGTCTACTGCGGGCGACCGATGGGCTGACGCTGTCACCCGAGGGCCAGCCGACGCGTCCGAGTGGCGGCGTTGGGCAACGACAGGCACTTCGACCACGGTGACCCTGGTGCCGACCTCGGACGGGGTCAGGGTGATGGATACGTCGGAACGCTCGGTCGGCCGTTGCGCCGGCCACCACGTGAACCCAAGGCGGTCACCAACATCGACGGTGTGCACCAGCCCACGGCGGAACTGACCCCCGACAATGTCGGGCACTTCTAGAGTGCCGTCCGGGCGCGGATCGATGGTGGCACCTTGCCCCATCCACGGCTCAAGACCGCCGTCGGTCACCAGCGCTTCCCAGACCCGGTCGAGGTCGGCGGCGATGTCCACCGAAACCTCGGCCCCATCGTGACCCCGGTCGGAGGTGTCGGCTGCAGCGTCTGTTCCATGGCGCTCGGAGTTGCTCATGGCCCCAAGTATAGATCGATGCCCCCGTAGCGCAACCGCGTGGTTGCGTTTCAGTTCGCCGGACCGTACGGTGAGTTAACGCAACCATTTGGTTGCGCATAATCAGCGCACTCGACATCTAGCAGCACCCAGCACTCAGGAGGCACCCATGAGCTATCTCGTCCCCACCGTCATCGAGCAGACCAGCAGAGGTGAGCGCAGCTTCGATCTCTACTCACGCCTGCTGTCAGACCGTGTGGTCTTTCTCGGCACCGAGGTGGATGACACCAGCGCAAACCTGGTCATCGGCCAACTCCTCCACCTGGAGTCCCAAGACCCGGAGCGGGATATCCAGCTGTACATCAACAGTCCCGGCGGATCGGTCACCGCAGGTTTTGGGGTCTACGACACCATGCAGTTCATCCAACCCGATGTGTCCACCATTTGCGTTGGCCAGGCGGCGTCAATGGCTGCGGTACTGCTGGCGGCCGGCGCGCCAGGCAAACGCCTTGCGCTGCCAAACGCGCGGGTGCTGATTCACCAACCCCACGGGGGCGCACAGGGCCAGGCCACCGACATGGCCATCCAAATGGAGGAGATGCGCCTCGCCCGGCTCCGGACCGAGGAACTGTTGGCGCTCCACACCGGGCAGACCCAGGAGCGGATCGCCACCGACATTGAGCGTGACTACATCGTCCGGGGCGAGGAGGCCGTCGATTACGGGTTGGTGGACGAAATCATCCATCAACGCACGCCGGCAGCCCTCCAACCCGTCGGCTACCAGTCACCGACAGACCAGCCCGCCGAGCAGGCGAACGGGAACGAGACCGAAGCTGAGGCTGAAGTTACCGAACATGATGAGGTCGTCCGCTAGCGGTAACGCAGGTGTTGGGCCGAAGCCGAGGCGATCAGCCGACCGTCGCGGCTTCGGCGGCCTCCAGGAAGATGGCGTCGTACAGGCCGTCCAACTCCTCGGCTCTGGCTACCAGCAGCACGAGAATGCCGTCCGGTCCGGGGCGTATGGCCGCCCGCGCCGCATCACCGGAAACCGCTGAGGTTTCATAGGCCGTCCATTCAACCCCGCCAACGGGCGCCGGGCCGGTGGCAATCAACTCAAGGTCGAGTTGAGTCTGCAGCAATTCCAGAAGGGCAACATCGGAGAGACCACCGGTCGGTTGCACCAGAAGCAGCGTTGGGTCGGTGGCGGTTTGCTGCCGACTGAACACTCCGTTGCCGGCATCGGTCCAACCCTCTGGCCGCACTCCCGAGATCGCCACGAGTCCGTCAACTTCGAAGTCGACCATTGCCACCGCTTCGGTGGTGGCGTTAGTGCCGATGGTCCACACCGGCTCCGGGCTGAGACTCACACACGATGCGTCCGGTTCGGAAGTCGGGTCGGCGATGAAGCCGTTGACGACGGCGGCGCCACAGTCGGTCGGAACGAGCCCATGACCCTCGTTCGGGAACAGCACGGCGTAGGAGTTGGGCAGGCCCTCACGGACAACGTCAACCCCCGAGGGCGGGGTGATCGGGTCGTATTGACCGGCGAGCACCAGCGTTGGAATGTCGCTTGAGACGGTCTGGCTCTCCACTTCCGGTGCGGCACCCGCGGGCCACTCTTCGCACAGCTCAAAGATGGACTGCCCGTCCTCCATATCGGCAAGCCGGCTGTAGGGAAGCTCGGTCTGAAGGTTCGCCTCGTATTCAGCGAAGGACTCGAACACGAGTTCCTCGTTGCACTCAACCGAAAGCTGCATGCCCTGAGAGAAGTAGTTGAGGTTCGTCAGGGCGATTGACCCGAACAGCTCGATGGTCTCGAAGTTGCCGTTCAGTCCATCTTCGACCATCTGGGGAATGGTGGCGAAGCGGCCGCGGTCATACATTGCGCTGAAGACAAGGCCCATCACGTCATCACCGTCAAAGACGCCGGGCGAGGTGGTTCCGAGAATGAGGTTCTGCAACTCAACCTCTGCCGGCTCCTCATCGAGCTGGTCGAGCAACTCAAAGTACCGCTCTTCAAAGTCGGGGTAGGTGGCGGCACAGTCGGGACTGGCAGCGCAACCGGCGAAGAGTTGTTCATACGCCCGCTCGGCTGATGGGGTGAAGTTGGTCCACAGATCGACACCGTTCGGGAAGACCGAGTCCAGGGTCACCGACCGCACCGAGTCGGGGTACATCCGCATGTACGTCTGCGCCAGCCTGGTGCCGTAGGAAATGCCGACCACGTTCATCTCGTCGTATGCCAACAGCGAACGGATTGCCTCCACGTCGTTGGCGCTGGCAACGCTGTTGTAGGCGGTCAGATCAACCCCTGAATCGACAAGGCGGTCTCGACACGACCCGATGGCTTCCAGACTTGCAGCGCCGGCGTCTTCGGGAGCGATCTCACCGGCAAGGTCAGCGGTGGACACATCGACTATCTCTGGGCACGCCAGGGACGGCTCGGACTCACCAAGACCCCGCTGATCGAACACGATGTAGTCCCGGTCGGACAGCAGCGGTTCGACCAACGTGTCGAACGTGAACGACAGAAGATCCAGAGTGTGACCGCCAGGGCCACCGTCGAAGTAGATGATGGGGTCGACCTGGCTGCCGTCACCTTCAAACACTGCGACCTGCAATACGACCTGGTCATCGGGGTCAGGGTCGGCCCAGTTCTCCGGCACCGACACCTCGTGACACACCGGCGTCACCGCAAGGGGAATCAGCTCGTCAAAGGAGCAGCCGACCGCCTCGATGGTGGCCAGAGACGCCGGGTCGGCCACCGCGCCGACCGGCATGTCGCCGCCCGCGGACCCATCGTCACCATCGGCGCTGTCCGCGTCGTCGGTGGCCTGGCCGTCCCCGGACTCGCCGTCGGCCGCCTCGGACCCAAGGCCGTCGCTATCGGCTGTCTCGCCGTCATCGGAGCCAGCGGTGATGCAGGCCGATGCCAGCAACACGACCGCCAGCAGTGTCAGCCCGAGATTCCTCTTCTGGCACAACCGCCATCCACGCACAGATTTACCCTCTCCTCGTCGCCTCGACCTTAGGTCCGGCACCGCCCAAAGTTAACGCGCCCATAGAGAGGTGTCCGCAATCGGCCATGTGATGTCTAGCCCGAATATCGGGCGCCGGTCGAGTCCGCCCGGCCTAAGGTCTAGCGGTGGGTTCGATCGAATTTTCGCATGTCAACTTCGGGTACTCGGCGGGACCGCCGGTCCTTGACGATGTCTCGTTCAAGGTTGGCGACGGCGACCACAGCGCTCTGGTCGGCGCAAACGGCGCAGGCAAGACCACCATTCTCAAGCTGATCGCAGGCGAACTCACGCCGACCGATGGCACCATTGGGTTGTCCGGATCATGGAAGTACATGAACCAGATGATCGGGATCGCCGAAGGCCTCACGCTCCGCGAGCTCTACCTTTCACTCTCCCCCACCGAGTTCATCGAGGCCGCAGATCGGCTGCGCTCAGCGGAGGAACGCCTCGCCACCGACGCCACCGAGGACGCCGGGGTGCGCTACGCCAACGCGTTGGACCGCTGGGAGTCCATTGGCGGCTACGACCTCGAGGTTCGTTGGGCCGAATGCGCTGACCGAGCCGTTGGCCTCCCCTGGTCCGAGCTTGCGGACCGCCACACCGAGACCTTTTCCGGTGGCGAGCAAAAGCGCCTCGCCCTCGAGCTGCTTTTCCGTTCCGACTATGAGCTACTCCTGCTCGATGAGCCTGACAACTTCCTTGACGTCCCTGGGAAGAACTGGCTGTCCGACCAAATGAACGCCAGCCGCAAGACCATCCTGTACATCTCCCATGACCGGGAGCTGCTTGCGGCCACCTCTCGCAAGGTCATCACCATCGAGGCCAAGGGCAGCTGGACCCACGGTGAGTCGTTTGCAACATGGGCAGAGCAGCGGCGGGCCCGTCAGACCAGGATCGGCGAGGAGAACCAGCGATGGGAGGAGGAGCGACACCGCCTGTTCCTCCACATGAAGGAAATGAAGCGGCGAGCTGGGATGAGCGAGAAGTTCGCCAGCCGAGCCAAGGCCGCCGAGACCAGGCTCCGCCACTTCGACGAGGGCGAGCGGCCACCGGCCAACATCGAAGAGCAGCAGATCGACATGCGACTCACCGGCGCCCGCACCGGCAAGCGAGCGGTGATCATCGAAGACCTGGAACTCACCGACCTTACGTTCGGCTTCAGCGACGAGATCTGGTTTGGTGACCGTGTGGCGGTGGTCGGCTTGAACGGCACCGGGAAGAGCCACTTCCTACGACTGCTGGCCGGCCAAGAGGTCAGCCACGAGGGCCAATGGCGACTTGGAGCGAACGTTGTGCCCGGCCTCTTCTCACAGACTCACGAGCACCCGGAGCTGCACGGTCGCACCCTTAGCGCCATCCTCGCCGAGGACCACATTCAGTCCCAGATCAACGCCGTCGGCCGGTCGATGAGCATGCTCCGTCGCTACGAATTGCAGGACGCGGCGGACCAAACCTGGGAAAGCCTCTCCGGCGGCCAACAGGCGCGGTTTCAGATTCTCCAACTGGAGCTGAGCGGAGCAACGCTGCTGCTCCTCGATGAACCGACCGACAACCTGGACGTCGCATCGGCCGAAGCGCTGGAGGCAGGGATGGCTGCGTTCCAAGGCACGGTGGTGGCGGTGAGCCACGACCGCTGGTTCCTACGGTCCTTTGACCGGTTCCTGGTCTTTGACCCCGACGGCGAAGTACATCACTCCGACACGCCCGACCGTGCCTGGGCCAACTCGAACTGACCGAGTGGGGTTGGCAGCGACAGCTGTCGCCGCCACCAACCCCGCACCGGTTCAGGGTTATGAGGACATCCTGCGATGACAGGCGATCGGGTCGGTCGGGAATCCTGAGCCACCTGCCAACGCAACGGTTGGGGCAACGATGATGTCGCCGCGGACGCTCACCGAGTCAAGGTTGGCGAGCGCCACGAGCGCAACACCATCGTTCGCCAGCGCGGTATCGGTCGCCAGGAAAAAGTCGTCGCTGTACGCATCGGGCCCGTAGGCGTCGGAACCGACGCCGGCGATTTGGCGCTTGTCGAACAGCCACTGGACGGCGTCACCGGAGAACCCGGCATTCTCGAAGCTGTAGAAATCATCGACGTTGGCAACGTTGCCGTCCTCGTTGGTCACCACCTCTTCCGCTCCCCAGAACTCCTCGGCTCCCGTTTGCAGCACGACCAACATGCCATCGGTTATGTGTCCATTTGCTTGCTCGTAGGCAATAATGTCGCTCTTTTCGACAAGACCGTCGACGAAGGTCATATCCCGAACGTCAATCTTGTAGACCGGCCATACAAACTCCTCCGGCAGGAGCTGGTCGACGGTTCGACCACCGGCAACGAAGTGAGCCGGAACGTCAAGGTGGGTGCCGGCATGGGCCCCGAGACCGATGTCTTCGACCAGGAAGAAGTCCTCGGCCACGGTGTACTCATCTTGGATGTGGACTGCCGGATCACCGGCAAAGAGCGGCATCGCTTCCTCAAACGGATGCCCGAGTCTGGTCATGCCTCCGGGGCAGCTGATCTTTGCCACCGGGGCTGTTCCCGGTCCTCGCACCACGATGTTGCCCATCGCCGCTCCGGCAACACCGGCCAGCGAGAGCATCGCCAGTACAACGCACGCCGCCCCAAGCTTCTTCCAAATACTCATGTTTGATTCCCTTACATACATAGACTTCTGGTTAGGTCTTTTGATTGATGTAAATGTGAACTACCCGCGCCGCCATCGCCTGCAATGACATGGCGACACAAGTTAAGCAGCTGCGGCCAACAGGGTGTTGGAAACACGGCGTTGTCAGCACGGCGTTGTCAGCACGACGGCGTCTTCAGCACGGTGGGACTACTGTCGAGTCACGATGATCGGGAGGTCCAGATGAAGGCGGCAATTCTCAGGCAGGGGTCGATGGTGATCGACGAGATTCCGGAGCTGACGCCCGGTCCCGGCCAGGTTCTGGTTGAGACCATCGCCTGTGGCATCTGTGGCAGCGACCTGCACACCGTCGATCACGCCCATCACATGGCGGACACGGCGGCCGAGGTTGGCATGCCGACGTTCGACTTCGATCCGGACCTCGACCTGGTCATGGGCCACGAAATGTCGGTCGAGGTACTCGAGACCGGAGCCGGAGTCGACGACGTGACGCCCGGCACCGCAATGGCCGCGATGCCAATGCTCACGACACCTGCAGGCATGGTTGTCCCGGGCTACAACAACCGCTTTCCCGGTGGCTACAGCCAGCGGATGCTCTTGGCCCCGGCGGCTCTGGTCCCGGTACCAAATGGTCTGCCACCTCATATGGCGGCGCTCACTGAGCCGTTGGCGGTAGGGCTGCACGCGGTAAACCAGTCCTCGGTGAGCCCAGGCCGAGCCGCGATCGTGGTTGGCGCTGGCCCGGTCGGCCTGGCCATCATCGCGTCGCTCAAACTGGCCGGCGCAGAACCGATCATCGCTACCGATCTTTCGCCGTCACGGCGAGCGCTGGCTCGCACGATGGGTGCCCACGTGGTGATCGACCCCGGCACCGCTGATACCCGCCAAGCGGGGTTCGCTCTTGCCACCGAGGCGTTGTCGGCCGAGACCGGCCGCGGTCCGGATCCGGAGCCACCAGTGATCTTCGAGGCGGTTGGTGTCCCCGGAATGATCGACCTTGCCATGACCGGGGCGCCGCCCAGGAGCGAGGTTGTCGTCGCCGGGGTGTGCATGGAACACGACCAGTTCCGGCCGATCATGGGCATCTACAAGCGACTCACCGTGCGCTTTGTGCTCGGCTGGGAACCCGAGGAGTTTGCGGCGTCCCTGCAACGCCTCGCCGAAGGCCAGATTGATGGTGAAGCGCTGGTGACAAGCCAGGTATCGCTCGACGAGGTGCCCGCCGCGTTCGCGGCGCTGGCCAACCCTGGCGAACAGGTCAAAATCCTGGTCAGGCCCAACGGCCTCTGACGTCCACCTTCGGTTTACACGGGTCAACGTCAGGCAGTACCTTCATCTCCCATAGCAAGTCCACAGAGATCGCAGGGGCCGGCGAACGCGTCGGCCAGGGCGTGTCAACCGTGCGAAGGGGAAACCATGACCAACGTCCGATGGATCGAAGACAACGTGCTGCCCGAGAAGTGGCCGTTCTGGACCCGAGCCAACGTTGGTGAGGTGCTCCCAGAGCCTCCGTCACCCCTGGGGTGGGACCTTGTCTGGGAAGACGGTGTGCTTCCCGGCTGGTACGACTGCGCGGTGGACCGCCTCGGCTACGGCGACGCCGGTCTCAGCACCACCCGACCCGAAGTGTCCGGCATGTTCGGCGGCTACGCCTACCTGTGCGCCACCGGCATTCGCCTCTTCGGTGTTCGAACGCCCGGCATGACCGCCCAGGACATCGACATGGCGTACTTCGGTGATCACCCGGACGTGCCGCCGTACGAACACCAAGACTGGCACGACAGCGAAGAGGGAAGCGAAGTCCTGGCCGGCTGGCTTGCGTGGGTCATGGGGACCATGGCCCAGGACGAGCTTGAAGCCGACCGGCTCGAAAGCGTGGCCGCACGGGCGGGCCGACCGGACCTCCAGGCAATATCAGATGCGGAACTGTTGGAGCGGGCGCGATCATTCAGGTCGTTGATCCGTCGCATGTTCAACCAACACATCAACCAGAGCGGCGCCGCATCGGTGGGCCCCGGCGTCATCGGCGCGGTCTGCACCGCCATCGGCCAACCGACGACGGCCATGAAGCTCTTCGCCGGACTCGGCGGCGTGGACTCGGCCGCGCCGTCCTATGCCATGTGGGAACTGTCGCGATCTGTCCGAGCGTCCAGCCACCTCTCAGCGGCGTTCGACCAGGGCGTCGATGGTTTGACCGAGCGACTGCGGGCAGACACCAACGACGAGGCTGCAGCGTTGGTCGCCGAGCTTGACACGTTCCTTGCCGAGTTCGGTTCACGAGGACCAAACGAGTGGGACATTCACGCCCACACGTGGGAGACCAAGCCGGACCTGGTCCTCGCCGCAGTCGACAGAATGCGACTCGCGGAGGATGACCGCTCACCGTCGATCGAGAATGCATCACGAGAGGCCGAACGGGAGCAGCTGTCGGCCGCCATCGTCGAAGCCTTGGCCGCCGACCCCGAAACTCAGGGGCAGTTCCAAGCCGCGCTTGCGTCGGCCAAGACCTTCCTGCCGGGTCGGGAACGGTCCAAGACCACCATCATCAAGGTCATCCACGAAGTGCGCATGGCGGTATGGGAGATAGGGCACCGTGCGGTTGCCCGAGGCGAGATTGGCGAGGCCCGAGACATTTGCATGCTCTTCGTCGACGAGCTCACCGACCTGGTCGGCGGCCAACAGAGCGGCGTGACCGAGATGGTCGACCAACGCCAAGCCCATCATTCATGGCTCCAGACCCTGGAACCGCCGTTCATCATCAATGGCGAGGTCCCGCCCAATACCGAATGGCCGAAACGGGCCGACGCAACGGTGGAGAAGGGCAGCCCCGGAGACGTTCTGGTCGGCAACCCCGGCTGCCCCGGTGTCTACCGCGGCAAGGCAAGGGTCATCCTCGACCCCGCAGACCCGGCGGGTCTGAACCCGGGCGACATCCTGGTGGCCCCGATGACCGATCCGGCCTGGACGCCGCTCTTCGTCACTGCGGGAGCTGTTGTGGTGAACGTCGGCGCGGCACTGAGCCACGCCATCATCGTGAGCCGAGAACTTGGCATCCCCTGTGTGGTGTCGGCAACCGATGCCACCGGCAAGATCACCGACGGCGCCGAGATTGAGGTCAATGGCGATACCGGTGTGGTGACCCTGCTCTAGGTGCTACGGCGCTGGGCAAGACGGCTTCGCTGCGGCGTTCGCCGTCACCCGGCCGGCTGAGCCAGCTCGGCGTCCAACTGGAGCCATGTCTCATCAAGCCAGCGCGCCTGATCTTCCGGGTCAACTGGAATGTCAGTCCTGGTGATACGGCGGGCGGTTACCCGGATCGGTTCGCGGACCGGCACCACCTCGATGAGGTCGGCAAGCTTCTTGAACCGGTCGAGTCCCCGATGGCCGATGATCACAACGTCGGCGTCTGGGACCGTTGCCAGCAGCGCTTGGAACCCGCCGGCCTTTGGCGGGAGCATGCCGGTGAGCGCCGACAGCCGTTCGGCTCGGGCCGAGTCGACCTCTTCGACTCTTGCCATCAGCCGATCTCGAACCTTGGGGTGAAACAGACGTCCTTCGGGGAAGATCACGAACGCGGTGTCGTCGGTGGCAACCGATGCCATCCGTTCGATCTCGGCGAGCGCCTCTGGGCCGCGATCACGGGGAATGAAGACCGAACCGAGACGACCGTAGATCAGGTCGAAGCCGGGGTCGGCGAGCAGTTCGGCCATGATCACCCCGCGGACCGAATAGCCCTCGGCTTGGTAGAGCAGCCCTGGAAGCGACGCATCGAACAGGCTGGCGTGGCGGCTGATCACAATCACGGGGCCGGGGGTGAGAGCGGCGCGATCCTCATCTCGGACGTCGATGCGCATGCCAAGCAATTGTTCGGCCCGCTTCACCAGCAACCGAACCGACCACCACTGCAGCCGCTGGTGCCGGTCGATGGAGGCGATGGTGTCCAGCCGGGTTCCGGCACCTGCCATCAGCCAGTACACCGGCGCCAGCACGATCTCGGCCGAGTCGTTGAAGACGTACTGCAGCAGGAAAAGGTAGACCCGGGCCGTTGGCAGCCGGAACCGCAGCCGCACCAGATCGGCGATGATGGCAACCGGCATCAGTAGCGGCAGCGCCAGAAACGCCACTGCGGTGACGCCGAGCATCGTCGGAATTGTCATTGCCCGGCGGCGCCACCGGCTGCTTCTTGGTTCAGCCACGCCTCAGGTAACCGAAGCTCACCTTCGAGAATTCCAGGGATGGCCCAGGCGCTAGTCTGTCGCCCCAAACTCTGCGGTCTTGGGAAACGCACTGCCGCCCCGGTAGTGGCCCTCCGGGATAAGCAGTCCCCTGACCAGTAGCGACTGGGGCGTGCCGAGGTCGGTGAGGTGGTCGGCGATCATCTGGAAGGTCTCGCCAAGTACGGTGCCTCCGAAAATCCAGTCGTTGAGCGCGTCATGGTTCGGCGCTCCGGGACCGGGCTGAGATGCGATGGCCTCGTGGTAGTAGGTGCGGAGATCATCGGCGAGGTGCCGGGTCAGCAACGGCTGCTCGACCGTCCAGGCGATCTCACTCGATGGTCGCTCCATGACCGAGCCGTCCTCGGCGATCGCCGCCAACGCCCGAGCGACGTCGTCGACCTGATCCACCGATGCGCCGCTTGCGCCAAAGAGCGTTCTGCCTCGCACCCGTCGGGTCTCGGCCGACCACGGCCGGAGTCCCGACACCTCGGCCAGCAGCCGGGCGGTGAGGGAGTCATCGCCTTCGGGTAGCGCGATGTTCAGCGGGCATGCCCATTGCTCCGGGCCCGCCTCGTCCGGCGCTTCGACCGGGTAGTCCTCGATGGTCGGCTCGGTGGCGGAGTGAATCATGGCCAGCGCCGCTCGGATGACCTCGGTTTGAAACTCGGGGTCGTTGGCCGAGCCAAGTGGACGCCCGAGAGCGTAAGGAACCCAGAGAGCCCGGGGCGGGCGAACCTTTTCGGTTTGAGCACGCACGAGGCTGATGCACACCGTGGCCACCCCGGCCCGTTCGATGTAGTGGGAGAGGGCGCCGACCGCGCCCGTGCACAGCGGTCAAACGGGGATGAGCAGCGCGATGTCCACGCCATCGGCGGCCAGCAGCCGACCGACTTCCTCCCCGGTCCGCTCCATGCGGCTCGGGTCGGGCTGAGCCCCCATGAACGAGTAGTGCCAGTTCGAGACACCGCCGATTTCACCGCGGTCGGCCATCTCCCGCAGCCGGTCGACGGGCATCATGATGTTCGGGTCCTGCTGAAACGCACTTCGGTCAAAGTTGGCGCTGATGTGGGAGAGGATCACATCGGCAAAGTCGATGTCCCCCGGCAGGATCCGGTAGTCGATGGCGCCGGGGACAAACCGCTCGTCGGATCGGCGGTGCATTCCCGCGGTTGAGATCAGCGCGACGGTGGCGTCGGTCAGCGGCGGAGCGTCAACCCACTGTCCGAGCGGAATCTCGGGCATGGCCTCGGCCCGGGCCCGCATGTGGTCTGCTTCGGAGGCGTGTAGATCACTCAGACGAACCATGCGCCAACCGTACCCTCGGCCCCAGGGCGGACTCCAAACGGCTACTTCTTCTTGGCGCTCGCCTGCATGCGCTCGGCCATGTCGCTGGGGCGTCCGTATGGCAGGGAGCGCTCATAGGCCAGCGCCTCGCCGCGACTCATGTCCTTGGTATCAGCGATGATCGCCTTGTCGAACCTGCTCGTGTCCCAGGAGTTCGCAACGATGGAGGACGTCATCGTGTCAACGGTCTCGTCCAGCTCATCGGTCGGCACACTTCGGTTGGCGAGGCCGATCGCTGCCGCCTCGGTACCGGGGATCCGGCGGGCGGTATACATCAGCTCTTTCGCTTTTGCCCTACCGACCCGTTCCGGGAGCCGAACGGTCAGCCCCCAGACCGCAACGAGGCCCCACTGCCCGTGGGTGTCACCAAGCTGAGCGTCGTCGGCAACCACGATCAGATCACAGCCGAGCGCCAACTCAAGACCACCGGTGAAACAGTGGCCCTTCACCTTGGCGATCGTCGGCTGCGGCAGTTGCTCAAGAGCGTCGATGGTTTCGGCTTGAAAGTGTGGCGTCGGCGCCTTGACCCCATCGGTGATGCCACCAAGATCGTTGCCGGCGCAGAACGACCGGCCCGCTCCGGTCAGCACCACACAACCGATGCCGTCATCTTCGGCCAGCGCCGCAATGTGTTCTCGCAGCTCCATGAAAACCGACGGCGTCAGGGCGTTCAGCTTCTCGGGTCGGTTGAGCGTCAGGGTGGCGACACCGTCGACGTCACTTCGCAGGACGAGTTCCTCAGTTGATTCCACCGTCCCATTGTTCCCCGCAAGGGCACTGCGGCGCCAAAGCAACCAGCATCGAACTGGGGCCGGGAGGCCGGTCGGAACTAGGGTCGTGGACATGTCGTCGGCATTCTTCCCGACCGGCCCGGACCGGACCGTTGACCCGCTACTCGACGCGATCGCCGCCCAGGCGACGAAGGCCGACGCCACCAGGCATCTGGACCCGACGTTGATCAAGAGCCTCAAAGACAGCGATGTCATGCAGCTTGCCGCCACCACCGACATCGGTGGGCTGGAAGCCTCGATCCTGCAAATCGGACGGGAGCTTGAGG
>CAZSTV010000033.1:24249-35437 GCA_964609665.1 uncultured Acidimicrobiaceae bacterium
CAACTGCACTAGCACCGCGTGGGCGCTGTGGAATCACCTTGCGGTGTTCCACCTGTTTGTTGGAACGCTCGGCCCGGATCACGCCCGGTTGCTGACCGACATCGTCAAGCGGCGGGAGTGGGTGTGCTTCCCGGCCGGTGCAGGATCCGGGGTCAAAGGGGTCATCGAGGGTGACACGGTTCGCATCAACGGTCGTGGCAGCTTCAGCTCCGGCGGACGCTACGCCGACTGGGCCGGGTCGGCGTTCGTTGTCTGTGACAGCGACGGTCGAAGGCTTGAACCGATGGACATTCGATTCACGGTGATCGCCATCGACCAGAAGGGCGTGGCAATCGACGAGACCTGGGACGGCAACTCGGTGCGGGCGTCGGCCACCGATGACATCCACTACACCGACGTCGTCGTCCCGCTGGATCGTTGTGCGCCATGGTTCGGCGCCAACCGGGCCGAGTCGCTGCGGGAGGTGCCGGTCGTCTCCCACCGCTACCGCGAGGACTGGGTCGGGCTGTCAGACATCTGGCTTGGATGGATGGGAGTTGGGCTGCTGAGAGCAGCGCTCGATGAGGCGACCACGTCCGTTCGTGACCGTCGATCGATCATGGGCAAGGCAATGGTCACCCGCCCGACCATCCAGGTGAATCTCGGAAACGCAGCGGCACTCATCGCTGCGGCCGAGGCGACAATGCTGACCGCCTGCAGGGAAGTCGACGAACGGATCGAGGCCGAACAGGCACCGGATGAAGCCGACTATCTCCGACAGATGGCCCTGGCCACCTCGTCCCTGAGTCAGCTCCAGGAGGCAATCACGCTCATCCAACGCTCGCTCGGCGGCAACGGGCTCCGAGAGAGCGGCTCGTTCAACCGGCGTTGGCGGGATTTTCAGGCAATGCCGCTGCATATCAACGCCCACCAGGATCGAGTCCACCACCAACTCGGTCGGTTTGTGCTCGGCGAGGAGTTGGAGCCCTTCTAGGCACCGGTGGAATGAGACCCGCCCGGTGGCCCGATGTACGATGCACTCAATGGTGGATACTCGCAGTGAGCTCGCCCCAATAGACCTGCACGATCCGGCGACGTTTGCGGCCGGGATACCTCAGGCAGCGTTCGCCGAGATGCGCCGAGCGCCAGGACTGACCTGGTCACCTTCGAGCGGGGACACCGCCGGCTTCTGGTCGGTCGTCCGCCACGAGGACCTGGTGACGGTCTCGCGAGACACCACCACGTACTCCTCCGCGGTAGGCCATATCCAGATGTATGACATCGACGAAGACACTCTCGACGCCCGAGCCTCGATGATCGATATGGACCCGCCGATTCACACCAGGCTTCGCCGCATCGTCAGCTCGGCCTTCACTCCCCGTCACGTCCAGGACTATCGGCCCGCGATTCGGGCCAGAGCGTCAAGCGCGCTCGACCAGCTCCAGGCCGACGGTGGTGGCGACTGGGTGGACACGGTCGCAGCTCCAATCCCCATCGGCGTGATCTGTGACCTGATGGGCGTGCCCGAGGCTCATCACCGATACATGATCGAGCTGTCGGACCATCTGGTTGCCGGGACCGGTAGCGAACCGCTCGAGCCGACCGCGTACGGCAACACCACCGAACTTCGCATGCTGCCGTTCAACAGTCCAGCGGCATTCGCCATGTCGCAGTACGCGACCGAGCTTGCAGATCAACGCCGCCAGGACCCGGCCGATGATCTGATCACCCAGCTGCTGCAAGCCGAGATTGATGGTGACAAACTCACCGAGGAGGAGTTTGCCAACTTCTTCCGGCTGATGATCTTCGCAGGCAACGAAACCACCCGTTCCTCGATGGCCCACCTGGCGCTCCACATGGTGCAGTTTCCCGAGGCCTTCAGCGCTGCATCCCGCGATCGATCCCTTGTGGACGCCCTCGCCGATGAGGTGATCCGCTACTCCTCCCCAATTCTGTACTTCCGACGCACGCTCACCACCGAGACCGAGTTGTCCGGCACCCCGCTGCACCCCGGCGACAAGGTGGTCATGTGGTATGCGTCCGCCAACTTTGACGAGGCCATGTTCCCCGACCCGCTCGCATTCAGGACCGACCGACCTCAGGTGCCGGCCCATGTCGCCTTTGGCGGCGGCGGGGCCCATTTCTGCCTCGGCGCATCGCTGGCCAGGCTGGAAGTTGCGGAACTGATTCACGAGGTCCTGGACCGCGAGCTGGCATTCGATTCAATCGATCGCCCACAGTTTGTCGAGTCGAACTTCGTCAACGGCATCGAGCACCTGCACCTCTCGCTGTGAACCTGTCCCATTCGCCATTAGTACCAAACGAACGCCCGGAGATGACATGAGCTGGCAACTAACCGACGAGCAACTAGCCATTCAGGCCAAGGCCAGGACCCTCGCAACCGAGGTCATCGGCCCGCGGGCAGCGGCGGTCGATGAAGCCGAGCAGTACCCGTGGGACAACGTTGCCGCGCTCCAAGAAGCCGGGTTCACCGGCATGACCGTGCCAAAGGCATACGGAGGACCGGGCCACTCGTTCCTCGACGCCGTGCTGGTGGTCGAGGAGATGGCCAAGGTCTGCGGCGTGACCGGCCGCATCGCCGTCGAGGCCAACATGGGCGCAATCTCCGCGGTCATGGAATACGGCACCGAGGAGCAAAAGAAGCTGGCGGCGGAGTTCGTGCTTTCCGGCGACAAGCCCGCCATCTGCATCACCGAGCCCGGGGCGGGTAGCTCGGCGTCACAGATGACGACCAGGGCCGACCGTCGCGGCGACACCTACATTCTCAACGGCACAAAGCACTGGATCACCGGCGGCACGGTCTCCAAGTTGCATCTGATCTTTGCCAGGGTCTTTGCCGAGGACGGCACCGAGGAAGGCATCGGCGGCTTCCTGGCCGTCCGGGACGAAACTCCCGGCCTGGGCTTTGGACTGCGTGAGCCCACGATGGGGTTGCGAGCAATCCCGGAGATGGAAGTGATCTTCACCGACATGGAGGTCCCGCCCGAAATGGTGCTCATGCCACCATCGGGGTTTGGCCGTGGCTTCGCAGAGCTGATGAACGCCTACAACAGCCAACGGGTCGGGGCGGGCACCGTCGGGCTCGGCATTGCCACCGGCGCGTACGAGCTTGCGCTCGACTTCGTCAAGGAACGGGAGCAGTTCGGACGACCGGTCGCTGAGTTTCAGGGCTTGCAGTGGATGCTGGCCGACATGTCGGTCAAGCTGGAAGCGGCCCGCAGCCTGACCTACCGGGCGGCCGAATCTCGTGGCCCGAACAACTCTCCCTTCCCCGATCCGGCAATGGCGGCCCAAGCCAAAATCTTCACCGCTGAAGCATCGATCGAGGTGGTCAACAACGCGCTGCAAATGTTCGGCGCCGCCGGCTACAGCAGACGCAACCCGCTGGAGCGGATGTATCGCGACGTGCGGATGTTCACCATTGGTGGTGGGACGGCGCAGATCCTGCGAACCGTCGTCGCCTCTCGCATCCTCGACATGAAGTTGCCGCAGGGTCGAGGCGGCTTCCTGCCAAAACAAGACCGGCCGTGACCACCGGTCGCGCCGCCCAACCGATGGCCGGGACGCCGTCGGGCGTCGCGTTCGATCAGATTCCCGTCGTCGACCTGACGAATCTCTTCGACGACGGCCCGGCGTTCGAGCAGCTCGCTCAGGACCTGTGCCAGATCTGTCACGAGGTCGGGTTCTTCCTCGTGACCAATCACGGTGTCGACACGGCGCTGGTGTCGGACGTCTTTGACATGATGCATCGGTTCTTTGCTCTCGAAGCCGCCCAGAAGATGCTGATCGACAAGCGAGCGTCACGGCACTTTCGTGGCTGGGAACCGGTCGGGACCGAGTACACAAACAACCGGCCAGACATCAGGGAACAGATCGACATCTGGACCGAGTGGCCGCCTCGCTCCCCCAATGTGGAACCGGCCTACCTTCGGCTCCTTGGACCCAACCAGTGGCTTCCCGATGATGTGCTGGACGGGCACCGCACGTTGTCGCTGCGATGGTTTGAGCAGCTCGGCGCCCTGGCCGACCGGCTGCTGCGGGCGCTGTCGGTCGGACTCGGACTGGAGCCGGACCATCTGGAGCGGTTCTTCGGTTCTCAGCCGATGTCGCTCAGCAAGTTCATCCACTATCCGCCGACCCCCGCCGACAGCGCCGGGGTCAATGCCCATCACGACGCAGGATTTCTGACCGTACTCGCCCCGGGACCCACCCCCGGCCTTCAGGTGCAGAATCAGGACGGGGAGTGGATCGATGTGCCAATCATCGAAGACACCTTTGTCATCAACCTTGGCGAGATGCTGCAGGGCGTCACCGGCAACTATCTGGTGGCAACCCCGCACCGGGTCATCTCCGAGACCGAGCGCTACTCGACCGGCTACTTCCACGGACCGTCACTCGATACGCCGCTGGCCCGGCTGCCACTTCACCAACGTTTCGCCGAGGCCGTGGCGGCAAGTCCCCACCATGCAGATGCCGGGTTCATGGCCCGCAAGCACGAGACCGAATCGGGCGTCGGCGATATGCGCAGCGATCACAAACCGGCGACCTATGGCGAACAGCTGTGGAACTACTTCTCCCGCAGCTACCCGGAAAACGTCGCGAGGCACTACGGCGGCAGCTAGCGATACTCAGCGGTCGGCGTTTGGCAGTGCTGAACGGTCGGCAGTACTCAGCCGCCGGGCGGGACTTCTCTGGTCAGGAACTCGATCACACGGTCGCCGAAGATGTCGTTGCGATCACCGGCCACCATGTGGGCCGCGTCCTTGACGTTCACGTACTCGGCGTGAGGCACCAGGGCGAGGAAGGCCTGGGCCCCCTCTTCGTCGAGCACATCTGACAGCCCACCGCGAACCAGCAGCGTCGGCACGCTGAGGTTGGATGCGGCCGCTTCCAGTCTGCGGGTTCTGGCCCGCAGATCGTCGGTCGACATGAACGGACGCTTGCGGTACGACGGGTCCCAGTGCCAGTAGTACTTACCGTCGTCACCGAGGCGAATGTTCTTTGCCAGCCCGTCGAGTGATCTCGGCCGTTTACGGTGCGGCTGGTAGTTGGCGATGGCGTCAGAGACCTCTTCCAACGAGTCGAAGCCGTTTGGCTTCTGACTCATGAACTTGCCGATCTTGTCGGTACCACTCGATCGAATCCGTGGGGCGATGTCGACCAGGACAAGCGCCGTGCCGTTGACCTTGCCTTCGCCCAGCGCGGCGAGGCTGGTGTTGCCACCCATCGAAGCGCCGACCAGGATCGGGGGCCCGGCGTCGAGCTGGTCGACCACGCATACCAGGTCCTCGATCATGATGTCGCGCTCGTAGTTCTTGTCTTCAGCCCAGTCGGAGTCTCCATGACCTCGAGCGTCGATGGCGACGGCGTTGTAGCCGACGCCGCCAAGGGTCTCGCCAACGCCACGCCACGCATGGCGGGTCTGCCCGCCACCGTGCTGCAGGATCACCAGCGGACCATCGGGGTCACCCCATCGGTCTCCGGCAATGCGGACCCCGGCGCCGTCCCAGTACTCCATTGGGACCGGCGCGCCCGGCAGTCTCTCACCAGCGCTCATCGGACTGCCTCGGTGGTGACGGTGGCTTTCGGGACGTCTCGGAACGGCATGTCACGATCGACCGCGGGTTCCTTCGGAAGCCCCAGTATGCGTTCGCCGATGATGTTGCGCTGAATCTGGTCGGTACCACCTCCGATTGAGGTGAAGAACGCATTGAGCAATGAGTACGTGGCATCGGCGGACCGGGGCGAGTCCTTGCCACCGATGGTGCCCTCCGCACCGAGGATCTCGGTTTGCAGACTGCCTGCGCCGTGAAGGATGTGCGACATCGCAAGCTTGCCAAACGATGCGGTCGGCGATGAGGTGCCGTTCTCCAGCTCCGCCTTTGCCCGCTGACCGTTCCACTCGTTGACTTGGCGTATGGCGTTGAGGTGCATGAGCTTCTGGCGAATCACCGGGTCGGCGTTGCGTCCGGCCGTTTTGGCTAACTCGACCAGCGAGAGATCCGGCACCGGAGCGGACCGTTCGTCGTCGGCTGAGCGAACCGCTCCGGCATCATCGGACCCAGCACGGCGAATCTGGGTCTGGCCCATGGCCACCCTCTCGTAGGCGAGCGCTGTTTGCAGCACCCGCCACCCGGTGTTTGGCTCGCCCAGCATGTTGGCGTGGGGAACCCGGGCGTCGGTGAGGAACACCTCGTTGAACCGCGAATCGCCGGTGGCCTGACGTAGCGCTCGTACCTCCACTCCTGGCTGATCCATCGGCAGGTAGAAGAAGCTGATGCCCTGGTGTTTCGGAACATCCCAGTCCGTCCTGGCAATCAGCAGGGCGTACTCCGCTTGGCGTCCGCCGGACGTCCACACCTTCTGGCCGTTGACGATCCACTCGTCGCCGTCTCGCTCCGCCTTGGTTTGGATGCCTGCCAAATCTGAGCCCGCCCCGGGTTCGGAGTACAGCAGGCACATCTTCACCTGGCCGAGCATGAGCGGCCGTACGAAGCGATCCTTAAGGTCCTCGCTGCCGTAGGCCAGCAGCGTGTTCGCCCAGAGGTTGGCCATGTCCTGCCCGGTCCCGGTGGCCCCAACGGCCCGGAACTCGGCATCGACGACACGCGACAGCTTCGGGTCGAGACCTTTGCCATGGCGATCCTTTGGCCAGCTTGGCGCAGCCCACCCAGAGTCCACGACCAGTTCTAGCCAGCTACCCCGCTCCTCACCGGTCCCGCTGGCGCTGCTATCGCTGCCAGTACTGGTGCCGCTGCTGTCCGGGTTCCAGTTGTCCTCAAGCCAGCTGCGGACCTCGGTCCTGACCGATTCGGTGGCAGCGTCAATCTGCTCCGGGTCTTCGCTCTCCATGAGCCTTATCCTCGCTTCGCCCAGCGGTCACGACAAATCCGCCTCAGTCGGCTCCCTGTTTGGCAAACGTGACCCAATCGCCGTCACGGCGCAATACGCCTGCGGTTGGCGGAGCGAAGTGGGTGCCGAGGAGCACGGTGTCGGTGCCGAGGAACCGGTCGATCATCGACCGTCTGGTTGCGGTCGACTGGTCGGAGTCGGTATCGAAGCGCCACGCTGCCAATTCCGGGTGGGCGAACTGAATGGGCGAGTGGAACGCGTCCCCGGTGATGAGGGCAGTGCTGTCGCCGGACTCGATGAGGACCGACACGTGGCCAGCGGTATGACCAGGGGTAGAGATAAGCCTGACCTCGTCGGTGATCCGATACCCAGCATCAGCGTCCACATCGATCACGTCGACGACGTCCGCATCGAGCAGGGGTTGGACCGACGGATCCCTGACCTGCATGTGGTCATCGGCATCGAGTTCTTCCATCTCGGCTCGGGTAATCAGGTACCGGGCATTGGGAAACGTCGGCGTGACCACCCCGTCGACGGTGACGGTGTTCCAACCGACGTGATCGAAATGAAGATGGGTGCAGACGACAACGTCGACCGTGCTCAAGCCATTATCACCCTCAGGAACCGCGGCGGAGCGGGCCGTCAGCGTGGTATCGAGTCGGTCGATGAACGCTGGATCGCCTTCCAGCGAACGTTCCGGGTCAGGGCCGACACAGGTGTCAACCACGATGGTTCGGCCCTGTGACCGAACCACGAACGAGTGGATCGACAACCGCATCACCGGGCCGGCGTCACCGGGAGCGTCGAAGTAGGACGCCACCCAGTTCTTGTGGTGGTCGATCTGATCCTGGGTGGTGTCCGGCAGCAGCACCTTGGTCGGCAGGGTCAGGATGTTCTCCTCGACTCGAAAGATCTCCGCGTCGCCGATGGTCCAGGTCAGCTCGTCGCCGACCACCCTTCCGTTTGATGTGCTCATAGCGACATCATGGCTGCTCATGATCGGGCAATGAAATCGAGGCGGTCAGTCGGGCCCGGTCGCCACCAGGGCTCGGCGGTAGCCGAGGGCGATCGCCGCCGCGACGCTGAGCATGACGGCGCTGTGCACCGCAAGCGGAAGACCGAAGCCACCTGAGGCGTCGGACAGTATCCCGGTGACCGCCGGGCCGGTGACTCCGCCAACCTGTGCGGTGGTGAAGAACAACCCGGTGGCGGCGGCAATACGTTCCGGTCCGACGTCGGGGTGGTCCATCATGGTCATGACCAGCAGCGGCATCAGCGCGGTGCGGGCAACCATCGCCACCAGCAACGCTGGAAGCAACACCGAGACACTCGTCGACTGCAGAAAGCTGAGCGCCACCGCACCGGCCACGAGAGACCCGACCATCAGGTAGGGGCGACGGGCCGGCGTGGCGGCTCGAGGTAGCGCGAAACTGGCCACAAGTCCGCCGGCGGTACCGACCGCGGCCCAGAGCCCTGCCTCCTGTGGTGACCAACCGGCGTCGTTCAAGATGGCGACCACCCACTGCCCAACACCATGCACAAAGAAGAAGCTGGTCACTGCAAGCACGAGGACGAAACGAACGACGGGCAACCGAGCAATGGCCCGGTACTGCGAGAGATCCGGCCCGGCGCCGGGGACGATCAGTTCATCCAGACCCTGTGACACCAAAAGCCAGCCGACGAGAGCGAACGCGGCAATACCGGTCAGCGCCAACATCACTGTCCGCCAGTCATCGCCGAGCAGCGGACCGACGACGTTTGCCGGGAGCACGAGACCGAGCACGCCACCGATGCCGGGGGCGGTGCTGTAGACCGCGACGGCGGTTCTGCGGTCACTCCCATCGAAGAGGGACGCCGCAACCTTTGGCGCTCCGACCGAAGTGATCGGTGCGCCCGCCCCGAAAAACGCGACCGCCAAGAACAGCGTTAGAAAGTCTCCGGCGAACGCTCGGCCGAGACCGGAGGCCAGCATGACCACCATCGATCCGGCCAACGCCCGACGGACACCGAACCGGTCGAGAATTCTGCCCGCCGGAATCGATGACCCGATGAACACGAGCTGCCAAGCCCCGAGCACCAGACCCATCTGGGCGTCGCTGAGTTCCAAGTCGGCCTGGATGGCAGGCACGAGCGCGCCGGTTGACGCCACCAGCAGACCGAAGGCGGCGTACACACCCCACGCCCCGGCCAATACCGCCCAACGATTTGGCGTTTGGCCCGCCTTTTCGATCGAGGGAGGTGTCTGCACTCCGGCAACCTACTCTCGGTCACCTACTACCGCACGGATTACGGGATGGCGCACACCAGGTCGCCCGATGGGCCACGGTCGATTGCTTTGACGGTGTAGTCGCCGTGCGGGCCGTCGTTGCTCAACACGTAGGCGTTTGTCCGGTTCGGGTCTCCGGCAACGGCGATCACAAACTTGGACGGCTCGGTGACGATAGGTACCAGGCGGTCCGGGTCGTCATTCTCGGCAAAGGCCGCCGGAATCTCGCCAGCGGCGACCAATTCGGTCAGGGTGCGGCGACCCGCGGTCAGGTTGCTCCACTCCCCGATCAACTTTTCGAACCGCCACGCCGGAATCCTGGCGTGGTCAAACAGCGCCACCTTCACGTCGTGCTTTGACCAGCCGGCGTTTGCGAACGTCTGAGCCAGCACCGGTGACAGCACGAGCAGCGGCCGGAACTGACCGTCACCCAACCCGTAGACATGGGTGAGATCCCACCCACTGATCCTGGCCAGCCCGTCGCCCAGGTACGGCAGAATCTCCTCCGGCGTGGCACCGAACACGCTGCCGATGATGGCCCCCGAATTGAAGCGGGCCATGGTGACCGCATCGGTCCCCCGGCCGAACCCGAAGTCTGCAGACACCGGTTCCCAGCCCATCTCGGCGAGCGCCCCTTCGTCCTCGGCCAAGACGACTCGGGAGCTGTTGCCGAACGTGGCCTTGTCATGCTGGTCTGCGGTGAAGCCGCCGACGTTGCGCAGGTACAGCCGCAGCCACCTGGCAATTCTGGTGTTGACCGGTGAACCGTCTCGCATCGCTCCCGGGCCGTGGTTCGCACCGAGTTCGGTGACCACCGGCCCGTTGAGAATCATCAACGCGTCGGCCCCGGTGGTGTTGCCAGAGTGCTCCATGCCGTAGTTCGGGTCGGCCAGGACCTCGGTCACCGCCAGCAACACCGGCAGGTCATCCGGCCGACAACCGGCCATGACCGCATTCACCGCCACCGACCAGACGGTCATGTCCCGTCCAGACGACTTGGCAATCCCGATTCGACGCCAGGGGTCATGACCGAGCGGCGCAAGGAAAGCGTCGACCCGGGCTCTGGTCGGCGGGACGATTGGTAGGCCGTCGGACCATCCTCGCTCGACGAACAGGTCATTGATCTGGTCGAACGATCCGGTCGCCACGACATCGAGCGCCGTAGGTTCCGCCGCTGCAGCCGCTGCGTCCGCCCCGTCCGCGGCCGGGCTTCCAGATGCGGCGTCGCCGCTCGCGGTCAGCCCGTCGACGACCTGGTCGACCGTGACGGTCAGGAAGTCCTCAATCATCTGGTCGGTGGACTGAGCATCGACATGGCCCGTCGTCCGGGCCAGCGCCAGGTTGTCGTAGCCATGGCCTCGACCGGTGGCGAGGGCTTGACCTTCGAACCCGTCGCACACGATGGAGACCGACGGAATTCCTGCTGATTCGGCTGCGATGGATGCCCGCATCACGGCGGGCGTACAGCTACCTCAACAACCCATCCCCGAGACGACGGCATCGACGCCTCGGGCCACAAGTTCCGACGGCAGCGCGGCGATCCGCTCCACTTCATCGGACCCGTGAAGGTTCCCGAACTCCTCGTAGCCCACCACCTCGATGGCCGGGTATCGCTGCTGCAGTTCCTTTTCAAGAACCGGGAAAAGCTCATCGCCACGGAACAGGTAGTCCCACAGGAACGCCACCCGCTTCCCGTCCAAGTCGGTCAGCCGATCCGCTGACCGTTCGGGCTGCACTCCCATCGGCGAGCTCGGCCAAACAACCGCAAACTCGGCCTCGGACACAGATTCAGAATCGGTCGACATGGCTTTTAGAGTACCCGCCACTGCACCAGCGTGAATGGGGTTTCGGCCTGGTCATGGTCTTCAAAGACCGCCTCGACCTCGGTTCCGATGACCACTTCCTGCAGGGGGTCACCCAGCAGGTTGCCGACCATTCGAATGCCGCCAGCGGCAGGCAACTCGACCAGCACCACCACGTACGGTCCCTGGTCGGTCAGCGCCGGGTGGACCGGATGATGTGGCCGCTGCCAACTGTAGATCCGCCCCTGCGGTGCCACCTCGACCCAGC
>CAZSTV010000034.1:0-35088 GCA_964609665.1 uncultured Acidimicrobiaceae bacterium
CCCCACGGCTCTAGACCGGCGTGAGCTCCTGGTCGTCTGGTTGGACCAGTGGGTCGCTTGCACCGTTAAGTGACGGGCAACCATCAACGTCTGCCGACGGCGGCTCGCTGAAGCCGATCTTGTCGTGGAGCCGGCGCAGCAGGGCCGGGGCCCACCAGTTCCATTCGCCGAGGAGTTTCATCGTGGCGGGGACAACGAGCGACCGGACGATGGTGGCATCGACGATGACCGCAAGGGCGAGACCAACACCGAGCTGCTTGATGGTCAACGTCTCGCCTGCAGCGAAGCCGGCGAACACCACAACGATCAGCAGGGCGGCCGAGGTGATGATCCGGCCGGTGCTCTGCAGCCCGTTCGAGACCGAGAGGTCATTGTCGCCGGTTCGGTCGTGGAACTCCTTGATCCGACCGAGCAGGAAGACCTCGTAGTCCATCGACAGGCCGAAGGCGAACAGGAAGATGATGGTCGGCAGCCACAGGTCGATCGAGCCGACGGGGTCGAAGCCGAGCAGCCCGGACAGGTTGCCTTCTTGGAACACCCAGACCAGCGCACCGAACGTGGCGCCAAGGCTGAGCACGTTCATGATGACGGCCTTGATGGGGATGGCGACCGAACCGGTCATCAGGAACAACAGGACAAGGGTTGCAACGACGACCACGCCGATGGCGACCGGGATTCTTGCGGCGATCATTTCTCGGGTGTCGAAGGTGGCGGCGGCGACGCCACCGACTTCGGCGGTGAACCGGCCGTCGGTTGCCACGTTCAGTGCATCGACTTCGGCCCGGATGGTCTCGACAAGGCCGAGGGCGGTGTCGCCCTGGCTCAGCCCTTCGGGAACAACGTCGACGACCAGCATCTCGTCCGGGAAGTCGGGCCGGACGTGCAGTCCGGCGACACCGTCGAGGTCACCCAGGGTTGTGGTCCACGTCTGGGCGTCCGCTGAGCCGCTTGGGACGTCTGCAATGACGGTGATGGGTTCCGCACCTCGGGCCGGAAACCGTTCACCCAGCGTCAGCGCGGCCGCTCGTGCCTCCGAGGATCGTGGCAGGCTGCGAGCGTCGCCGTTCTCCATGTTGGCGTCGAGGAACGGCGTCGCCAGCAGGGCAAGGCCACCCCCGACGATGATCAACACCGGCAGGGCGAACCGCTGGACAACCTTTGAGAGCCGGAAGAACGCCCCGGTGCCCGCAGGGCGGATCTTGGCCGGTTTGATTTTGGCGCCCATGATGGCGAGCAGGGCGGGGAGCAGCGTGAGCGCCGCGATCATCGAGAACAGCACTGCGGACAGCCCGCCGACGCCGAAGCTGGTCATCGTGGGGTCATCAAAGACAAACATGCCGCTCATGGCGACGGCAACGGTGAGCGCGCTGAACATGACCGTCACGCCGGCCGTGCCGACGGTGGTCTCCACCGCTTCGGCCACCGAGACTCCGTGAGCTCGTTCCTCTCGGAACCGGGAGACGAGCAGCAGCCCGTAGTCGATGCCAAGGCCAAGCCCGAGCATTGAGACGACGTTGAGTGCGAAGACCGAGACCGAATCGAGCACGAAGGTGGCCGCGAGCAGCGCGATCATGGCGGTCAGGTAGCCGCCAGCGGCGACCGCCAAGGGCATGCCGGCCGCTCGGATTCCTCCGAAGATGAAGATCATGGCGACCAGGGCGATCGGTAGCGCAATTGCCTCGCCCCGGAGCAGGTCTCGCTCCGCCTGGGTTTCGAACTCTTGGAGAACGATTGGTTCTCCGCCAACCAGGACCTCGGTGACCGAGGTGCTTTGGGCGTTCTGGGTGTCTTCGAGCTGGTGGGCGAGCGCCGAGATTTCTTCGGCAAGCTCCCGTTCTTCTTCGGCGTCGAGGCCGTTGACGAACGAGACCACGATCAGCGCGGCCTGGCCGTCGGTGGCCGAAAGGTCGGCGCTGCCGGTGCTCCACGGGTCGATGACCGAGACGACGCCGGGGGTGGCGCCGAGGTCTGCCAGGGTCTGTTCGACCGCTGGGTCCGGGGCTTGGTCGGTGGCGGCGCCGTCGAGCACGATGGCAATGTCCCCGCCGGTTGCCGATGTCTCCTGGATCCGGTGCAGGACCCGAGCCGACTCGATGCGTTGGCTGCCGATGAACTCGGCCGTGACCCTGTTGGACAGGGGTCCGCTCGCCACCACGCCCGCGACGATGATGGCCAGCCATGTGCCGACGACGAGCCACCGCCATCGATACATCGTTGATCCGAGTGTTCTGAACATGCTTCCTCCGAAAGTTCCGCTCTGCGTTGACCGACGTCCGGCCCTTCGCGTTCCACTGTGATGCGGTGGACTTAGGAGGCAGTGATCGCCCGCTGACGGGCTGCTGACCGTCTGCTGACTGTGCCGCTGACGGGCCGTCGATAGCGCGCGAGAGGTTGCCCGGTCCCGTTGTCGCTATGAGGCGGGAGGGGATCCCAACTGCGATTGGATCCGTTCGATGGCGAGACGCCAGTCGTCGTGGCCGTGTTCGATCAGGGACGCTTCCTTGCTCATCGAGCTGGCCCGCTCGTAGTACTCGAGCGCTTCGTTCAGCTCTTCTCGGGCTTCTGCGGCGTGGCCGAGGCCGGCGAGTGACATCGCCATGCAGCCGGCGTTCCCGTCGAGCGACGCAAGCTGCAACGACTGGTCGTGATAGCGCGCTGCTTTGGCGTGTTGACCCTTCGACGTTGCCATCCGCCCAAGCTCGCTGAGAACGTAGTGGCTCCCGTGATAATCGCTCCCTGAAAAAAGCTGCAGCGACTCTTCGTAGCAGGCTTCGGCCTCCTCCAAGCGTTCGAGCGTTTGGAGAAGCCGTCCGAGTTCCCCGAGCGCCACGCCGAGCGCCCATTTCTCGCCGACCTGACGGAGCACGGCAATGGCTCGCTGACCGCGGGCGATGATCGGCTCCGGGTCGATGTCGCCTTTGTTGCTCAACAGGACGAGGGACTGCATTGCCATCGCCGCCATGTCGACAACTGCCCGTGCCCAGAGGTCATCGGAAGAGATCAACCGATCGGCCTCTTCCAGCAGCTGCAGCGGCACCTCGGTGTTCTGGCCGCCGATTTGGGCGAACGCTGCGGCCAGCCGTGCCAAGCCCCGGTCCGGGTGCTCGGCATCGTCCAGGATGGCAACGGCTTCCAGCGAGGACTCCTCAACCTCCGATTGGGGGTGGGCCGCCGTGGCGATCCCGAGACCCAGGATGGTCAGGGCCCAACCGACCGGGTCCGAATCGGCGTCGACAATATCGACCAGCCGTCGCAGCACCCGCTCGCCGAGCCTGGCATCGCGGGTGAGGAACCACCAGGAAGCGGCGAACGCAATCTGCGGTGCAAGTTCCGCCTCGCCGGTTTCACCGATCCACACCGTCGCTGCGACCAACTGATCCGCCTCAGCGTCCAACCGGTCCATCGCCTCGATCCGTGAAACATCCCGACGATTGTGAGCGTCGGTGGCCAGGTCGATCATCCAGCGGGCATGGGCCCACCGAGGCGCTCGCTCCAGGGCTCTGGCCTGCAGTTGCGCTGCTGCCACCTGGCGAATCGGCTCCAACATCCGGAACCGGCTGCCACCGGGTTCCACGGTCAGCAGCGACGCTTCGTGCAGCTCATCGATGGCCTCAAGCGCATCAAGATCGTTCAGGCCACACCACCGCAGCACCCGCTCAACCCCGTCAATGCCGAAGCTGCCCGCCATCACCGACAGCCGCTGAAAGATCTCGGCCGCGTCCTGTGAGAGCTGTTCGGCGCTCCACCCGACGACCACCTCAAGGCTCTGGTGGCGGCGGTCTCGCTGCGTCCGCACCTGGCGAAGGAGCCGCAGCTGATCGTCCAACCGAGCGGCGATGTCGTCGATGGACAGCACCGATGCCCGGCCGGCCGCAAGTTCGATTGCCAGCGGCAGACCGTCGAGCCGTCGACAGATGTGGGCCACGACCGGCAGGAGGCCGCTCTGAATTTCGATGTCCGGCCGACTCGCCTTTGCCCGCTCGACGAACAGCTGGACCGACGGTGAACGCCCGGTTGTACCGAGGTCATCGCCGTCACCGGGCAGAGCGAGCGGCGGTACGCCGATGATGAACTCGTCTGGGATGCCGAGCGGCTGACGCGACGTGACCAGGAACGAGCCCTTCAACTCGTACTGCAACACCTGGTCGACCAGCGAGGAAACGGCGTCCAGGACGTGCTCGGCGTTGTCGATGATGACCAGATCGGTGGTGGCTCGCAACCGATCGGCAATCCGTTCCACCGGGTTCCGACTGTCGTCATGGTCGGAGTTCACCACGGCGTCGAGCAGCCGATCTTCAACCGCCGCGGGCTCCGAGACCCGGGCCAGGTCGACGAATGTCATGCCGCGACCGCCGGACAGCTCCCATGCAACGGCCAGTGCTGTGGAGGTCTTGCCGATGCCGCCGGGACCGAGCAGCGTCACCAGCTTGTGTTCACCGACTCGACTTTGCACTTCCTCGGTGAGATCGGCCCGCCCGAGCAGTTCGCTGCGCAGCCGGGGCAGCGAGACCGGCCCGGCGGATTGCAGCGGCGGGAAACTCGTCCGCAACCCTGGGCCCTGGACCTGGCTGACGAGAATCGGTTCTGCCACATCCCGCAGCCAGTGGGTGCCGAGCTCCCGTAGCTCAATACCAGCGTCGTTCTCGCCACCGGCAAGCGCCGGATCGGACTTTGCAAGCTCAGCGGTGGTACCCGAGATGAGTATCTGGCCACCGTGGGCAACGTCGAGTAGCCGGGCACAGCGGTTGATCACCGGGCCCCGATAGTCATCCTCGACCGGATGCAGGGTCCCGGTGTGTAGCGCCGCCTTGACCATCAGGGAGGTCTCAAGCTGGGCTCGCATTGCCTGGACTGTGGCCTGTATGGCCGACGACGCTGTCCCAAAGACCGAGAGGACACCATCGCCGGTCGACTTGATTACGTGGCCGCCCCAGGCCTCGGTGGCCTCTCCCCAGAGCCGGTGGAGCTCAGCGATTTCTCGTGCGGTGTCGTCGGGGTCTGACTCCCACCGCAGCACCGAACCCTCTACATCGCACAGCAGCACGGTCAGCGTGCCGGACGGCAGCGGCGGCCCGACGGTGGTAGCCGCCGACGGCGATGTGGCCGCGGAATCATGCGCCCCGTCAGGTGTTGGGTCTGGGAATTCGGGCTCGTTCAACGCCGGGTCATGCGACAGGATCTGCTGCTCAAGGCTGGTCAGCGCCGGTCCAGGTTCCAGTCCGAGATGGCTCGACAGCAACGTACGGGCCCGCTGGAACGCCCGCAGCGCATCCGCTTGGCGTCCCTCCCGGTAGAGCGTGCGCATCAACAATTCCCATCGCCGCTCCCGCAGCGGCTGGTCCCGCACCGCAGCCTCCAACGCCGCCCCAAGCGTCTGATCATCTGGCACCGACAAGCGCAGCTCAAACACGGCGTCCTCGGCGTCGGCTCGCAGGCTGTCGATTCGTAGCCGCTCGGTCTCCACAAGCTCGCCGCTCAGGCCGTCGAGGGTTGGGCCATGCCACATCTGCTGCGCCTCGGCCAGCAGCGCCATCGCTGCGGCCGGATCTTGTTCGGCGATGGTGGCCTGCAGGAGCCGTTCGGCCTCATCGACGTCCAGGGAGACATCGACCAACCGGTAGCCGGTGGTGGTGGTTTCGATTGATCCAGCGGTCTGCCCGAGGCCTCGGCGGAGACGGGAGATCATGGCCTGCACCGCGTTGCGAGGATCGTTGGTGTGCTGCTCCCGGTAGAGCTCCAGCGCAATTCGATCGGTCGACAGCGGATCTGGTGACACCACGGCGAGGGTGGCCAGCCCGTTTCGCTCCCGGGCACCGGGAGGGGTCAGATCATTGCCCTCGTCGTCTTGGACCAGGAGCGGGCCAAGCAGCTGAAGATGGAGCATGGCAAAACGGTACGCCACAATTCCGAGGATCGATAGACCTTGTCATGGCTGGTCATGGCTGGTCATCGCCCGGTCAGAGCCCGGTCAGCGGGCCGTCAGTGCCCCACAACCAGCGCCCTACAGCATCATCACCATGTTGGATGTACTCACAAAACCCGTTGTCGACCACGTCACCAGCCAGTTTCAGCGCCCCAGGGGTTTTCTTGGCCCGGTGGTAGGGCGGATCATGTCAAGAAAGAACTCCAATTCTCAGCGTAATCTGTGGCTGGTCGAGCTTTTGAAGCTTGAGCCGACACACCGCGTATTGGAGATCGGTCCCGGCCCCGGCGTTGCCATCGAGGCTGCTGCGCAGAAAGTGACCGATGGGCAGTTGGTCGCCATCGATCACTCGACCACCATGTTGCGCCAGACCCGTCAGCGCAACGAACATCTCATCGATGAGGGTCGCCTGACCCTCATCGAGGGCCCGGCTCAAACCCTCCCGGCCGATGTCACCGGGTTCGGACCGGATCTACTGCATGAACGTCTGGCAATTCTGGGACGACCAGGAGCCGGTGCTGGCCGGTCTGGCCGAGCGATTGGCCCCGGGTGGCTGGCTGGCGATCGGCTATCAACCTCGGCATCCCGGGGCGACAGAGGCCGATGCTGTGGCCGGAATGAAATGCCTTCGGGAGCAACTGGCAGAGGTGGGGCTGGTGGAGATTTCCGACCACCGGGTCAACCTGGCTCCGATGGTGGTGGCGGTCATCGGCCGTAGGCCCTAGCCGCTGCGCGAGCAGGGTATGAGCGCTATTGGGGCCGCTCTCGGTCGACCGCTAAGGTTCGCCCATGACAGTTGCGATGATCACGGGAGCCAATTCGGGAATCGGCAGGGCCGCCGCGGTGGACCTGGCCGCCAAAGGCTGGACCGTTTACGGCTCGATGCGGAGCCTGGACAAGGGTGAAAAATTGGCCGCGATGGCCGCCGAAGTCGGCGTCGAGGTACATCCGGTGGTGTGTGATGTCAGCGACACGGACTCGGTCAACCGGGCCGTTGCCGAGGTCACCGACGCCTCCGGTGGCATCGACGTGATGGTTAACAACGCGGGCATCGGCGGCAACGGAGTGCTCGAAGAGACCCCGCTGTCGCTCTACCAGGAAGTCATGGACGTCAACGTCTACGGCATCGTCCGCTGCGCCCAGGCGGTGCTGCCACAGATGCGGGAACGCGGCTCGGGTTGCATCATCAACGTGTCATCGGTTGCGGGCGTCATCGCCGCCATCGCCCAGTCGCCGTACGTGACATCGAAATGGGCGGTCGAAGGTCTCACCGAAGGCCTCGCCCAGGAAGTGGCGGGACTCGGTATCCGGGTGGCGATGATTGAGCCCGGCATCGTCCGAACCGCCATCATGGCCAAGAACACCGAGGCCCCGAACGAGAGCGGGGCCTACGACGCCGCGTACCGCAGGCTGTTTGCGTTCTACGCGGCCGGCTTGCAGAACCCCGGCCTGCCATCCGAGGTTGCCGAGGTCATCTACGAGGCGGCGACCAGCGATGCACCCAAGCTGCGCTACACCTGCGGCTGGGGTGGCCCGGAGCTGACCGAAAACCGGCCAAAGATCTCCGACGAGGACTGGGTCGCCCTTGGTGCCATCGAAGACGACGCCGAGTACGTCGCCCGGTTCTCCGAGCTGTTCAACCTCGACATGAGCGGCACCTGATCAACGGTGAGCCCACTCGGTAGCGCATCGACCGCCGTCACGACCACCGCCCTCGGCGTTGCCGTCGCGGCCAGGGTGCCGGTCCTGCTCTGGGGCGCGCCCGGCACCGGCAAGAGCTCGGTGGTGCGGGACCTGGCCGAAGCCATGGACTGGCCCTGCGAAGTGGTCATCGCTTCAATCCGTGAACCATCGGACTTTGCCGGCCTTCCCATCGTCGTCGACGGAGGCGTTCGCTTCGCCCCGCCGGGGTGGGCGACCTCCCTGGCCGACAAGGGCCGCGGCGTGCTGTTCCTGGACGAGATCTCCACCGCCCCACCGGCGGTGCAGGCCGCGCTGCTTCGGGTGGTGCTGGAGCGGACCGTCGGTGACCTACAACTGCCCGAGGACGTAGTGGTGGTGGCTGCGGCCAACCCGCCGGACCAGGCTGCGGATGGGTGGGACCTCTCGGCCCCGCTCGCCAACCGGTTCTGCCATCTGAACTGGACCACCGACGCCGCCACCGTCGCTCAGGGTTTCACCGCAGGCTTTCCAACGCCGAGCGCGCCCGATCTGCATGGCATCGGTGACGACGCCCGACGGGATGCCAGAACCCGAGCCAGGGCGGAGATTGCAACGTTTCTGCTCCTGAGGCCGGGGGCGGTTGCGGCACCGCCGACCGACCGCGCTGGCGCCGGTCGAGCGTGGCCGAGCCCGAGAACCTGGGAGATGGCCGCCGACCTGTTGGCCGCCGGTCGACTGGCCGAGGTGGACCCCGAGGTCCGCACCGCGCTGGTCTGTGGCTGCGTCGGCGAGGGGCCGGGCATTGAATTCCTGGCCTGGCGAGCAGAGCTTGACCTGCCGGACCCCGAGACCGTGCTCGCAGACCCCAACGGCTTCGAGCTGCCAGAACGGGGTGACCGGGCCTACGCGGTTCTCACCTCGGTTGCCGCTGCGGTTGCCGCCAACAGCACCGTCGAGCGGTGGGCCGCCGGCTGGCAGGTGGTCGGCCGAGCGGGGGAGCAGGCCCCTGACGTTGCCGCTCTGGCGGCCCGGGTGCTGGTGACGTGTCGCCCGGACGGTGCCGCCACCCCGGCTGAAGCTGCAGCGTTTCTGCCGCTGTTGCGAGACGCCGGACTGCTATGACCGACGTCGAGCCGCTCGACGCCCACAAGCTCGCAGCGGCCCGGCTGTGGGCAACCAACCGCTACCCCTACCTGGCGTCTGCGGTCTTTGCGGTTCAGACCCTCCCGGCACCAGACCTCGGCCGGATGATGGTTGACCGCTGGTGGCGGCTCCACGCCGACCCCGTCACCGTTGCCGAAGCAACCGTCGCCGAGCTCGGAGGCGAACTGCTCCACCTGACCTCCCATCTGCTGCGAGACCACGCGACGAGGGCGGACCAACAGCACTTCTCCGCCGAGGCCGAGTTGCACCACTGGGTTGACGCCGCAGACGCGGAGATCGCCGATGACTTCCCCGAAGACGTCGACCGGGTCTCCGAGCACATCCGCCCCGAGGACCTGGACCGCCCGGACGGCCGCCTGGCTGAGGAGTACTACCGCCAGGGCTCGGTCCGCGATGGCGCCGAGGCGAACTGCGGCAGCGGCGCTCACGGAAACTCGCCATCGTGGGAGCCGCCACCGCCGAGTCAAAGCAACGACGGTTCCGCTCAGGGGGTGGGCAGCGACGAGCAGCAACTCATCCGCCGCAACGTGGCCGCCGAGGTGGCAAGGGCCAATGCCGACGCTGTTTCGGCGTCGCTGCGGGAGTGGGCCAAGGATCAGATACAGCCAAGCGTTGACTGGCGGGCCGAGCTTGCAGCGCTGCTACGACGGGCCGTCGGGTCGGTGTCCGGTGCCGTCGACTACAGCTACCGCAGGCCATCTCGACGGGCCCAGGCCTCGACCGGTGTCATCCTGCCATCATTGCAACAGCCGACCGTGGAAGTCTCGGTGATTTGCGACACCAGCGCGTCCGTATCCGACGAGCTGCTCGGCGCTGCGATGGGCGAGGTTGACGGGATCCTGCGTTCCACCGGCACCCGCTCGGTCAAGGTGCTGGCCTGCGACGATGCCGTCCAGACGGTGAGCCGGGTCACCAACGGGCGAGACGTCGCCCTCATCGGCGGTGGGGGAACGGACATGGCCGTCGGGATCGATGCCGCCATGGCGGATCGCCCACGGCCGGACCTGCTCGTCGTGCTGACCGACGGCTACACGCCGTGGCCGACCGACGCACCTGCCGCCACCGTTGTCGTCGGGATGCTCCATGACGGCCAGGACGGTTTGTACCCGGCCCCGGTTACGCCACCAGCGTGGTGTCGGACCGTGGCCATTCACCGATGAACGGAGCGGGGACGGCACCGCCGATGTCGTGGGTCGGCGCACCGGACCTGGACCTCGTCGTCCGGTGCGGCGGCGCTGACCACACGCTGAAGGTCGTCGGGACGGAGTTCCAACTGCTCGCTCACCCCAACCTGGACGCCGAGCTTGCCCTGGTCGCGTTTGGGGGCGACGAGCCGCGCTGCGTGTCGCTCTATCACCTCTGGACCGATGCGGTTACAGATGGCGGCTTCCTCGGCGAGTGGGTGGATGAAACCAGAATGAATCCCGCCTGGTTCTCCTGGTTGGCGATGGCGCTCGACCGGATGCGGGCCGAGGGCTTTCACGAGTTCCTGCGCCAGCTCCCTCCCGCACGAGCACAACGGATGGGCGAGTTCCTGCATCACATGCCACGGCCCTGGATCGACCGGGCAGCGGCCACGGTCAGCGAAGCGGTCTTTGAGGCCGACGGCGTTGCCTGCACGTTCGCCCCATCGGCGCTGTCGACCGCCACCGGCAACCGACTGCGCCGAGCGTTCGTTGACGCCGTCGGTGGCCGTCAGCTTGCGGTGGGGGCGGCCGCTCTGGTCCCGCTGCGGATGTCCACCACCAAAGAGACCGGTGAGCCCGGCGGCGCCGTCAGAGCCGATGGGGTGCTGCGAGGCGTTGACCGGGGGATCGCCCTGACGGTGGGCAACACCTGGCTGCACCGGGTATGGGCGGTAGGCGCAGCGGTCATCGAGGACCAACTGGTCCTGGCACTCGACGAGTCGACCGGGACTGCCGCGATGGTCGGTTGGGAACCGGTGGCCGAGGGTGGCCACCGGCCGTTCGTGGAGACCTGCGCCGTCCACTTCGTCGACGGTGGCTGGGTCCGGGCCTAGCGGGCCGAGCCAGCCCCGAAACGTGGAGCGCTAGGACTGCTGGACCGGGGTGGCGACCTCAAGCAGAATGCCGTTCGTATCCCTATGTTAGGCAAGGGTTTGGCCCCAGGGCTTCTCCGTCGGCTCGGTGTAGCCGACGGCGCCCGCTTCGATGGCGCTGGCAACTGCGGCTGCGACGTCGTCGGTGACGAGGGTGACCGACGCTCCCACAGGGGGAGCGGTGGCGTCGAGTGGGGTGAAGCCACCGGCTGCGTCAAGGTTCTGTGTGGCCAACCCGTTCGATACGAACGACAGCGTGGTCGCTCCGGTCTCGAGCTCGCCATAGTCGTTTTCCGGGGTGACGAACCGACGGCTCAGCCCGAAGGCCGATTCATAGAACGAGACGGTGGCCTCCACATCTGCGACGTAGAAGATGGTGTATCCAAGGGTTACCTGCATGGCCTCAGACCGTAGGGGATCTGTGCGACAACGTTGTGTCGGATATTGAAGAAAATTCTTGACCGATCCGATCCGTAGGCATGACGGTTGCTGTGTGAACAGACTGGAACGGCTCTACGCCATCAACGAGACCATCCGTCGTAGGGCACCACGACCGGTGAGCGCAGCGGTGCTGGCAGAGGATTTTGGCGTTTCTCGCCGCACCATCGAGCGAGACCTCGCCTCGCTTCGAGCGGCGGGCATGCCGCTGTATGGCCAACGGGGCCGCACCGGTGGGCAGCGGACGGTCGACTCGGTCACCGGCTTCGATCGGTCCGGCGCGGCGGTGGTCACCCTGACAACCCCGGAGGTGGCCGCCCTGGTGATTGCGATTGCGGCAGCCGGAGCGAACATGCCATTCAGCGAAGCGGGTCACTCCGCAACCAATCGCCTGCTCGACGGGCTCGCCGACACCACCCGCATTGCGGTGGAGGAACTCCGAGGCCGGATTCGGACCGTGGCAGACCCGGAGAGCAGCCAGCCCGCTGGTCCCCGTGGAAACGTGGGGGTCCGCAGGACTCTTGAGGAGGCGGTCAGACGAGGGGTGGTGGTGAACATGGAGTATCTGGACCGAAACGATGTTGCCACCGCCCGCTCGGTCGAGGCGGTTGGCTTCTACCAGGGCGGAGACGGCTGGTACCTGATCGGCTGGTGTCAGCTCCGAGATGCGGGCCGGATTTTTCGGGTTGACCGGGTCACCAGTGCCAGAATGACCAAAACCGCCATCGGGGACCGAGACGTTGACGCCACGCTCGGGTGGGTTCCTCAGAGCCTGGCCTCTCCCTAGGTCCAGAGCGTTCGGCGGCAGCGCTGTCCGGCGGCAGCGCTGTCCGGCGGCAGCGGCCGCAGTGGCCGCAGTGGTGGCAGCGGCGGCGATATCACGGGCGCTGGTCGGGATATGTTGAGTTGGTGACCACCCCCGCCATCGAGCCAGCGCCCCCGGAACGAGGCGTCTTCGCCAACAGGACCTTGAATCTTCGTGCCGTGCCCGCCGTCGGCTACGACATGGACTACACCCTGATCCACTACCGGGTCGACGAGTGGGAGGGGGCGGCGTTTCGGACCGCGCGGGACATTCTGGCGGTGCGGGGCTGGCCCGTCGGCGATTTGGCGTTCGACCCCGACCGGTTCACCCTTGGCCTGGTCTTCGACCTGCAGCTCGGCAACGTGCTCAAGGCCACTCGGTTTGGCTACGTGCTTCGGGCCCAGCACGGCACGTCGGCCCTCACGTTCGAGGACCAGCGCCAGACCTACCGCGACACCGTTGTTGAGCTGTCCGAACCTCGGTTTGAGTTCATGAACACGCTGTTCGAGCTCTCCCGGGCCGAGTTGTTCACCCAGTTGGTCGACATCCACGACGTCACACCGCTGCCCGGCGTCAGCAGCTACGCCGACCTCTACTGGCAGGTCAACAGCGCGCTCAGCGAGACTCACTTGACCGGCACGCTGAAGACCGAGATCGTTGCCGACCCCGACCGTTTCGTCGACCTCGACCCCGGCATCGTCCCCACCTTGCTCGACCAGCAGGCTGCCGGGAAGAAGCTGCTGCTCATCACCAACTCGGATTGGGCCTACACACGCAAGATGATGGCCTACGCCTTCGACCGGTTCTGTCCGGAGTTGTCCAGTTGGCGGGACCTGTTCGACATTGTGATCGTGTCCGCCAACAAGCCGGGCTTCTTCGCGAAAACCGATCCGATCTATCGGGTGGTCGATGAAGAGCAGTCGCTGTTGCAGCCCCACTACGGTCGGCTGGAAGCGGGATCGGTGTACTTCGGCGGCAACGCCAGCCTGGTGGAGCTGACCCTCGACGGCGCCCCACCGCTCTACGTCGGCGACCATCTCTTCGGCGATGTGCACGTCACCAAGGACGTGTTGCGTTGGCGTACCGCGCTGATCGCCCGTGAGCTCGAAGATGAGATTGGCGACGCAATCGACTTCGCTGCTGACCAGCGCAGCCTTGAAGCGTTGATGGTGGAAAAGACCGATGCCGAGAGCCGTCAGGCGATTCTGCGGATGGAGCGCCAGCATGGCAATGGTTCCTCCGCTGAGTTGAACAAGGTCACCGCCCGGGTGTTCGAATTGGACGAGCAGATCGCCCCGCTGGCCAAGGCTGCATCAGAACTGGGAAACCCCACATGGGGGCCGCTCATGCGGGCCGGGAACGACAAGAGCCTGTTTGCCAGGCAGGTGGAACGGTACGCGGACGTGTACACCTCTCGGGTCTCGAACCTGCGCTACCAAACCCCCTACGCCTACCTGCGGGCTGCCAGAGGCTCGCTGCCCCACGATGGGGCGTCCTGAATTTCTGCAAGAAAAATTGCTCCAGGCTGAAAGGATCCGACCGGTGACGGACAAAGACCGGGTGTGGGAACCACAGCACTACCTCAGTCAGCCATCTCGGCCGTCGCGGACGCCACCGCCGGAGACCGAGAAGACATGATCGAGCAGACCTCTGAGGAAGCGGCTTTCCGCGACCTCTTCAACGCCACCTACCCCAAGTTGGTGGCGTACGCCAGGCGTCGTTCGTTCGATACATCAAACGCGGATGACGTTGTCAGCGAGGTCTACGCCACCGCATGGCGGCGTCGGGACAGCCTCGATGCGGCTGAGCCACCGCTGCCATGGCTCTACGGCATCGCATCCAACGTTCTTCGTAACCAGTGGCGGTCGGAGTCCCGACGGCTGCAACTTGTCGAACGACTTGAAGCACAACCGGCTGCTACCCCGACCAACGCACCCGGCGAGAGCGATGACCTCCACAGCGATCTCCACGAGGAGATCCGAAGCGCACTGAAACGCTTGTCCTTTGACGACCAGGAAGTGTTGCGGCTGGCGACCTGGGAGGGACTTCCTCAGGCCGAGATCGGCCAGGTACTCGGCTGCAGCACCAACGCCGTCGGGATCCGCCTACATCGAGCCCGGCAGCGGCTTGAAACAGAACTGAACGTGCAACGAAGGACCAGCGGGCGTCGAGGAGGCGCAAACGATGACTGAACCCACCGACGACCTTTTCGGACACCTCTCGGCCGCGGACCCCGTGGCCGGACAATCACTGCCGAGCGCGGACGACCCCTCGGCCCAACAGATCTTGGAGAACGCGATGAACCAAAATGACATGAACCAGAACGACCTGAACCAACAGGGGCAGGAACGACGGGTTAGCCCGATCGCCGCAGCCGGCGATGAGAACCCGTACGCCTGGCCGCTCACCGATGCTTCCGCCACCTCGCCGTCGGCGGTGGCGGGAGCATCCGGCCCCGCAACAATTGAAGGCCGGTCTCGCCGGAACCCCCTCATGCTCCTGAGCGCCGCAGCGGCCGTTCTGTTGCTGGTGGGAGGACTGCTCGTCTTCTCACCGGACAACACACCGTCGGCCGTTGCCGCGGTGCACAGCGCAGCGGCGTCAACCGCTGATGCGGACAGCGCCAGGGTTACCACCACCTGGGTGCTCGATGGCACCGATGGCGTCGACGAGCAGAACATCATCGGCCAGTTCGATGCTGCCTACTCGGGTGAGAACATGATGTTCACCGTGGATATCGCGGAGCAGAACATCAGCGAGTTTCCTGAGGAGCTCCCGGTTACCGAGGGTCGCCTGGTTGATGATGTCCTCTACGTCGACTTTGACGGTCAGTGGTTCGCCATCGACACCGAGGGCCTGATCGGTGAAACGTTCGCCGACATTGTGGACCCCCGAGTGGTGCTGGACACCGTGCAGGGTCTGACCGAGACCGAAGAGGTTGGCGCCGTCACCATCGACGGGGTGGAGACCACCCACTACCAGAGCGTTGTCGACCTCGGCGAAGAGTCACTGGTCAAGTCTGGGTGGCTCGCCTTTGACGGGCTTGAAGTTGACACCGACGGTGAGGTCACCATCGACCTGTACGTCGCCGATGATGGTGTGCTCCGCCAGTTCGACCTGACCGGCAACATCGAAGACACCACCGGTACCGGTGAGTCCGGCACCTTTGATGTCTCCACCCGGTTCTACGACATCGGTGCCGACATCACCGTCGAAGCTCCGGCAGACGTTGAGACCGTCGATCCGCTCCAGGGCTTGTTCGGCGAAAACTAGCCCGCCGGCCGTAACGGCCTGACGTCACGCAACGTGCCCCCGGTGAAAGCCGGGGGCACCGTAAGTTTTGAACGAACTGCCAAGCGGCGGTGGCGACGCCGACCTAAACTCGTGGCCGATGGGGCGGGACATTCTTGAGTTCAGCGGTGACGTTCCCGAGGAGCGGCTCGGTTTGCCGCGCCAGCCGTCGACGCCCTCCGGCCCTGCGTCCGCCACGGACTTCTCGTCTCCGGATGCCGTCGGCACAGCGCAGGCTGTGTCACCGACTCCGCCACCAACACAGGCTCCGTCACCAACACAGAGTCCGTCACCAACACAGAGTCCGTCACCAACATCAGGTACGGGGCCAGGTCGGTCGGAGCCGACGTGGATCCAGCCTGCGAGGGCGAGAGCGTCCAAGGTCCAGCTGCCACCGGAACGCCGTGACCGGCCTGCCCTGAACCTGGCGGTCTTGGTTATCACCTTGGCCGCTGTCGGTGCGGCGGGGTTTTACTTTTGGTCGATTGCCGGACGGGCCAGTCTTCAAGTTGGTGACGCCGACATTGCCAACGCCCCGGAGATTCTCGCCGCGGCAGAGCAGCTTGTGGCCGAAGCGGCTGCGGCGGATGGGGCGCCGTTGGACGCCGACGCCCGCTGCCACTTTGCGCCGGGTAGCAGAGCTGACATCCCGGCGGTGCTCTGTGGGCCCCTGTGGCTCGGAGTTTCGCCCCTCGAGGAACCCTGGGTTGAGGTCTTCACCTCGTACACCACCATCGAGGAGCAGGCCACCGGGCAGGTTGAGGAGATCGTCGGAACCACCACCGGGGAGCGACAGAACTTTATTCGCCCCGATGGGCAGTCGGCGGCTGAGCCTGCGTCGCCGCCTCCGCTAACGTCCGGCATACGACTGTTCAACGGCGCCTTGTTGCTCAACCCCGACGCCGTCCTTGTTGGCGCCGAAGAGGCGTTGGTCGCAGCGGTCGCCGAAGCGACTGCCGATGGCGAGGACACGGTTGTCCTTGCCGATGACTGGGGTTGCTACTTCCGGCAGGGACCGGAGGAGGTCCGCGGTCTGCTTGCGGTTGAGACCGGAGCGTATTGCGGCCCGGCGCGCGACGTTCGATCAAACCCGGAAAGCATCTGGGTTCCCGTCGGCATCCGGTTGCAGTCCGGCCCAACCTTCGGGACTGTCGCATTCGAGGCTGCCAACGCCAACTCGCTCCGGCCCCGGGAGGTGCCAGAGGGGGCATCACTGATTCTGGCCGACGGGTCGGTCTTGTCTTCGGTTGACGCTGACTCGGTTGACAGGCCGCCGGTCCCCGTCGATTTCATTGCGATCACCGACTTTGCCCTTCCGGTGCAGCCGGCGGCATCCGGCCTCCTGATCACCGAACGGTCCCGCGTGGAGTTCAGTGCCATCGACCGGGTGAAGCAGATCGGGTCCGGGGCGCGTTCGTTCACCGCCCCGGACGGCCATGATCTGGTCGTGGCTTCGGTCCCGCCGCAGGAGGACAACATCTCAGTGCGGGGGGTCGTGTCAATCGATGGCAACGACGTGCCGCTCCCTCGGGTGCCATCGGTCGCCGAGGGGGCGACCATCGTCGTCGTCGTACCGGAGGACGCAACCGCCGTCGATCTGATCGCCGAGAACAACGGTCGACCGCAATCCATCTCGCTCATCGACGGAACCTTGGCCGACGGTTTTCCGTTGGCCCTCTATCGGCCGACGGTCGAGTCGCCGCTGGTGTTCGGTTCACGGGTCGAGATGCCAGCCGGTGAAGCTGTCCTCGTCAACGGCACCGTCTCGGTCGTCGACTGGCTTGCGAAGGACGAGGAGCGGGAGTGGCTTCAAGAAGGAGTCTCCCACCTTGTGCTGGAGTTCGAGGACTGGAATGTCGACCGACCATGCTGCGACGTGGACATCGAATCCGTGCTCGCCACCTTCACCCTCGTCGACAAGACGTCGAACCCTGACACTGGGGACAGCGATACCGAGAACACCGATACCGAGAACCCTGATGCTGAGAACGCCGATTCTGAGCCAGCGAGCCAAGAAACCGTGTACACCGACCGGCGAGAGGATCCGACCGGTCGACCGACCAGCCGTTCGCCTCGCTTCGAAGTGCCGGAGGATCTTGCGGCCGTGACCGCCCGCATGGAGGTCACCGTGTTGCTGACCCAGGATGACGGCGAGCCCCAGACGATTACCGACGTCGTAGAGGTGGAAATTGTCCTCCCGTAGAACCTCTGCCAGCGAGTCACCCTCCGGACCCGTCGTGAGCGACGGGTCCGCGTCCGCGCTTCCACCGCGGTTGCGGTTGCTGGCTGGTGCGACATGTTGCGTCTCCGGCGTGGCGCTGGTGATCCACATCCTCACTGGGTCGCCACTTTGGTTGGTGCTCACGGGGCTTGGGTTTGTCTTCTCCCTTGCGGTGGTCGTGGTGTCCGTCGGCGACGATGCGGCGCGTCGTCACCTGCGAGCGTTGGTCGGGGCCGGACTCATCGTTGGCCTGGTCGGCACCGCCGCCTACGACGGCGCACGCTGGTTGCTGGTGCAGGTCGGCGGTCTGGAGCTGTCGCCGTTCGAGGCGTTGCCGCTCTTCGGACGTGCACTATTGGGCGAGAGTCGCGACGGTCTGGCGGTGACCATCGCCGGTATCGGGTATCACCTGCTCAATGGCGTTGCCTTCGGGGTCGCGTACGTCATTTGGTTTGGGCATCGGGCCTGGTGGTGGGGCGTTGTTTTCGCCTTTGGCCTGGAGGCGGCGATGCTGGCGGTCTACCCCGGCTGGCTCGACCCGAATTCCATTGCAGAGCTCACCCAGGTCTCGTTGGTCGGCCACGTTGCCTACGGCGCTGCGATGGGACTGGTGGCGTCACGAGTCGTGCCCCGGGCGGTGGCAGCGGTTCAGCCTGCAGCGCTGTCGAGCGGTGGACCACCAACCACGGCAGGACAGGAGACGATCGATGGCTGATCCCATCGCAAACGTCGCCGAGTCGCTCTGGGTCACTCAGCCGCTGCGGCTGCAGCGCCGATACTCGTCGCTGCGTGGTGTCGTTGGTGATTGGCATGGCCTGGCCCTCGTGCCGGGGGTTGCCGTCGCCGCGGTTATTGCGGTGGTGGTCGGCTTCGGGATGGTCGGTGCGTTCGGGCTTGGGTTTGAACAGGTGTACAGCGAGTCGCTGCTGCTCATGGCAACGCTCATCGCCCTGGGAGCGTTCTCCGGACAGCTCGGCGTGCTTGGTCTCGTCAGTTTTTCGCTCGGCGATTTCTTCATCGGGAACCGGGTGTGGACCTCCCCGTTCTCAAGCGCGTCTCTGCCGGAGCAACTGATCCGGCTGCGGTTGCCGCTGATCATCTCCTACCTGTTGCTCGCAGTTGCCGTCATTGTGATTCCGCGGCTTGGCAAGAACATTGCGCTTGGGATCGGTCAGTGGCGTCGGATCCCAAGCGACTTGGCGTGGTTGGTTTCCACGCCGGTGGTCGTGCTGGTGTCTTGGCTCGGCCTGCGAACGTGGGCATCGCTAGCCCCCACGCTGATGCGGCCCTACTTCGTGTGGCGGGGCGGTCAACCGACGGTTGAGGCCATCCAGGTGTTCCAGGTCGAGACTTCGCAACTGGTGGCCGCCGGTGTTGCGGCCACGGTGCTGCGCCAGATCGTCAACGCACTGTTCATCTACCTGCCACCGTTGGCGGCACGGCTGTCCGCGCTCGAAGCCCGGGCTCACCACGCGCTGGCAGGGGAGTCGGGGCCGATTTCGCCCCGAGAGCCGACCACGGCATCTCGTTGGTGGGCGGACGTACTGAGCGCCCTGGTGGCCTCGCTTGTGTTGTCTGGGATTTTGGAAACTCGCCTGGTGTGGATCGGTTACTTCGCTGCCTTTCTGGTGGTCCGCTTGCTTCGATCGGGCACCATTCGGTTTGGACTGCTCAATCAATGGAAGATGGTGGCGGCCAAAGTGCCGGTGGTCGCCCGACTCGGGTCTATGTGGCTGGCCGCTGCGGTGTACCGGACGCTGCTGACCAATCAGGCAATCGGCTCCTACCGGGCAATGTCGTTTGTAGTGATGGCTGGCGTTGTGGTGGCGTTCCTGATCTTCCCGGGCCAGCCCTATGCGCCGAAGGAACCCGAGCAAGGCCATGCCGGTAGAGAGTTGGCGCCGGCATGATCAGAGTGATTCGGCTGTCAATGCGGTTGCTGGCCATCGGCTGGATCGCGGCCTTTGTCGCGTTGGTTGTGGCAGCGGTGGCGGCCCCAGCTGCGGTTGCCGACAACTGTTCCGTCTTCAGCGACTGCTTCGGGCAGTCCGAGGCAGCCTCGGAGGCGGCGCTGGGGCTGACCGCACTGGCCGCGCTGTCGCTCGTGATCGACTTCATCGGAGGGCGGGGGGCGACCGGTCTGGCCGGTCGCACAATTTTCGGCGGCGGTGATAGCTCGGGGTGGGATCGGGCGCTTGGGTTGCTGGGCTTGGAGTCCGGCGAATCTGGAGCCACCGGCCTTTTCGGCGGATTGCTGGAGGACATGCCGTCGGTCGGTCCATGGGCAGAGCTCAGCGTGTCCGGCGAGTGGTGGCATGACCTGTTCGGCGGTCCTGAGATGACCAGCCGGGTGACCGGCGCGGTTGATCACTTCTTTGGCACCGACGTCTTTGACGGTGAGCGGTGGTCCAATTTTGTCGGTGAGCTGGTTGAGGGCGGTCAAGAAATCTCGAGCTTGCAGCCGGGCTCGGTCGAGAATCTTCGGTTGGCATTGAACGACCCCGAGGAGCTGATGAGCCGGTACGGCTCGTTCGGCCTCGGTGTGTGGGACTTCGCCACAGGCCTTGCGGTTATGGCCTATGACGTTTCGAGTGTTTCCCCAGGGACACCGGCGTTCTTCATCGAGATGAACCGCTGGCAAGAGACCGGTGAGCATCGCGGGTTCCAGATGGCGGGCAACATGGCGGTGACTGCCGATCAGTTGTCCAGCCTGAACCCGGGGTCGGCCTCGTTTTATCAGGAGCTTGGCGAGGTAATCGAGACTGGCAGCATCGCCGATCATGAAGGGCTTCAGACCGCCGGGTCGCTCGTAGTGAGCATTGTCGACTGGGAGACGTTCAAGGATGATCCGTCTAAGTGGGCCGGTGGAATATTTAGTGAGATCGCACTTGACGTTGCCACCGGTGGCGCAGCTCGCGGCGCCGGCCTAAGCGACAATGCCGCGAGGGCAGCAGCGCAAGTAGTGGATGCCGACCTGGCCCGAGCCGCTGGCGCCGTCCCTCCAGGCAGCGCAGTTCCTCCTGGCAATGCTGTCCCTGGCACGGTCGCCAGCGGAGGCTCACCCCCTGGTCCTCCACGCAATCCGTTCGACTCCGCCGGGGCTCCTGAACCGCCGTCAGGCCGAGGCGCTGACGGCGGCGGTGTGGACGAAACCTCTACCAGCGGTGTGGACGGGACCAGGCAACCCAGTTCTGGTAGCACTTCTTCCGAAGTACCTCGGCAGACCGGTGCCGGCTCGCCATACGAGGGCGCAGACGAGGTGTACGATGCGATTCGCGAAAGCACCGCGGATGTAGACTCGATTGCCAGCAGCACAGGTTTCTCTCGTTCCGATGTTGTTGCCATCAAGGAGCATCTGTTTTACAAGGAGCACTATCTCGACCGCTACGAAGACCTGGGGATTCCTGGTGAATGGAGGCGCTTCGACAGTGACCCGGCGATCGCGGATGCGTGGCAGAGATTGGAGAGTGGTACCCACACTCCAGATGACATTCAGCTTTTAAACCATGAGTTGACGGAACTTCGCTATATGGAGAGAACAGGCAATCCGAGCTACAGCGCGGCTCATGACTATGCGGAGTCGGTCTTCCCGGCACCAAAGAGCGGAGGAAGTTCATGAAGCTATTCAGGCACGGCAAGCTTGTCGTAGCCACGCATATAAGTGGTCCGACACGCAATTTCCTTGGTCTGGACTTCGCCGACGACGGCCATCGTTACGAACGCGATCTCGCTAGCGAGAGTTCCGCGGACCCAGTCAATGTCGAGAGTGTGAGACAGCAAGTCTCGCTGGCCGTCCAGGAGTACCTGTCGGCGTATGGGGTCGATCCCGGTGTTACGGGGATCTTGTACGTGTCCTCTGATACCCCGTCGGATTCGGTCTATCGCATGATGGCCTCGGAGATTCTGGAAAGGTTGTCGGGCCTGGACGACTTGGACACCTTCGAGCCGACCTGGTCGCCTCAGTAGGGCGGGTGTTTTTCGGTTGAGGATGAGGGTTGGCTGGTGAACAAGTTGGTGGTTCGTCCGGTGCTGACGGAACGGCTTACGCGTGTGGGAGGGCGGGGATAGTGCGAAGTTACCTGCATGTCGTTGATCAGGGTTTCCTCCACGAGGAGTTTTCGGGCCCATGGTTCCAGCGGTTCGGTGGGACTCGCGACGCATTCGTCGCAAACCCCGGATCGGCGCGGGCGCTCGTCACGGCTATCGACGTGTACTACGAGGGGATCGCGCTTGCCTGGGCGTTAGGCAGCGACGACGCGCTCGGCCAGTTGCGTCACGAGATGTCGGTGGTGATCGGTCGGGCCCTCGGTTCCGCCAGCGCGGCTGAGTTGCAGGCGAACCTCGGTCATCGTTCCTTCGCTCGATCGGGAGTCAGTCTTGACCCGGAAGTCGTTCGCTCCCTTTCCGGGGTTCTTCGAGACCGGACCCGCCGCCCTGCCCACGACAGGGATCCGAACGGGTATGCCGAGCCACTGCTCGATGGGCTGATCGCGCTGGTGCTCGGGGAGGACGCCGCCGCTCAGCGCATGGCGACGGACCTGCACATGCATTTGGACCACCCACGCACCCCACCGACTGTGCATCTCGACGGGATGCCCCATGCAATCGACGCGATCGTTCGGCAAGACCAGGCCGGTCTGCATGCGGCGGCTGCCGTGGCCTCCAACGCCCACGCCCACCACGCCGCCCCCACACGGGCCAACCCTGCTGGGCCGGCGACCCTCATCCATGCGGTGTTGCATCTAGCCTGTCGGGCCGCGACCTGGCGTGGCATGCAGTGGCCAGCCAGCCCGTACCTGCTCGCGCTGACCGACCCGCCCGCCCCAGTTCAGTCGACCGCACGAGCGGCCACATGACGATCACACTCGAAATTCGGGCTGCCCGACTGGCTGACATCGCAGCCGAACTGGCGACGCCAACCATCACGCTCGACCACCTCGCCAACGACCCGGCGGGGGCCGAGCGGCTTCGACCGGAAACGGCATCGCACTGGGCGCAGCTCCAGCACCTCGTGGCCGAATCCATCGCGGCGCGGCGTCATGTCACAACCGAGCCGGAGGTCTCGCGGTACGTCGCCGCAGTGGTGCGTCACCTGACCTACTGGTGGGACGAACTCGGCCACAGTGCCGCAGACGGTCCGACGTTTCGAAGCGGCATGACCGATGATGTCGCCGCCGATCTTGGTTTGGAACTGACCGCCGGCCTTGTGCGGCGTCCGTTTGTCGGACTGGTGGCCGATGCCCACCCCTACACCGGCTGGGCGACACACCAAGAACTCGCTGCAACGGTTGCCGCACGCTCGGCGGCAGTTGTCGGCCAGCGTGAACACCAGACCGCTGAGCTGCGGTCGATGCTCACCAGCATTCACGCCGCGGTCGACAAGGGATATGACCTTGTCACCATCTACGACGACGTCGAGTAGATCCCTAACGCACCCGTCGTGCCCCCCCCCTTTACTGGTAGGACGCGGCCTGGATGGCGTACAGCTCGGCGTAGGTGCCGCCCGCTCCGACCAGCTCCTCATGAGAGCCACATTCGACAAGGCGTGACCCGTCGAGCACCACGATCAGGTCCGCCATACGGACCGTCGAGAACCGGTGCGACACCAAAATGGTGATGCGGCCATCATCCCCGCTGTCCCTGGTCGACGAGGCGTACTGTTCGAACAGGGCGTTCTCGGTCTCGGCATCAAGGGCTGAGGTCGGTTCGTCCAGAATCAGCACCAGCGGATCATCTCGCATGAAACCCCTGGCCAGCGCCAACTTCTGCCACTGGCCGTGCGACACCTCGACCCCTTCATCCCAGGTCGGCCCGAGCTGGGTGTCGAGCCCCCGGGCAAGGTGGTCGATGACGTCTTCCGCCCCGGCCTGATCGACCGCACCGACAATGGCGCTCCGGTCGTCGATCCGAGGTTCGTCTCCGAGCCCGACCGTCGTTTGGGCGGCAAACTCAAACCGGAAGAAGTCCTGGAACGCGCCGGCAAGTCGTTGGCGCCAGTCCATGGCGGGGAGCCGCTGCAGGTCGGCCCCGTCGATCAGGATCCGTCCCGAGGTGGGGGAGTACATCTTGGCGAGCAGTTTGACCAGCGTTGTCTTGCCCGCCCCGTTTTCGCCAACGATGGCCACCACCGCGCCCGCCGGAAGCTCAAACGACACGTCGTCGAGGACGAGGGCGTCGGTTCCCGGGTAGGAGAACGAGACGGACTCGAAGCGGATGCCTTCGTTCAAGCGTTCGGGCACGGGGGTGTCGGCCGCCTCGTCCGCTGCTTCGGCCAAGAGCTCCAGCCAGCCGAGCTTGCGTGACGAGTCGATCCAGATACCTCGGAGGTAGCCCAGTTCGCCGACCACCGCGCCGATGTAGGACGAGAGCCGAACTCCCGCAGCCAACACCAGCACCACCGCGCCAGCGCCGGAGTCGAGCCCGGAAGCAACGAAGACGATGGCGCCGACGTAAGCCAGACCGAACACGGCCCAGGCCACCGCGCCCCATGCCGCGGTGACGTATTGGGTCCGCGACGTCGGGCCGTACCACTGCTGCCACACATCGGATCGGCGTGCGATGAGCGTTTGCCCCAACCGTTGCAACCGGACCTCCTTGCCCGGCGAGGCGGTGGTGCCAACGAGAAACAGATGTCGGGCCAACCGGTTGTGGGACGCAACCTCTTCTTCCACCCGACGTTCCACCGCCGGGCGCCAGGTTGCGGTGAAGATCATCGGTGCGCCGAACAAGCCGAGCAGGAGCAATGCCGGGTGGATCGAGGCCAGCAGAATGAGCGTGACCCCCAGTCTGACCACCCAACCGGCCATCGAGAACAGCGACATGAACAGATGGTCGAGGGCGAACACCTGGTCCCGCAGTACCGACAGTCGATCGAGGTATTCAGGCCGCTCGTGGTGTTCGATCGTGCCGATCCTGGCCTGCAGCGATGCGACGTGGGTCTCAAGCGCAATGCCGACCCGGTCCCGGAACCGTCGGTCCACCCGTTCCAGCACCACGCCCAGGAACCACATCAACGTCGCCGAGACCGCAAGACCGGCCGCGGCCCAATAGATCTGTGTTCGATCCGACGCCAAGACACCGTCGGTCAGAATGGCGAGCCATAGTGCGATCAGCGCGTCGGGCAACGCCGCAATGACGGTCATGGCGCAGGAGATCAGGAGCAGCTTCGGCTCCGCCCGGTAGCCGATGCGGATGGTGCGCCAGAGCGCAGGGAGCGTTGGCGGCAGATCGGTCGGCGCGTTGCCCGTGACCGGACCGGACCCGCCCTCGGTCTTAGTTGAGGCTGTCATAGGTCATCTCCTCGCCGTGTTCATCCAATACCGGTCCTTCGTTGCCGTCGCCGTCGGCGAAGCGTGATGCTTGCAGGTCATACATGTGTCTGTAGAGACCCTGATGCTCTCCGTCGAGGTCCATCAGTTCGTCGTGGGTGCCGTGTTCGGCGATCCGGCCGTCTTCCACAACGGCGATCAGATCGGCCTGGCGCACCGTCGAGAAGCGATGCGAGACCAAGATGGTGGTGCAGTCCCTGGTGGCTTCGAGCAGTCTGGCGAAAATCTCCGCCTCGCCTCGCACATCGAGTTGTGCGGTCGGTTCGTCGAGGAGCACCAGGCCCGCACCTTGCTTAACCCCGCAGATCGCCCTGGCCAGCGCCACCCGCTGCCACTGTCCTCCGGAGAGGTCGGTGCCGCCTTCGTAGCCTTTTGCCAGCGGGGTGTCGAGGTCGGCCAGGCCCGTCGCTCCGGCCTCGGCCAGCGCCTCGAGCACCAGCTCGTCCGGGGCGCCGAGCGGGGCGACGTTTTCTCGCAGCGGTAGCTCATAGCGGACAAAGTCCTGGAAGACGGCGGTCACCCGGGATCGCCACTGGTCAACCTCGAAGGACCGAATGTCGTTGCCGTCGATGAGCACCGCCCCGGACTGCGGGTCATAGAACCGGCAGAGCAACTTTGCGATGGTGGTCTTGCCCGCACCGTTTTGTCCGACGATGGCAAGCGACGTTCCCGGCTCGATGACCAGGGTGCAGCCGTCGAGGACGGGCGCCGATGCCGACGGGTAGGTGAAGGCGACGTTGCGAAACTCGATGCCGTGCGCGCCGGTTTGCGGCTGGTTCTCGGCAGCAGCAGCGCTGCCGCCGTCACTTGAGCCTGGCGTGTCAAGCGTTGCTGCGGCGCCGAGCACCGTCGAGAGTCGCTGGACCGCCGCGGCGGGAGCAGACGCTGCGTCCAACGCCCAGTTGAGGCCGCCGAATGCGATGGCCGAGACGCTCAGGGCTAGCAGCAAGTACGTCACGGCAGTGCCGACGGTGATGTCCTCGTTTGCGGTTGCGACCGCCAGCTGCCAGAAGACGATGACGTTCGCTGCGGTCACCGCGATCAGGCTGGTGATGATCGACCGTTCCCGCAGTCGAGTTGCCTCCCACTGCAGGTCGTACAACTCGCGACGGCGGCCGGCGAAACGATCAACCACCCACTCGGCAAGCCCGAACAGGCGGACCTCCTTGGCGGCGGGAGCGTCAACGGCCAGGCGATAGGCGTAGTCGGCGTGGCGTTGTGCGTTGCGGACCTGATCGGTGTTGCGATCCTTCCATACCCCGCTCTCCTTGAGGAGCCAGTGGGTGGCACCCCAGCCTGCGACCAGCACCAGCGGCGCCCACCAGCTGAAGCCGAACAGCAAACCTGCTGCGGCGACTCCAGCGATCAGCGGACGGAGCCCACCGGCGATGAAGTTCATGGCGATGAAGAGCGGCGGGCCCATGATGCCGAGGTCAAAGTCACGCGCCATCGAGAGCTCCGCTGACAGTTCCGGATTCTCCAGGTGGGAGATGCCGGGAGGCCCGATGGTGGCAATCATCAGCTGGTCGTTCATGTGATCGGCTGCTCGGCGACCCAGGTTTTGTCCGATGGCAACGTGGATCGGGTTGACCACCTGCATCACGGTGAAGACGACCCCGATGAGCACAAGCGGCCCGGTGAGCGAGGCCTCCTGGTCGATGGCGTTGATGACCGCACCGGTGCCCACAGCGAACACCGACGGCAGGATGCCGCCGAGAATCAGCAGCGCCCACCAGGCGGTGGCCAGCCCGGGCCCCGCTCGGTACAGCGTTCGGAAGAACACCACCTGCTGGTGTTGCCCAAGTCGACTCATATTGTCCCCCCCCTGTTCCTCGGCCAAGTTATCCCGATCGGTTATTGGGATGCTGTGCCGTTGTGGGTTACATCGCTGCGTCGCTGCAGAACCCGACGATCTTTTTGGTAGCTCCCTGTGGAGGTGTGGCAAGGTCCATCCGGGCGTTAGTACCCTTGGATCTCGGGCGACAAGGAGAAGAGACGAGCATGAACTCCCAGGGCGACACTTCTAACTCAAGTGCCGATGACGCAAGTACCGGTGATGCAGGTACCGGCAACACCGCTACGGATCGCGACGGCACAGACCGCACAGACGGCACAGACGGTACGACCGGTGGCGAATCGGGCGTTTCCGAGTCCGCTGCTTCTCTGGTGCGGGCGATCGAGGACCGGCTCGGTATCAAGAACTCCGGCGGTGATGAGGCATTCGAAGCCCCTGAGTTGGCCGAGCGGCCCGAGGTTGCCGTCCCAGAGCTGCCCGGAGCCGAGTACGCGTTGCCCGATGTCGAGACGCCCGATGATGAGATCCACCTTGATCAGGACGTGGACCTGACCTCGGAGCTCAACCTGGATCATCAGATTCCGGATGACCAGATTCCGGATGACCAGATTTCGGATGACGACCCGCCACTTGATGAGCACCGATCGCCGATCATCGATGCCCCGCCAGCGACCGAGTCAGCGGAGCTCATCGGTGACGACCCGACGACCCCACTCGCCACCGCTGCGACTGCCACTGCGGCCACCGGGGCGGCAAAGACCGCCCGGGCCCCGTGGACGACCACTCAACGCCGCCCCGTGCGGTCTCAGCCGATCCTTGCGCCGGTAGCAAAACCGCGATCGACCCGTCGGGCCAGCGGGATTGGTGTTGCCACTGCCACACTGGCTCCGTTTCTGGCAGCTGCTCTGGGTCTGTTTGTGTGGTGGCTCGTCACCCGCAGCGATGACCCGATCGTCGGGTCGTCGTCGTGGCCCGGTCCAGGTGACACCTGGGACGCTTTCAGGGATCTGCAGGGAGAGCCGAGCTTCCGTGAGGTCATCTCCGCAACCTTGACCCGGTTCGCGATAGCGCTTGCTGGCGGCATCGTCGCCGGCCTCGGCATCGGCTGGCTCCTCGGGCGCTTCCCTCTCGCCCGCAACCTGCTCCGTCCCCTGACCTCGGGGCTGCGCCTCCTGGCCCCGCCCCTGCTGATCCCGTTCTACTTCCTCTGGTTCGACGAAGGATCGGTGGCGGTGGCGCTGCCCGCCTTCGTAGGTGTGCTGGGATCGATTGTGTGGTCGATGTCGAACACGATCGATGACCGGCAACGAAACCTGGCGTTCAACATTGCCGAGCGGTCGATTCTGACGCTTCGCAACGGTGCCATGGTGGCGTGGCCGCTGATCTACATCGCGGAGATGCTCGGTTCGGAAGAGGGCGTTGCTGCGTCACTGCTGGCGAGCGCGGACGGGGGAGACCTCTCGCAGGCGGTCGTCTGGCTGGCGGTGGCCCTCGTTTTGGCCGTCGTCGTCGATGTGGTTCTGCGCCTCGTACAGTTCTTGTCAGCCCGCCGGGCCCGGCGAGAACTGGTCTAGTCCGGCGCAGTATCGGCCGGTGGCCGGTCGGCGCTGATCGCCGCCCAATCCTTGGCCCAGAGATCGAGCGGTGCGAGCGCGTCGCCGAGGCGACCCCCGATCGGCGTCAGCAGATAGTCGCCGTCGTCATCTCGGTCGATGAGGCCCGCGGCGGTCAACTCTCGGAGCCGGTCGTAGAGCACGCTGGACGACATGCCGTCGCATCGGGCCCGCAAGGCCCGGGCGCCGACGCTGCCGTCCCGTAGCTCCCACAGGATCCGTAGCGCCCATCGGCGACCGAGGAGGTCCATCGCGGCCATCACCGGGCGACCGGTGGTTGAGCCGCGTACAGGTTTTCCCGGGGTGGGAGCGGAAGCGGGCACGGTGTCACCGTAGCAAAGCCGCCATCGTGACACGTTTCGCTTTTCAAAACGCCTGTGTAGTTGTACAGTTCGGAGATACGGCGTTTCGATTTGCGAAACGCCTTCGATCGCACTGCCGAGGAGACCGCTCATGGCCAGAATCCAACCGCTCGCCCCGCCATACGCCCCCGAGGTGGCCGAGCAACTCGCAGCGATGATGCCGCCCGGCGTACCCCCGATCCTGCTCTTCCGGACGATGGCCACCAACCTGGCGATGACCCGGGCATTGTCGGGGTGGGGCGGCTACGAACTCGGTCAGGATCTCTCGCTGACCATGCGGGACCGCGAGATCGTCATCGATCGGATCTGTGCCCGATGTGGCTGCGAGTACGAGTGGGGAGTCCACGTGGCCTTCTTCGCCGAACGCTGTGAGCTGACCACAGAACAGATCGCCTCGCTGACTCACGGCTCGGCCGACGATGCCTGCTGGCACACCGAGCGCGATCGGCTGCTGATCCGAGCCGTCGACGAACTGCACGACACGAGCGATCTGTCCGACGACCTCTACGCCTCGCTCGCCTCCGTGTTCTCCGACGCCGAGATCCTGGACCTACTGCTGCTGTGCGGGTGGTACCACGCCATCTCGTTCGTGGCCCGGGCCGCCCGGGTCGACCGTGAGCCCGGCGCACCGACCTTCGCCGATTATGCGCCGACATCAAGCGATGGGCCGACGTAAAACGACACGTCATGAACGGCACGTCATGAACGGCAAGTCATGAACGACAAAGGCGGGCCGCCGAAGCGACCCGCCTTTGTTCAGTTCATAGACGATCGGTGTTGCTAGTAGATCTCCACCAGGCCGGCTGCGCCCTGGCCGCCACCGATGCACATGGTGACAACGCCCCAGCGGGCGCCGCGACGCTTGCCCTCTTGCAGGATGTGGCCTGCGCAGCGGGTGCCGGTCATGCCGAACGGGTGACCGATGGCGATGGAGCCGCCGTTGACGTTGTACTTCTCGGGGTCGATGCCGAGGGTGTCACGGGAGTACAGGCACTGGCTTGCGAACGCCTCGTTCAGTTCCCAGATGTCGATGTCATCGACGGTGAGCCCGTGGCGCTTCAGCAGCTTTGGCACGGCGTAGATCGGGCCGATGCCCATCTCGTCCGGCTCGCAACCGGCGACGGCCCAACCCTTGAAGGCACCCATCGGCTCGATTTCACGGCGGGCCGCTTCCTCGTCCGACATCATGACCACCGCTGCGGCGCCGTCTGAGAGCTGGCTGGCGTTGCCTGCGGTGATGTAGTTGCCCTCACCGCGGACTGGCTGCAGCTTGGCGAGGCCTTCCATGGTGGTGCTCGGCCGGTTGCACTCGTCACGATCGACGGTGTAGTCGACGATGGTCTCTTCCTTGGTCTCTTTGTCGACCAGCTTCATCTTGGTCTGCATCGGGACGATCTCGTCCTCGAATAGGCCGTTCTCCTGCGCTGCGGCCATCCGCATCTGCGACTGGTAGGAGAACTCGTCCTGGTACTCGCGGCTGACGTTGTAGCGCTCGGCGACGATGTCGGCCGTCTCGATCATGGCCATGTAGATGGCCGGGTACATCTCGGGGAGACGCTCGTCCATGTTGGGTGCGCCACCGAAGCCGGGGCTGGGAATGGAGATGGACTCCACGCCGCCTGCGACGACAACATCTGCACCGTCTGCCTTGATGTAGTTTGCGGCGACTGCAATGGAGTTGAGGCCCGATGAGCAGTGACGCTGGATGGTGTTGCCGCCGGTGGTGGTTGGCAGCCCGGCGAGCAGACCTGCGAGCCGCCCGAGGTTTCCTGCACCGTGTGCGCCGTTGCCAAGCGCAACGTCCTCGACGGCCTCCGGCTCGACGCCGGCCTTTTCGACAGCGCTGCTGATCGCATGGGCGGCCATGGTCATCGCCGGGGTCATGTTGAAGCCACCGCGGGCGGCCTTGGCCATTCCCGTCCGGGCATAGGATGCGAATACTGCTTCGCGAGTCATGGATGAATCTCCGATTTCCGTGTTTCTTACACCTGGATCAGGTCGTTCGGTCTGTGGTGCAAAATCTAACGCGATCGCAGCCCCAGGTCAGATTGAGATCGCCCTTTTCCGCTAACGGGCCCTGTCATGTGTGTCCTCATGTCTGTCATTGTGTCTGTCATGGCGGCAACGTCATGCGCGATGATGCTGCCATGTCAACGCCTTTCTCCGCTGCAGTCGACCGCATCAACGATGGTGCCGATCCACGGGGTGAGGCGGCCGCGCTTGTGGCCGAGATGACACTGGCTGAACAGCTCGACTGCCTCGATGGCGACACGCCGTTCTGGCCGGGCCTCTTCGACATGACCGAAGGCGGCTACTACACCCACACCTGGCCGGCTGCCGTGGTCGAGCGGCTCGGTGTGCCAGGGATCGAATTCGCCGACGGGCCCCGCGGCGCGGTCATTGCCGACGGCACCGCCTTTCCGGTCTCGATGGCTCGCGGTGCGCTGTTCGACCCCGAGCTGGAAGAACAGGTCGGTGATGCCATCGGCACCGAGCTTCGGGCTAGCGGAGCCACCTTCACCGGCGCGGTGTGCATGAACCTGTTGCGTCACCCGGCCTGGGGTCGAGCCCAGGAAACCTACGGTGAGGACCCACATCACGTCGGTGTGATGGCGGCGGCGCTGGCCCGAGGACTCGAACGTCACGTCATGGCGTGTATGAAACACTTCGCCCTGAACTCCATGGAGAACGCTCGGTTCAGCCTGGATGTGACCGCCGATGACCGGGCCTTGCACGAGGTGTATCTTCCGCATTTCCGCCATGTGGCCGAGCAGGGCATCGCCTCGGTGATGAGCGCCTACAACTCGCTGAACGGCGAGTGGTGCGGCGACAACTACGGGTTGCTCACTGCGATTCTTCGTGACGAGTGGGGCTGGGACGGGTTTGTCATCTCCGACTTCATCTTCGGGCTTCGTGACGCTGTGACGTCGGTGCAGGCCGGGCTGGATATCGAGATGCCGTTTCGCCAACAGCGAGCGCTTGTGCTGGCCGATGCCGTTGCTGACGGCCGGCTGGCCACCAAGACGGTCACCGACAGCGTCGAGCGAATCATGGCAACCCTCCTGCGCTACGCCTGGGTCTATGCGAAGCAGCCGGACCCGGCGCTCATCAACTGTGAGCGACACCGGGCTCTGGCCCGACGGGTCGCGTCGGCATCTGCGGTGCTGCTGAGAAACGCGCCGCTGTCGACGGGCGAGCCGCTGCTGCCGGCCGACCCCGCAACGACCGCCACCGTCGCCGTCCTCGGCCGACTTGCGTCCCGGGTGAACATTGGCGACGGCGGGTCCTCGGACGTCAAGACAACCACCGCCATCACCCCGCTTGACGGCATCCGCGACGCGTTTGCCACGTCGACGGTGACCCACGCGGACACCATCACCGACGTCTCGGCCCCCCAGGTCGAGGCGGCTGACCTCGTGGTCGTCGTCGTTGGGTACACCAAGGCGGACGAGGGCGAATACATCGACAACTCGGGCACGATGGCGTTGGCAGCGGACCTTTTCCCGCCGAGAAACCACCCGGAGCTGGGCGTACCGGACCGGCAGTTCATCGAATCGCCGGCCGACGATTCGACCGAGCCGCCAGTGGAGACACCTGATGGCGACGGACCGGATGAGGTCGGTGGCATGGCTAGGGGAGGGGACCGGTCGTCGTTGCGGCTCTCCGAGGGCGATGAAGCGCTCATCGCCGCGGCCATAGCGGCTAATGACAATGTCGTTGTCATCGTGCAGTGTGGCTCGGCGGTGTTGATGCCCTGGGCCGATTCGGTGCCGGCGGTTCTTGTCGGGTGGTACGGCGGCGTTGAGGCTGGACCGGGAATCGGCGACGTGCTCGTCGGAGCAAGCGAACCCGGCGGTCGCCTGCCGTTTGCCATACCGTCCGAGGCGGAGCACCTGGTGCCCTTTGACCGGGATGCGACAAGCGTGACCTATGACCTCTTCCATGGGCAGTGGAAGCTTGATGCCGACGGAAACGCCGCGCAGTTCCCCTTCGGCGCCGGCTTTGGCTACACCACCTGGACCCTCGAGCCCGCCAGCTTGGGTTCTGATGGCGCCACCGTGTCGGTTGCTGCCCGCAACACGGGTGATCGCGACGGATCGACCGTCGTCTATGTCTTCGGGTCAAAGCCCGACTCCGCCTGGGAACGTCCACTGCGTCGGCTGGTCGGGTTCGCTCGATTGCAGGCAGCGGCGGGCGCTTCGGTCACTGCGAACGTCGCTGTGGACTGGCGCCAACTGGATGTGCGGACCCCTGACGGGTGGCTCACAGAACCCGGCACCTATGAGCTGACGGTGTCGTTCGATGCTGCCGCAGCAGCCGATGCCGCCCTGCTCACAGCCTCGTACGACGGCTCATGGGTCGGCTAGGTCGACGTGGTGGCGGCCGATCGGGCGGTCGGTAGGGGTACAGCCGCTAAATCTAAACGAGAAAGTTACATGGCAGGATCTTGGTCCGGGGCACTCCAGGCGGGTAGAGTCCTCCGTCGTGTCGGACTTCCTTCGCGAGTATCTACTGGTATTCCTCTTCAGCCTTCTTGGAATTGGAGTGGTCGGCGCGTTCCTCGGCCTTGCGTCGCTGTTTCGCCCTAGCCGACCATCTGCGGGCAAGGTCGAGAACTACGAGAGCGGCGTTGACCCGGTCGGCGACGGCTGGTCACAGAGTCAGATCCGTTACTACATATTCGCGCTTCTTTTCGTGATGTTCGATGTTGAAGCTGTGTTCATCTTCCCGTGGGCGACGAGGCTGGAGCAGTATGGTTACTTCGGCCTGGTTGAGATGGTGATCTTCATCTTCATCCTGGCTCTCGGTCTTGCCTATGCCTGGCGCAAGGGCGTCCTGCGATGGGTGTAGGCGACGATCGAGTAGCGCAAAGAAGCCAAGCAATCGCTCGACAGGTAATCGGAGAGGGCACCGATGGGGCTAGTTGAATCCGGCAAGATGCCGAAGGGGCTGACCAAGCTCCTCAATATGAGCCGCAAGTACTCCCTGTGGGCCTACCAGTGGGGCCTCGCGTGCTGCGCCATTGAGATGGGCGCGACCCTCGGGTCTCCTCGCTATGACGTGATGCGCCTCGGCGTGATCCCGCTCCCTGCGAGTCCTCGCCAGGCAGACCTTGTCATCGTGTCCGGCACCGTTACCGACAAGATGGCGCCTGCGGTTCGTCGCCTGTATGAACAGATGCCGGAACCCAAATACGTGATCTCGATGGGATCCTGCGCAAACTGTGGCGGCCCGTACTGGGACAGCTACTCAGTAACCAAGGGCGTCGACCAGATTATTCCCGTCGATGTCTATGTCCCCGGGTGCCCGCCACGGCCAGAAGCCCTCCTTGAGGGCATCGTGCTGCTGCAGGAGATCATCCAGAACGAGGACATGGCCGAGAAGTGGAAGGGGGACCCCCTTGCCATCAGCTGATGCAGAGACCGAAGAAGGTGAAGAGGTAGTCGTCGAAACCGACGAGGCTCGTGAGTCACTGCTTGAAGCGGTGTCTTCAGAGCTTGGCGACGCCGTGCTGGCCAGCCACCTCATGCCGGGCAAAGATCTTTGGGTGCGGGTGGACAACGCCGCCTGGGCCGACACCGCCGACTACCTGCGTAACCGTCAGCGGTTCCGTTTCTTCGACTGGCTGAGCGCCGTCGACTGGATGCCGTCTCCGTTTGGTCGCAGCCTCGAGGCCGAGGTCGACAAGACCCTGGGCACTGGTGATGGCGACGCAACCGGCGATGACACCGCCGAGGTCGATGACACTGCCGACGGCGATGACACCGCCGAGGGCGAGGACGCTCCGGCTGGCTTTGCCGAGGCGGTCAGCAACTCCTACGCCGGCGGCGAAGCTCGCTTCCAGGTGTTGGCCAGGGTGTACAGCCTTGCGACCGGCATCGGCATCAACGTCAAGACCGACGTTGATCACCAGCTGTCGGTCCCGTCCTGGACCGAGGTATACCCCGGTGCCTCCTGGCACGAGCGGGAAGTGTTCGAGATGTTCGGCCTGGAGTTTGACGGCCACCCATCGTTGCGCAGGCTCTATCTGCCTGGCGATTTTGAAGGTCACCCGATGCGCAAAGACTTCCCGTTGATGGCCCGGCTGATTAAGCCCTGGCCCGGCATCGTCGACGTCGAGCCATTCCCCGACGTCGAAGAAGTCGGCTCTGACGCCGAAGGGAGCGCTTCCTAGTGTCATCCCAATCAGCAGACATCATCGATCGCCGACAGATGGCGTACATCGCGGCGCAGGCGGCCGACGCCCGAGTCAACGTGGAGCTCGAAGCCGAGGGCATGACCCTCAACATCGGCCCGCAGCACCCCGCAACCCACGGCACCCTCCGCATCATCCTCCAGCTGGACGGTGAGCAGGTCATCAACGCTGACCCGGTCATGGGCTACATGCACCGGGGCTACGAAAAGCTGGCCGAGGTTCGCACCTATC
>CAZSTV010000035.1:0-19028 GCA_964609665.1 uncultured Acidimicrobiaceae bacterium
GGCATGTCATCGCCACAGAGCCTCCCATCGGTGTTTGACCGATCCCAGTGGATTCCCGGCGGGCTCTCCGGCACCAAGGTAGAACTCCTCTCCGGGCTGGTCGTCGCGCTGGCGCTCATCCCCGAGGCCATCTCGTTCTCGATCATTGCCGGCGTGGATCCGAAGGTGGGGCTCTACGCCTCGTTCTCGATCGCCATCTTGATCTCTTTCACCGGTGGTCGCCCAGGCATGATCTCCGCCGCGACCGGCGCAATGGCGCTGGTCATCGTCGACCTCGTCGCCGATCACGGCATCGGTTTTCTGTTTGCCGCAACCATCCTTGCCGGGATCCTCCAGGTTGCGCTTGGCTGGCTCGGTGTCGGCGAGCTGATGCGCTTCGTGCCCCGCACGGTCATGATCGGCTTCGTCAACGCCCTGGCCATCCTCATCTTCCTGGCCCAGGTGCCACACATCCTGCTCCGCGAAGACGGCATCAGCACCGGTCCGCTGCAAACCAACCTGCTCTTCATCGGTCTCGGCCTTGGCATCATCTACGGACTGCCGCGGATCACCAAGGCCGTCCCATCACCGCTGGCCGCCATTGTTGTGCTGGCCGGCATCACGATGGGATTCGGGGTCGAGCTCCCGACCGTTGGCGACATGGGCGAGCTTCCCGATGCCTTGCCATGGGTCGCATTGCCGGACGTTCCGGTCACCTTTGAGACGTTCCAGATCATCCTGCCCTACGCCGTCACTCTGGCCCTCGTTGGGCTGCTGGAGAGCTTGCTTACAGCGCAGCTACTCGACGACATGACCGACACCGACTCGGACAAGAACCTCGAGTCCCGCGGTCAGGGCATTGCCAACATCGTCACCGGCTTCTTCGGTGGCATGGCCGGTTGCGCCATGATCGGACAGTCGATGATCAACCATCGCTCCGGCGGTCGGTCACGACTCTCAACGCTCGCCTCTGGTGTATTCCTGCTCATCTTGATCCTGGCTCTCGGAGACCTCGTGGCCCGGATTCCCATGGCCGCCCTCGTGGCCGTGATGATCATGGTGTCGGTCGGTACGTTCGACTGGAGCAGCATCAAGCCCGACATGCTGCGCTCGCTTCCCAGAACCGAAACCGCCGTCATGGTTGCAACGGTCGCAATCGTGGTCTTGACCCACAACCTGGCGTATGGCGTTGGCGCCGGTGTGGTCCTATCCGCAGTCTTCTTTGTCCGCCACGTGTCCCACGTCGTGCGGGTCACCAGCGTTACCGACCCCGACAGCGTCGAGCGCCTGTTCGCGGTGAGCGGCGAGCTCTTCTTCGCCTCGACGAATGACCTTGTGCACGCCTTCGACTATGACGCCGTCAAGGTCTCCCGGGTCGAGATTGACCTGAGCAACGCCCGCATCTGGGACTCATCATCGGTCGTGGCCCTTGATGCTGTGGTGGCGAAGTTCGCGGAGCGGGGCATTGACGCCCACATCGTCGGCCTCAACCGGCACGCGGAAAGCCTGCATCGCCGCACGTCCGGCAAGGTTGGCGCTGGTCACTAACGTCGACCAAGCGTCTATCCGGCCAGTACGCCACTTTCATAGGCTCGGGCGACAGCTGCGGCGCGGTCAGAGACGCCAAGCTTCGTGTAGATGTGCAGCAGGTGGGTCTTGACCGTCGCCTGACTTATGTGAAGGTGATCGGCGATAACACTGTTGGTGTTGCCGTTCGCCACCTCCCGCAACACCTCGATTTCCCTGCTCGACAGCGTGGCAGACTCCGGAGACTGCATCCGTTCGACGAGCCGTTTCGCCACCGGGGGAGACAGGACCGTCTCGCCTGTGGCGGCCCGACGAATCGCCTGGATCAGATCATCTGGCGGGGTGTCTTTGAGTACGAAGCCAGATGCGCCAGCTTCAAGGGCGCGCACGATGGCCTCATCGCTGTCGTAGGTGGTGAGCACCACAATGGCGGCCTCAGGCCAGACCTGCTTGATCGCCTGGGTTGCAGCGACCCCATCGACCACTGGCATCTGCAGGTCCATCACCACCACCGACGGCCGAAGTGACAGCACGACCTCGGTTGCCTCGCTACCGTCAGCGGCCTCGCCGATGACCTCGATGTCCGGGTCGGTGCCGAGCAGCGCCACCAGCCCTTGCCGCACGACCGGGTGGTCGTCGGCAACGACGAGGGTAATCATCGGGCGTTCCTCATGGCCCCGTCGACGGTAGCAGTACCGATACCACCGAGCCGCCACCGGCCATTGCCTCGATCGTCAACTCGCCTGCCAGCGACGAGGCCCGCCGTTCCAGCGCCTGCAGACCTTGGCCGCCTGTGAGCGACCCACGATCGGCCACACAACCGGGGGAGAAGCCAACGCCGTCATCGCGCACGTCAAGCGCAATCACGTCATCAAGGTAGGACAACGTTATGTCGACATTCTCGGCTTCGGCGTGGGTCTCGATGTTCAGCAGTGCCTCTTGCGCGGCCCGGAGAATCGTAACCTCGACCGGCCCGGCAAGCCGTCTCGGTGTACCAACGACGCGGAACGTCGACGCCACGCCGGGCGAAAGACAGGTGGCGCGGTGCAGTTCCAGCGCGTCCGCCAGGGTTCGCCCCTCCAGCTCCGAAGGCTTCTTGGCCTCGATGAGGCGGCGAGCAGCCTCCAAGTTTTCCTGGGCGGTGTGCTCGATGGCCGAAAGTCCGTCGGTGATATCACCGCCCCGCTGAGCTGCCCGTGACAGCAGCACGATTGAGGTGAAACCCTGGGCCAAGGTGTCATGAATCTCGCTGGCAACGCGGGCCCGCTCCTCCAGCACGCCCTTGGCGCGTTCGGACGCCGCCAGTTCGTTCTGTGCCTCGGTCAACTGTTGGATCAGGTTGGCTTGTTCGTCGTGGCGCACCGACGCCCGCAGCATTGTCTCAAACATCAGTACGCCAACGCCGAAGGCACCGATGGGGATCACCAAGGTCCACAGCGGAGCGCTGTTTACCAGCCACACGGCGCCCCAGACAACCGATACGAAGCCTGCCAACCACAGTGAACTGAAACGCCCAAAGCTGAAGGCGATGGCGTACATGGTGAAGTTCAGGATGGTCCATCTGTCATCGTCGAACAGGATGACCGCCCACCCGCCGAAGGCAACGGCCGCCGCCGCAACCTGGAGCCTGGCGGGGAGTTTGAGGAATGGCGCCGCCAAGAAGGCCAGGCTGGCGATGAACACCACCGCCGGCAGGATCGAGTTGGCGGTTGCCCAGGGCGATTCGAAGTTCGCTTCGTAGGAGACGACCGCCGCAATGCAGAAGGTCACGATGGTCACGGCGATCCAGATGATCGCCGACCAGTCCCGCTGCTCTGGCTCTGCGACGGCCTCTACCTCAGCGTTCATTCCCGAACCCTCCAACGAAACAGTAAACCGGCGAGCACTCCTGCGGCCAGCAACCACAGGCCAAGCATTGAGAACATCATCCCGGTCTGCCACGACCCGCCGGGCTCTGCCGCCTGAAAGTCGTGAGGCAGGAGCGCCTGGCGAAGCCCAAGAGCAACCCATCGCAGTGGAAAGATTGACGCCACCGATTGCAGCCAGCTGGGGACTGCATCGAAGTAGATGTAGACCCCGGAGATGAACTGCAGCAGCAGTACCGGAGGGGTCGCCACCGCAGCGCCGGCCCGTGGATTGGTGATGATCCGGCTGAACGCCAGGCCGAGCAGTGTCCAAATCGACAGGTTGAGGAACAAGACCGTGACAAGCAGAAGCCATCCGCTGGCGTCGGGGAGCGACACGTTGAAGAGCACCACCCCGGCCGAGAGCATCACGGTGGTTTGCAAGACCGCTACCACGACGACAAGGCCGATCTTGCCCATCACGTAGGCGCTCTTCGGCATTGGTGTCCCGGCCAAACGCTTGAGCGTGCCGTCGTCCTGCTCCAACGCCAATTGGCCGCTGAGGCTCTGAAACCCGACAGTGATGCCGGTCGAGGCGAGCATGCCCGCAACGAAGTACTGGCTGATGTCCACACCGGTGTTCTCGATTTCGCCACCGAAGATCGCGCCGAAGAGCGCCAGTAGCAACACGGGCAGCGCGGCGGTGAAGATCACCTCTTCGCGGACCCGGCTAAAGGCTCGCAGCTCCAGGCGCATCCGCTGCCAGGCCAGGGGTAGCAGCGGTGGCCGCCATTGGTCCCACTCCCACTCCCATGCGCGGTCCCGCTCGGTTGCGCGTGTTGATGCTGTAGCGACCGTTGAAGTTGCGGCAGTCGCAGAGGTTGTGCCGGTGGTTTCGGTGTTCACGGTCATTGGGTTGGCTCCATTCTCATTTCGGTGGTCGGCGCAACCGATTGCGCCTCCACCATGTCCAGGTAGATCTCTTCCAACGACGGACGGGTCACCGTCAGGTGGGCCAGTTCGCCGTAGCGAGACACCAGTTCCTGCACCAACCGGCCCGGAGTGGCGGTCGTGATGTGCACTGCACCATCGTTGAACTCTGCACCGATCTGCGTCAGGTGCGACACAGACCCTGGCTGGTCGTCAGCCATTGGAGCGAGGAACCGTACCGTTGCCTTGGCATCGCCCCGGTTGCCGATGACGTCCGGGCGCCCCACCGCCTGGAGCGTTCCGTTCAGCAATACGCCAATCCGGTCGGCGAGCGCTTCGGCTTCCTCGAGGTAGTGGGTGGTCAACAGCACGGTGGTGCCCTGCTCGCGGAGCCGCTCGATCACCGACCACATCGCCCGACGAGCTTCGGGGTCCAAACCGGTGCTCGGTTCGTCCAGGAACAGCAACTCGGGGCGGCCGACAAGACCGCAGGCCACATCAAGGCGACGTCGTTGGCCGCCAGACATCGTGTTCGCAGTGTCGTCACGGCGGTCGGACAGACCGGCCAATGCAATCGCTTCGTCGACGCCGAGTGGATTGGGATACAGCGCTGCGAACATCGAGACCGTTTCTGCAACGGTCGACGTCTCGAACGAGGTTGTCTGTTGCAGCACAATGCCGATGCGGGCCCGGAAACTTGGACCACCGGACGAAGGCGGAACACCTAACACTTCCACGTGTCCATGGTCGGCCCGCCGGAATCCTTCCAGGATCTCGACGAGCGTGGTCTTGCCCGCCCCGTTCGGTCCGAGCAGAGCGAATATCTCGCCGGCCTCGACGGTTAGGTCCAGGCCATCGAGCACGGTGCGGCCGTTATAGGCCTTGTGCACGTCTCTCACGTCAATGATGTTCATGTGATCAGCGTGACATCGAGCGCCTCCCGGCGGTATCGGCCAGTGGGTTGAACCTACGTCCACCGATCGGTGGATGAGCAGGCGCCGACCGGTCGACACCCCATCCTCACATGGTGGAGAAGAGCCGCTCCGCTAGTTGGGTTCGATCCCGTACAGGTTGATCAGGCGAGCGACCAAGGCCTCGCTGGAAAGCTCGCCCTGGTCGACGCGCACGACGTTTCCCTCGGCGTCATAGAAGGCGGTAATCGGCATACCGCCCCTTCCGCCCAGGCTGCGATACAGGCCGTTCCCGTTGGATCCGTTGATGTCTTTTACGAGGCGCCCGTCCAAGATTCCCGTCCGCTCGGCCATCGGCTCCCAATTGCCCGTCTCGTTGCTGTTGACGTAGACGACGTTGAGCTCATCGGCGAACTGTTCATCAACAAACTTGAACCGTGGCAGTTCGTTCTCGCAGTTCGTGCACCACGAGGCGAAGAAGTTGACCACCAGTGGCTGTCCCTCAAAGTCGCTCAACGTGAACCGGTCTTCGACTCCGTCGCCATCCACGTCTCCCTGCAGCGATGGCAGGTCCCACGCCGTGGCCGTTGTGACGCCCGTGTCGTTGCCGCCGAACACGAACGCGGCGCCAAGTATTCCGAGAGCGATGACCGCCACACCACCGATGACGAGCATCATGTCGCGCCGGGCCTTCTTGGCCTTTGCCTCGGCCCGCGCCGCCTGGACTCGCTTCTTCTTGTTGCTGTTGTTGGCCATGGCCTTCTCTCTTGAATCTCCGACATCCGGCGACCGCTGTTCGGTGCGCCAGCTATTCGTTACCTGTGCAGCTCTCCTGCTACCTGCAACCTGCTACCTGCGCCTCGTGATCACTACCCGAGGTTCACCAGCCACTCGAGCCCTACCGCTCGCATCAAGTCTTGCAACTGACTGGTGACCCACAGCAGCTGGTTGAAGATCAGCAGAATGCCGAACAGGGCCATCAGTACCGATGAGACGATCACGATGTGTTGCAGGTGCTGCTTGACCCACTGCATGCTGCTGCCGAGATACCCCATGAGCAGGCCGGTAATCAGGAACGGCACGCCGAGACCGAGCGAGTAGACGGCGAGCAGTGTGGCTCCGGTCGACGCTCGCCCCGAGGTTGCGGCGATGGCCAGGACCGAGGTCAACACGGGACCGATGCAGGGCGTCCATCCAAAGCCGAATGCCGCTCCGGCAACGGTGGGAGCCGCTCGGCCGTACCGGTCGAGCTGCGGTTGGAAGCGACGCTCCTGGTACAGCCACGGGGCTTGGAGGAACATGGAGCCGAGCATGAACAGTGCCATGGCAAGAACCAGCGCTCCGGAGACCCGGGTGAGGAGGATCTGCTGTTCAAAGACGAATTGGCCGAGCGAGGTTGCCGAAAGTCCGAGCAGGACGAAAATGGTTCCGAACCCGAGCACAAAGAGGCTGGTGTCCCGAAACACCGCCAGAGCGTTCGCCCGGTTGGACTCCTGCAGCTCGGCGGCATCCAGGCCGGTGACCAGCGACAGGTAGGCAGGCACCAACGGCAGCACACACGGTGAGGCGAAGCTGATCAAGCCACCGCCAAAGGCCACCAGGTAGCTCAATATGGTGATGGAATCTCCCTCGATCACGGTTCCGTAACCGGGCCTGCCAGCTCAGCATTCCCCTGGTACAAAATCAGATGAGCAGACCCGCTACTGCGGCTACGGCTGTTCGCTGACCACCGTTCCGTCTTGGAACACCCGGCTGACCCGCGGGCGAAGGGCCGAGACGTCAAGATCGGTGCCGTGAAAGGTCACGAGGTCCGCTCGCTTACCCGGTTGCAGCGTGCCGACCTCGTCATCGATACCCATCAGCTCCGCGGCCACCCTGGTCGACGCCTCCAACACCTCCGTGGCACTCATCCCAAGTTCCGCCATCTGCGCTAGCTCCCCAAGATTCTCCCCGTGAGGAGTGACGCCTGAGTCGGTCCCCATGGCAACCCGAACCCCGGCAGCGATGGCCCGTCGTATCGAGTCCCGATGCACCTCGACTACTGCCCGTGCCTTGTCGAGGATTACAGCGGGGACGTCCACGCCGCGATCGGCTGCCTTGAGTACGCCGTTCGGCGCGATCAACGTAGGGACGAGGTAGGTGCCTGCCTCGAGCATCATGGCAATGGCTTCATCGTCGAGGTAGATACCGTGCTCGATCGATCGGATACCGGCCCGCACCGCGTTCTTGATCCCGTCGGTCGCCTGGGCATGAGCCATCACGAAGCGATGCGCCGCGGTGGCCTCCTCGACGAGCACGTTCAGTTCTTCGGCTCTGAAGTGGGCGTGCTGTGGGTCATCACGAGGTGAGATGACACCACCGGAGGTGCAGACCTTGATCACGTCGGCCCCGGCCCGTACGACCTCTCGGACCTTGCGCCGCATCTCGTCCGGACCGTCGACCACGTTGTGCGGACGACCGGGGTGGGCGTCCAGTAGCCCGGGCATGTGTGCGCCGCACACCTCCCAGTTGTCACCGTGACCGCCGGTTTGGGAGAGGATCGTTATGGCCAGCTGCATCCTCGGCCCGGCGATGAGACCGCTATCGCGGGCTTCCTTAACGCCGAGGTCGGTCCCGCCAGCTTCTCGGACCGTCGTGATGCCGCAGTCGAGGGTGCGACGCATCCGCTCGGCGGCCTGAAAGAAGTTCATCGAGAACGGCACATTGGCGTGGGTGCTGGCGCTGAAATCGCCGTCGGCCATGAAGTGGACGTGGCAGTCGATCAACCCAGGCGTTATGAGCTGTCCGTCGCAGTCGATGGCGATGTCACCGTCAAGGTCTGATCCGACATCGACGATCACCCCGTCTGACATCACGATGTCGGCGCGCTGAGGAGCCGACCCTGTGCCGTCAAAGACAACGCCGTTGCGTACTACGGTCCTAGTCATCCCCACAGGCTGGCACGAACTGGCGCGATAGTGCCGGTCAGGCCAAAACCAGGGGAAAGTCCCTGACGATGTCTCCCGCCGGTCGCACCTCGTTGATGCCATCGATTCCTTCGCCGGCCCACACCACACGTACCGCTACATCTCCTTCGGCAGAAGCTTTGGCGTGGAGTTCCTTGATGTGGTCGGCGTTGGCTCTCAGTTCGTCTTCATTCCCGGCCCACCGGTCGGTCAGACCAGACCGCAGCGAACGCCCGGAATACTCCGACGGCCACTCCGGACCGCGAGCAATGTCGTACACCAAACTCCTGACCGTGTCGTCACCTCCGGCATCGACCAGCCGCTGCTTCGCTGCCGGCGTATCGGTTGACTCGTCGCTGGCGTAGAACGCCGTGCCGAGCGCGACCCCCGCGGCGCCAAAAGCCACCGCGGCGTCATAGCCAGCGCGGGTCGAGATGCCGCCTGCTGCGACGACGGGAATGGGGTCGACAGCGGCGACCACCGCCGGAAGCAGTCCGAACAGCGCTCGGTTGGACTGACCATGCCCGCCTGACTCGTTGCCTTGCGCGACGATCACCTCCGCCCCTGCCGCCGCGGCGTCGATGGCCTCAGCGACCGAGCCGACCTGACAAATCAACGTGGCACCTGAGGCGTGCACCGGTCCAACATGGGGCGCTACGTCGCCGAAGGACAACCACAGCGCGGCGGGGTTGTGCGAAAGGGCGTTCTCCACGGCATCGGTCGACATGTTCCAGGTAATCAGGCCAATGCCGATGCGGCTCGAGCCGGCTGCAACCATCTCCTCAGCAATCCACGTCGGATCCCCATACCCACCGCCGAGCACCCCGAACCCGCCGGCATCACTCACCGCCGCGGCCAGCCGCCCGCCTGCGATCTTGGCCATCGGGGCACACATCACCGGGCGTTCGATTTCGAGAATCTCGCACAGACGCTGCACCTGGACAGGTGAATTCGATGGGTAGGACATAGTGCCGAAACCCTAGCGCTTTGACGCTAGGCGTCGAATTTCGTAGCTGTTGGCACGGGATATCGGGTGTCCGCGCCGGATCTTCTCTGGGGGAGACTACCCAGGCCCGTATTCTGCACGGTTAGAAGATGCCAACTACACTTGCGCACTGGGGTTGAGGGAACTCTTGGCGGAGAGGCGAGCGGACGTTGAAGGAACGAAAGCTAGGGCGATGGCTAGTTGTTTTGGCCACGTTGGTCGGTTTGGCGGTTGCCACGCCCGCACTGGCGGACGAGCCGCCGGGCGAGGTGTACACGACCGGTTGGAACCATCGCGGCCAGCTCGGCAACGGGACGAACATCGACGAAACCGAATCGGTGCAGGTGCTCGGACTCGATGGTGGCGGGGTCGTCGACCTTGCAGGCGGCCGCTGGCACTCGATTGCATTGGCCGACGATGGCACGGTCTACACGTGGGGTCGTAACGAATTCGGTCAGCTCGGTATCGGATCGACCGGCGGTCAGCGGACGACAGCGGTCGAGGTTGCAGCCCTTGACAACGTCACCGTGGTTGACGTCGCCGCAGGCCACTACCACTCGCTCGCCCTCACCGATGATGGTGACCTCTACATTTGGGGCAGAAACGACACCGGCCAATTGGGTCTGGGCGATCTGTCGCCACGAGGTACCCCGACCGTGGTCTCCGCGCTGTCCAACGTTGCGGTGATCTCCGGTGGTCGCAACCACAGCGCCGTGGCTCTCGATGATGGATCGGTGTGGACCTTTGGTGACAACACCCAGCTGCAACTCGCTGACGGGTCGTCGGTCAACATGGCGACCACACCGGTTGAGGTCTCGGACAGCACTGGAATTGAACCGATCGTCGCTCTCAAAGCCGGTCGTGATCACACCCTCGCCGTAAGCGACGACGGTTCGCTATGGATCTGGGGCGGCAACATCGGCGGCCAGATCGGCAATGGCACTGACGTAAGCCAGGGCGTTCCACAGGAACGTGTCCTCGGCGGCCCGGTGATCGACGCCGCCGGCGGGGCCTTCCACACCATTGTGGCAATGGCCGACGGCACGGTGCAGACGTGGGGCCGCAACGCCTTTGGCCAGCTCGGCATCGGCACCACAGTATTCGGAGCTCCGACGCCGCAGACCGTGCCCGCCGTCTCCACCGCGACGTCGGTCGGCAGCGGTCGAGATCACTCACTGATCACACTCGCTGACGGCACCGCCCTCGCCTTTGGTCGCAACGACAAGGGCCAGCTCGGAGATGGGACGACGGCAAACAGGAACTCGCCGGTCGTCATCCTCGGTATCGGCGACGCCACCGTGGTCGAAGGCGGCCGAGGACATACTCGCATTCTCAGCACCATCGGCGGGGGAGCGCCCGACACCACAGCGCCAACCGGCGAATGGCTGTCGCCGATCAACAACCAGTCGGTCGGTCTGCCGGTGACCCTGACCGGTAGCGCAGAGGACAACATCGGGGTTGACCACGTCGAGATGATCATCAGAGATCTCTCCACCGGCAACTTCTGGAACCCGTCCAGCGGCACATGGGGCGGCTACAACCGCTTCTCGGTCCCGGTTGACTTCCCCGGTTCGGCCACGACCGAGTTCAGCTTTGTGTTCGACCCGCCACCGCCTTCCGGCCTCACCAACTATCGAGCCCGGCTCTGGGTGGAAGATGCCGCTGGCAATGAAAACACCGACACCCTGAACCGAAACTTCAGCGTTTCCACTTCAAGCGACACGACGCCACCAACAGCGGCATGGACATCGCCCGCGAACGGTGCGAGTGGGCCAGCGCCGATCTTGCTCGAAGGCATCGCCGAGGACAACGTTGCCGTCGACCACGTCGAACTAGTCATCAGGGACCTCAATACCCAGCTGTACTGGGACGGCGCGGCATGGGGTACCTTCACACGGTTCGAGGTTCCGGTCGCCGATCCCGGCAGTCAGGCAACCACGTTCAGCTACTCGTTCGACCCGCCAACCGGGTCCGGTACGTTCCGCGTGCGGGTCTGGGCTGTTGATGAGGCGGGCAACGACACGGCGACAACGGTGAACCGAAAGTTCTCAATCAACTAGCCAGCAGTGGGAACGAGCGTGTCCTTCTAACGGCTCGGCCAACTGGCTGAGCGCTTCTGGCCGCCATAGTGTTGAAGACGTACGGTCGCCGGCCACCGGGTCGCGGCGTCCGGCGTCATCAGCAGACCGCAAGGAGTGCCGCATGTACGAGACCATCACGGTTGCCCAGCTCTCGCCAGCAGTTGGCGCGGAAATCGGCGGAGTGGACATTGCCGCTGGGGTCGGCGAGCAGCAGATGGCGGAGTTGCGTCACGCCTTCGCCCAGCACGGTGTCATCTTCTTTCGAGACCAGGACCTGACCCCGGACCACCACATCGCTTTTGCTGAAGCCTGGGGTGAGATCAACGTCAACCGGTTCTTCAAGCCCGTCGACGGTTACCCGAGGATTGCCGAGGTTCGCAAAGAACCGGATCAGCGCAACAACATTGGCGTCAACTGGCACACCGACCATTCCTACGACCAGATTCCGGCGATGGGTTCGATTCTGTACGCCCGCGAGGTCCCCCCGATCGGCGGCGACACGCTCTTCGCCGGACAGGGCGCAGCCTATGAAGCGCTGTCCGAAGGTATGCAGGCAACCCTCCGAGGGTTGCGGGCCGAACACAGCAGCCGCCACGCCTTCGGGCGCCTACCGCAAGCGAACCAAGCAGAAGGGGCGAAAGGCGACATCGGAGCCCGCATCGGCAACCCCGAAGCGGCAACCCAGGATGCGGTGCACCCGGTCGTGATCGAACATCCACTGTCCGGGCGACCATCGCTGTATGTCAACAGTGACTTCACGCTTCGCTTTGAGGGTTGGTCTGATGAAGAGTCCGCGCCGCTCCTCGCTTACCTCTACGCCCACGGCTCTCGTCCCCAGTTCACCTGCCGCTTTCGGTGGACGGCAGGCGCCATGGCCATTTGGGACAACCGTGCCGTGCAGCATTGCGCGCTAAACGACTACCACGGCCATCGACGGCTCATGCACCGGATCACCATCGAAGGCGAAGCCCTCAAGGCGGCGTGACCATACGCCACCTGAACACGGGCCACCTGAACACGGGTCATCTGAACACGGCACCTGAGCGCGGCGCGACCGGCAGTCCCGTTCCGTCGTGGCGCTAGTAACTGGCTCGGACCTGCGCGGTAGGGCAGTATCTATGGCTGTGCCGGGTTCGGCGCGCAGATCAGGAGTGGAGCATGACCTTTCGTTTCGCAAACGTCGACGGCCGATCAGCGGTCGTCGACGCCGAGGACCAGTGGTATGACCTTGAAGGCCTCACCGGTGGAGCCGTCGGGTCAGACCCGATGGCGGCGCTGTCCAACCCTGACGCGCTACACAGCGCCTCGGCCGGACTCGGCGCGGCAACCCCGGACGGCACGCTGGCCACGGCCACGCTCGGTGCACCGGTCCCGGCGCCACGAAACGTCTTCGGGATCGGCCTGAACTATCGGCCTCACGCCGAAGAGTCAAACATGGAGCTGCCGAAGCGGCCGCTCGTCTTCGGCAAGTTCCCCAGCAGCATCGTTGGACCGAACGCCGACATCGAACTCCGGTCAAAGACTGCCGATTGGGAAGTTGAGCTGGTGGTGGTGATCGGCACGCCGGGCAGAGACATCGCGGCGGAGTCTGCCTGGGACCACGTCCTCGGGCTTTCGGTCGGCCAGGACATCAGCGACCGTCGACTACAGATGGCCTCACAGCCTCCCCACTTCGATCTTGGCAAGTCTCGCGACACCTACGGCCCGATGGGTCCGGTGCTCGTCTCGACCGACTCCTTTGCCGATCCGAAAGATCTGGAAATCACCTGCGACATCAACGGTGAGCGAAAGCAGTCCGACCGCACCACCAGCTTGATCTTCAGCATCGCCGAGTTGATCGCGTACCTGTCGGGCATCATCACGTTGGACACCGGCGACGTGATCTACAGCGGAACGCCCGCTGGGGTCGGTGCCGCCAGTCAAACCTTCCTCACTCCGGGCGACGTGATCACCTCAACGATCGAGGGCATCGGCACCATGGTCAATACCTGCAAGTGAGTTCGTCTCATCACGACCACCATTTCGCCGTGGTTGGCGGCGGGCCCGTTGGGGTCACCGCGGCGTTGCTGCTGGCCAAGCGAGGGCTGCAGGTGGTGTTGTTTGAGCGCGAGACCGAGGTCTACGGACTGCCTCGGGCCGTCGGGATGGACGCTGAGATTCAGCGGGTGTTTCAGAACGTCGGGCTGGCGAAAGACATTCAGGAGCTGACGACACCGCTTGCAGGCGCGGAGTTCGTGACCCCCGACGGGGAACGGATCATCGGTGGCGACATTCCCCCCGACATGATCTTTCCACTTGGGCACCCGCCGAACGTCATGTTTCATCAGCCCTGGTTGGAGGAGCGCCTGCGAACCGCAGCGCGAAGTGCCGGGGTCGATCTGCGGCTTGGTACCGAGGTTCTGTCCGTGACTCAAGACGACGACGGGGTCTCGGTGGAAACAGCGGAGGGCGAGCATCGGGCCCAGTGGCTCATCGCCGCCGACGGTGCCGCCAGCCCCATTCGAAAGTCCCTTGGCATTGCCTTCCTCGACCAGGGATTTGACCAGGAGTGGCTGGTCTTCGACGTTGCGTTGACCTCCGAAGCGAGCCATCTGCCGACGAGCGCTCAACAGGTCTGCGATCCTGCTCGACCAACGACATACGTTCCCGGCCACAAACACTTCCGCCGCTGGGAACTGCAACTCCAGCCGGGGGAGCGGGCGGAGGACATGATCGGTGAAGACCGAGTGTGGGAGCTGATCTCGGACTGGTTGACCCCCGATGAGGGCACGCTCAGCCGTGCCGTGGTCTACCGCTTCCACGCGACGGTCGCAGAGACCATGCGGTCCGGCAGGGTGTTTCTCGCGGGCGACGCCGCCCACCAGATGCCGCCGTTCCTCGGACAGGGGATGTGCTCGGGCATACGGGATGCGGTCAACCTGGCCTGGAAGCTTGAGGCGGTCCATCGTGGCCTCGCCTCGCCCGCCATGCTCGACACCTATGACGAGGAGCGCCGACCGCATGCAGCAGACATGGTCGCCCACGCGGTCGACACCGGCCGCCTGATCGATCAGCTGTCCGGCAAGGCCGATAGCGGGACCAGTATGGATGCCGGATATGGCGGCGGCAGAAGCCTGCCATATCTTCGCCATGGGATTCGGGCCGGCGACCATCCGCTCACCGGCAAGCAACTTCGTCAGCCGGTCATCGACGGTGAGTTCTTCGACAGCCATCTGGGCGACGGGTGGAGCGTCCTCATCCGACCAGAGACCGACGTGTCCGACACCGTTCGAGACAGGTGGGCCGCGATTGGAGCGACGACGGTGATGGTTGGCCCTCAGGAGTTCGATGGCGAGCTGACGGACCGTGGCGCGATTGTGGTGCGCCCTGATCGTTACGTGGCGTCAGTGGCCGCAGATGGCACTGAGTTGGTGAACCAGACCGAAGAGTTGTTGGCGCACCTCAGCAACGACTAGTCGCTCGCTACTGGCCACAGGGCGTCCACTGGGCATCGTCCTGAAGTTCGGCCGCGAGTTCATGAATGGTCTGTTCGACCGCTCGTACGAGCCTGGTGGCAGGCCGGTTTTCCGGCACCGCGGTGGACAGCAGCCGCTGGATGGGCGGATCGACGATGCGCCGAGAAGACAGCTCCCCTCGGGCAACAAAGCGCTGCACGCCAGCCATGCACATGATTGAATACGCCCTCCCAGAGCTGATCAGCTCAACAATTGCGTCTTCGGCATCCACTTCCAGGACCACGTTTGGGCGGAGCTGGCGCTGGGCGAACGCATCGTCAATCAGCGCTCGCAGGCCCGGTTGAATCGCCGGGAGAGCCAGGGGTCGGTCGGCGACTTCCGCCAGTGTGACGGTCTGCCGCCTCCCCCGGCGTTTGCCGGTTCCCGGACCAACCAGATGAAGGTCCTCGGTGACCAATGGGGTACTCGCCACCCCACCGTGGCGATGGGCGCCGGAGATCACCCCGATGTCGGCGTCACCTGCGACAAGGGCCGGGGCGAGCGAGTTGGGGTGCGACGCCATCACTCGCAGCTGCACCTCGCTGTGCTGGGCGGCGATGCGATCGATCAGCGGGATGAACAGTGTGTGGCCGATCGTGTCCGGCATGGCGACACACACTTTGCCAACGAGCGTGCCGTCCTTGGAGCGGATCTCGTCGGCCACATCATCCATCCGACGGAGCAGTTCGGTCGCCTCTTCGACGAACCGCACCCCGGCCTCGGTCGGCGATACACCCTTCGCGTCGCGGACGAACAGCGGGGTGCCGAGATCTGCTTCGATTCTGGACAGCATGCGGCTAACGGTCGGTTGGGTCAGCTCCAGCTGCACCGCCGCGTGGGAGATGTTACGGCGCTCAGCTACCGCAACGACCGCTCGGAGCTGCCTGGTGCTCCAGTTCATTCCGCTTTCGTTCCCCGTGTCCACCATCGCTTCTAGAGTACCCTTCGTCTACCTGCAGAGCCATGCGCGTACTGCATAGATGCTATGCGCCTCATGCAACCGTCGACATAACAGCGCGGCGGATGTAGCTTGTGTCGCTATGACCGAGGTTCCAACCGCACAGACACCCGCAGCCGCCGCTTCGGGTGCGAAGAAGCTGCCGCAGCGAGCGCAGGTTGTCATCGTTGGTGGCGGCATTGTTGGCTGCTCCATTGCCTACCACCTGACCAAGCGTGGTTGCACCGATGTGGTTGTGCTCGAACAGGGCCAGTTGACGTCCGGCACCACCTGGCACGCCGCCGGACTTGTGAGCCAGCTCAAGTCAACCCACAGCCTCACAACCCTCGCCACCTATTCCGCCGAACTGTTCAAGGACCTGGAGGCCGAGACCGGCCAGGCCACCGGCTACCGAGCTCCCGGCTCACTTGCCGTCGCCGCCGATGCTGAACGGTGGGAAGAACTTAAGCGCGGCATGTCGATGGGCCGGACCGTCGGGGTGGACATTCGCGAGGTGGCGCTGGATGAAGCAAGAGAGCTTTGCCCGCTGCTGAACATCGACGACCTGGTCGGCGCGATGTATCTCCCAGAGGACGGAATCACCTCTCCGGTCGACACCACGATGGCGTTGGCGAAGGGTGCAAAGAGCAAGGGGGCGAAGGTCATCGAGGGTGTGGCCGTCACCGACCTCCACGTCACCGATGGCCGAATCACCGGCGTCACTACCGAACAGGGCGAGATCGAAGCCGAAACCGTTGTCCTTGCCGCCGGCATGTGGACCAGGCACCTTGCCGCAAAGGCCGGGATCAACGTGCCGCTGCAGGCGTGCGAGCACTTCTACATCGTCACCGAACCGCTGGATGGCGTCCCTCGGAATATGCCGACCGTGCGCGACCCAGGCAACTACAGCTACTTCAAAGAGGAAACCGGCAAGCTCATGGTCGGCTTCTTTGAGCCGCGCGGCAAGATCTGGAAGCTCGACGGCATCCCGCGGGACTTTTCCTTTGGCACACTGCCAGAGGACTGGGACCACGTGGGGCCCATCTTCGAACGAGCCATCCATCGCATGCCGGAACTTGGCGAGGCGGGGCTCCAACTGTTCTTCAACGGGCCGGAGTCCTTCACCCCTGACGGTGTCTACTACCTTGGCGAGTCGCCAGAGGTGGACAACTGCTTTGTCGCGGCGGGCTTCAACTCGGTTGGCATCCAGTCGGCCGGCGGGGTCGGTTGGGTCGTCGCAGACTGGATCGTCGACGGTCATCCGCCGATGGACGTCTCGGCTATGGACATCAGACGGGCGTTTCCCTACCAGGCCGACGCCGGTTACCTCGACGCACGGATCTCGGAAAGCCTCGGCTTGCTGTACGCGATGCACTGGCCGTTCCGACAGTACGAGAGCGCCAGAGACGTGCGCCGCTCACCACTGCATGACCGCTTCGAGGATGCCGGTGCGGTGTTCGGCGAACTTGCGGGTTGGGAGCGCCCGAACTGGATAGCGACCGAAGGCCAGCCTCGTGAGTACGAGTACTCGTGGGGCAAGCAGAACTGGGTTGAGGCCAGCGGGATCGAGTGTGACGCGGTACGCAACGCCGTCGGCCTTTTCGACCAGACGTCGTTCGTGAAGTGGGAGGTCAGCGGGCCTGACGCACTATCGGTGCTGAACTGGATTTCGGGCAACGACATCGATGCACCGGTCGGCAAAGCGGTCTACACCCAGTGGCTGAACGATCGAGGCGGCATCGAGGCCGACCTGACCGTGACCCGCAAAGGTGAGCAGGAGTTCTTTGTGGTCACCGCAGCGGCAGCGGGCACTCGAGACGGTGCGCTGCTACGGCGGGCCTGTCGAGGAAAGGACGTGACCATCGTCGAGGTGACCGACCACATGGCAATGCTTGGCCTCATGGGACCGAAGTCTCGTGATGTTCTTGGCGCCCTAACCGACGAGGATCTGTCAAACGACGGGTTCCCCTTTGGCACCGCGAAGCAGATCAAGGCGGCCGGTGTAGCGGTGCTGGCCAACCGGATGACCTACGTCGGCGAGCTTGGTTGGGAGCTCTACGTCGCAAACGAAGACGCCGTCGCGCTGCACGACGCCCTCGTCGAGGCCGGCCAGGAGCACGGCCTGCGACATGCCGGCTACCACGCCATGAATACCCTGAGGATGGAAGCGGGCTACCGGCACTGGGGCCACGACATCACCGATGAAGACACCCCGTTGGAAGCCGGACTCGGCTTTGCGGTGGCATGGGACAAGGAGGGTGGCTTCCGAGGACGCGAGGCGCTCCTTGCAGTACGCGATGCTGCAAAGATGAAGCGGCTTATCACCTTCCGCCTCGAAGATCCGGACCGCCTGGTCTATCACGACGAGCCGATCCTGCGGAACGGCGAAGTAGTTGGCCGCAGCACCAGCGGCATGTGGAGCTACACCGAGAACCGGGCCCTGGTGATGGGGTACGTGACACCGGTCGAGGGTGACGAGACCGGAGCCGGTGGCGTCACAAAACAGTGGTTGGAGGACGGCGAGTTCGCCATCGAGGTGGCGGGGGACGTCATTACGGCGACGCCGTCGATTCGGTCCTTCTACGACCCGAAGAATGAGCGAGTCCGAATGTAGATTCGGCGCCCGCAGGACAGCACCGCAACAAGCCAGCAACCGAAATCGCAGTACCAACAGGAACAAGCCGCAACAGGAACATAGGGGGTCTCATGCGCGACGAGGCGCAGGTGGTCATCATTGGAGGCGGCGCCATGGGCGCCGGGCTCATGTACTTTCTGGCCCACGAAGGTTGGACAGACACGGTCCTGATCGAGAAGGGTGAGCTGTCGTCTGGTTCCACCTGGCACGCCGCTGGACTGGTGCCGCACTTCATCGGCAGCCTCAACATGGCCAAGTGCCATGCGGTCGCCCCAGAACTGTACGCATCTCTCGAGGCCGAGACCGGCCTGCACGGCGGGTGGCACGGCACGGGAGCCATCCGCCTTGCCATCAGCGACGAGCACGTCGACTGGTTTCGCTACGTCCAAGGCATGTTGGAGATCGTTGACGTTGAGAGCCATCTGATCACCCCGGAGGAGATAGTCGGGTACTGGCCCTTCATGGACGTCTCGGACGTCAAGGTCGGATTTCATACGCCGAACGATGGATGGTCCGACCCTTCCAGCGCCACCGCGGCCATGGTCAAGGGTGCCCGGCAACTCGGCGCCGAGTTGGAGCGCCATACCCTCGTGACCGACACCAAGCGTCTGGCCGACGGGCGCTGGGAGGTCATCACGGATAAGGGCCGGATCGTTTGCGATCACCTGGTGAACGCAGCAGGTTGCTATGCACCGCAGCTCGGAGCGATGGCGGGGGTCGACGTGCCGATCGTGTCGGTCATCCACCAGTACCTCATCAC
>CAZSTV010000035.1:19038-25074 GCA_964609665.1 uncultured Acidimicrobiaceae bacterium
AGATGCAGGCGCTCGATTACGACCCGCCGATCGTGCGGGACCCGCGGGTCTCCTCGTACTACCGGCGGGAGATCGACGCGCTGCTGGTCGGCCCGTACGAGACCCAGAACGCTCAGGTCTATGGCGTTGACGGCATCGAGTGGGACAAACATTTCTACCTCACGCCACCGGACCTGGATCAGATCATGCCCCACCTGATCGATGTGGGGGAGCGGATGCCAGCGTTCCAAACCGCTGGCATCAAGAAGGTCATTTCCGGACCGATCACTCACACGCCGGACTCGGGGTACCTGATGGGACCGGCGCCGGGCTACGACAACTACTGGCTGTGCGCCGGGGCGTCGATCGGCGTTACCCAGGGGCCGGGGGCGGGCAAGTACCTGGCCCAGTGGATGGTGCACGGGCAGACCGAGGTCAACGTTGCAGAGATGGACCCGCGCCGCTTTGGCGATCACTGCGGGCCCAAGGGCCGGTTCGCCATCGACAAGGCCGTCGAGGAATACCACGAGATGTACCAGACCCTGCTGCCCGGCGAGCAGCGCTTCGCCGGACGACCCCAGAAGACCGACCCGATCTATGACCGGCTCGATGAGCGCGACGCCCAGTGGATGGAGGTATTCGGCTGGGAACGACCGCAGTACTACTCACCGGATGGCAGCACCGAGGTGCACTCGTTCCGTCGTTCCAACGCCTTCGAGGTGGTCGGCGAGGAGTGCCGGGCGACCAGAGAGCGAGCTGGGCTTGTCGACCTCACCGCCTTCGCGAAGTTCGAAGTCACCGGTCGTGATGTCGCCGATTTTCTGCAGCGGATGGCCGCAAACAAGATGCCCGCCAAGACCGGCGGTATCCGACTGACCCACCTTCTGACCGAGCTCGGCGGCATAGCGGCCGAGATGACCATCACCCGGCTTGCTGACGATCGTTTCTACCTCAACTCCGGTATCACCCAACAGTTCCACGACCGCGATTGGCTGCAGCACCACATTGCGGAGGGCGAAGCGGTCACGGTCACCGACCGTACCGAGGACCTTGCCATCCTCGGCCTTTCCGGCCCGCTGGCCCGTGACATCCTTGCAACCTTGACCGATGCTGATCTCACCAACGACGGGTTCCGCTGGCTGACCGGACAGGAGATCGACGTGGCGGGAGTCGGATGTATCGCACTACGGGTCAGCTACATCGGCGAGTTGGGGTGGGAGCTACACCATCCGATCGAGCAGATGCCCCAACTGTACGACGCGCTCGTCGAGGCCGGAGCTCCCCATGGGATGGTCCACTACGGCAGCTACGCGATGAACGCCATGCGGATCGAGAAGGCCTACAAGGCAATGGGGTCAGAACTGACAACCGAGATCACGCCTGTCGAGGCCGACCTCGGCCGCTTCGTCGACTACAGCACCGACTTCATCGGCAAAGAGGCCACCCTGGCCCGACTGGCGCTCGGCGACAAGATTGACATGGTCCTGGTCTACTGCGAGCTAAGCGAAGCAGACGGACCCTGGGACAACGACTGCCGAGGTAACGAACCGGTCTACGACGGCGACCGACGGATTGGTTTGACCACGTCAGGCACATGGGGCCACACGGTCGGCAAGAGCCTTGCCTTTGCCTATGTGGAACCGGCGTACGCAACACCGGGAAGCACCTTTGAGATTTCCCTACTGGGAGAACGACGCTCGGCCGTGGTACTGGCCGACGCCGCATACGACCCAACAAACGAAAAGCCGAGGGCATAGCCATGACGAGACGGTCCGGTGGTAGGGCGGCACGGGTGGCGATGCGGGCGGCACCGCTCGCCGAGGACGCTCGAGCGATCCGACCTGGGCTATCGGGAGGTGCATACCGCCCGTTGAGCGACGGGCAGATGGCCGATGTGCTCGACGCTGCGCTGGCGCTACTTGAAGACCTCGGCATGGGAGACCCGACGCCGGAGTTCATCGACCTGGTCACGACCGCTGGAGGTCGGGTGGACGACGACGGCAGGCTTCGCTTTCCTCGTGATGTGGTGCTCGGCGCGGTTGACACCGCGGCCAGGGAGTTCGTGCTTCACGGCTTCGACTCGGGTGAGGGCATCGAGATTGGCGGCGACCGGGTGCACTTCTCCACCGGTGGCGCCGCGGTCATGATTCTTGACCACGAGACCAAGCGGTTCCGTGACAGCACCATCCAGGACCTCTACGACGCTGCCCGGCTGATGGACACCCTCGACAACGTGCACATGTTTGTTCGCACCGTGGTCGCCCGTGACCTTGCCTCGTCCAGGGAGGTGGACATCAACTCGGCCTTTGCGGCCATGATGGGAACGTCCAAACCGATCGGAACGTCCTTCTTCGAGCCGGAGCATGTCCACGAGGTGGCCGCCATGTTCGACATGGCTCTCGGGGGAGAGGGGGAGTTTCGGCGCCGCCCGTTCTGCAAGGCCAACAATACCTTCGTCGTGCCGCCGCTGCGATTCGCCGTCGACTCTGCCCTGTGCCTTGCCGAGCAGGTGCGAGTTGGCATGCCGATCAACCTGCTCTCCGCTGGCCAGGCCGGCGCAACCTCTCCCGCCGCGCTGGCCGGATCGCTGGTCCAAGCCCTGGCGGAGTGTCTGGCAGGGTTGACCTGCGTCAACCTGATGGCGCCCGGTCACCCGTGCGTCATGGGACTGTGGCCATTCGTTTCCGACCTGCGGACCGGGGCAATGAGCGGCGGTAGTGGCGAGGAGGCGGTCCTCAACGCTGCGGCGGCGCAGATGGCCAACTACCTGGGGCTGCCATCCGGGGTGGCCGCAGGAATGGCAGACGCCAAGTTGCCCGATGCCCAGGCCGGGTATGAGAAGGGGCAGACGGTGACCTTGGCTGCCCATGCGGGCGCCAACCTCATCTACGAGTCCGCAGGCATGCTTGCCAGCATCATGGCCTTCTCGCCGGAGATGATGGTCATCGACAACGACATGCTCGGCTCTATCAACCGAACCGTCAGAGGCATTGAGATCAACCCGGAGAGCCTTTCCACCGCGGCCATCGCCGACGTCGTCCACGGTGAAGGTCATTTCCTCGGCCACACCCAGACGTTGACGATGATGCAGAGCGAGTACGTCTATCCGGTGGTCGGTGACCGTCTGAGCCCCGACGACTGGGTCGATGCCGGGGCGAAGAGCGCGCATGACGTCGCAAACGAGTACGTGACCAGGACGCTCGCTTCACACTTCCCGGACCATGTCGACCCGGACCGCGCGGCCAAGATCCGAGCAGCGTTCGGTATTCAGCTGCCCCCTCAGGCTGCCGGTCTCGACCGGTAGGCTCAGGATGCTCGGCATTCCGCCGTGTTGGGTGCGGCGATGCCGAAGTTGTTGGCAACCGCACGAGACCGGCCGGGGATCCGGATCTGGATTGGCCTGCTGATTCGCTCTGGCCCGTCGTCGCTGTCGATGACCATGGTCGATGATCCGCCGCCGTCGAGTTCCAAAGCGTCGGTCGCTCCGAGGTCACGAAGTACCGCCGCGGCATCTGCGAGGGTGAGCCCGTCGCTGTAGCCGGGCTGGCGTCCATCGACAACGAGCAGCCACAGCCGCTGCGATTCCGGGTTCACTCCAACAACGGTTCGGGGGTACGGCGCCGACCCGGTGGCGGCGGTATTGCCCATCTCGGCGTCGGCCGGGTTGATTATGCCCGCTGTCAGAATCTGTGTTCGTCCGCCGACGGCCAGGATGGCATCGGTCGCCGGGTCCGGTCCGATCGCTGGTGTATACGTCTCGTCGAACCACAGCGCATGACCATTCCACTCAACAGCGCTCTGTGAACGCGATGGAGCAGAGGCATCGCCGGCCCCGGAATCCCCACGACGGTCGAACGTGACACCGCTCTTTGGCCGCACCACCGGACCCAACACCGTGACCTCTTCGCCCTCGGCCGGGTAGACGTCCCAGAACTTGGCCTGATCGTACGGGAAGAAGAACCCGGCGTTCACCGCGACCGTTATGTCCTGTGCTTGCGCCCAGGTGATGGTCTTGGCTGCACGAGCGGTCCCATCGGTGGCTACCGGGGATGTCGCCAATCTCACGCACTCGTCATCAAGTTCGACCGTCACAAGATGGCCAACAGCATCGCCAAGCGAGACCCGCTCGTAGGTAACCCCGGACATGACCGTCCGCTGCAGCGGTCCGTCTTGGCCGCTCGCCACCCACAGCGCATAGCTCACCATCACCGAGCCAATCACCATCAGAACCGCCGTGGCTGATCGCTCCAATCTCCGCCGACGCACCCATCGACGTCCCACAGCGGGCACTGCGAGTGGATCCGCTGAGCGTCGACGGGCCATCACACCAGCCAGTGCAATGCTCAGAGCGGCCAATACCAGGGCCCCGCTGCCGATCAGAAACGGTGTCGACGAGAAATGTCGTCCAATCTAGACGGCCGTCCCATCGCCCTTGCCGCGGCCCGTCTCGCCGACAGCGTGGCTGAAACGCCGGTCCGAGGGCCCTCGGCGTGACTCAACAGGCATAGGGCAACTTGGCCTGCTCAGGGGCCTGCGACTACCTTCCAGCGGGCATGTTGCGCTCCTCATCAGACACCTCGGCGTTCGGCGCCCGCCACTTCGGCCTTGTCTGGATGAGCGGCCTGGTGTGGCACCTGACTCGCTGGGGTGTCGCCTTCCTCGGCACGTTTCTGGTGAACGAAATGACCGGTTCACCCCGGCTTGTGCAACTGGCCGGCACGTTGCTCTACGCCCCGCTGTTGCTCGGCGGACTGTTCGGCGGGGTCATCTCCGACCGCTTTGACCGGGTGCGTACCGTCAAGGTGCAGCTGAGCGTGCTGATCCCGCTGTCGCTTGGCATCGGCATTCTGGTCAGGACCGACCGCGCCGCGTTGTGGATGATCTATCTGTACATGTTCGTCGTCGGCATCGGCTGGATCACCGACATGACCTGTCGGCGGGCGCTGATTTATGACCTGGTGGGGGAGCGCCGCATCGACCACGCCATGGCGATGGAGGCGCTGAGCCTGTCGCTCGGCATGATCCTCGGGGCGCTGGTCGGCGGCTCCGCGGTGGCAGCGGTCGGTGTTGGCTCTGCCTACTTCTTCATCGCCGGGCTCTTGGTTGCCGCACTGATGCTGCTGCTCCCATTGCAGGTCCCGGCCGCTGCAGCGGTCGTTCCCCAAACGTCGCCGGTCAAAGACTTGGTTGCTGGCGTACGGGCGCTGAGGGCACAGCGAGAACTGGTCGGTGTGCTCGGCGTCACCGCCATCGCCAACTTCTTCCTCTTCGCCTATTTCCCCATCATCCCGGTGATCGCCGAGCGACTGGGGGCAGCGCCGTTCCTTGTGGGCTTGCTCTCCGCGGGAACCGGGATTGGCATGATGACCGGCTCGCTGCTGATGGCTCGGTTGGCGCCCCGGCGTCGCGGCCTGTTCCACGTGGCGGGCCTGGTGCTTGCGCTTGCGTTTGTGGTGCCGTTTGGTCGGGGCACGGTCTACTGGTTTGTGCTCGCTGCGCTGATCTGTTCCGGCGTCGGCAGCGGCCTGTTTGGCGCCACCCAAACCACGCTGGTCATGGCGGCGGCCCCGGCCGAACTTCGAGGTCGAGCCCTCGGCTTGTTGTCGATGTCCATCGGCGCCCTACCGGTCGGCATGTACGCGCTTGGCGAAGTGGCAGAGCAGATCGGCGTATCTAACGCCCTGACCTTCAGCGCGTTGGTTGGCACGGTTGTTCTTGGGCTTTGGGTTGCTCGTCGCCGTGAGGTGCTCGCGCTCACCGGGGCGCCGCCGGAGGAGGCCGCGGCACCGGTATCTGGTGCGACAACTGCCCGTTGACGCAGACGGGAAACCGCCGGTACGTTCAGCCGGATGGAACAACACGAAGTACCGCCGGAGCACATCGTGACCGCCGACGTCATCGAACGGTTCCATCGAGACGGCGTGGTGTGTCTCCCCGGTGCAATCGCTCCGCATTGGATCGACCTGCTGAGAACGGGCGTGGACGCCAACCTTGCCTCACCGAGCCCACGGGCCAGGCTGTGGCACCGCGACGAAGACGGCAGCACCAGCCGTTACG
>CAZSTV010000035.1:25084-33865 GCA_964609665.1 uncultured Acidimicrobiaceae bacterium
GTCCGCATTGGCGCCGAAACCGATCTGGCCCAGGCGTGGCAGGACATCGGCGAGTACGAACAGTTCATCATGAAATCGCCGATGGGAGAGATCGCAGGCCGTCTCCTGCGGTCATCGCGGGTGAACTTCTTTTTCGACGCCATCTTTGTTCGCTCGGCCGGCAACCGCTTCCGCACCCCCTTTCACCAGGACGAGCCGTATTGGTCGGTGGAGGGCTTTGACACCTGCTCGGCGTGGATGCCGTTGGTCCCGGTCGCCAAAGAGAGTGCGCTCGAGTTTGTGCGTGGCTCCCATCTATGGAACCGCCGCTTCCACCAGACCAACTTTGGAGCGCTGACCGGGGACGCCCGGGACCAGGTGCATTTCGACGACGGACTTGAGCCATTCCCGGACATTGAGCGAAACCGTGACGCCTATGAGATTCTCAGCTGGGATATGGAGCCCGGTGATGTCGCCATCTTCAATGCCCGCATGATTCACGGCGGATCGGGCAACCTCGCTCGTGACCGGGATCTAAAGGTGTTCAACACCCAGTGGCTCGGCGACGACGTCCGGGTCGCCTTCCGTAGCGAAGGCATGGACCCCGACCATTCCCAGGTGATGACCACAGCCGGATTGGCGCCGGGCGACCGGATTGGTACAGAGCTCTATCCCGAGGTCTGGACCCACCCGGCCGCCGACGTGGCATCGGCTGTCTGAGCGTCAGGTCATCCGAAACTCGGGGTGGTGCCTGCGGATCTCGCGGCGGGCGATGGTCATCTTGTGCACCTCGTCCGGACCGTCGGCGATGCGCAGCGTCCGCATGTGGGCCCACATGTGCGCCAGTGGCGTGAACTGGGTGACGCCTGCCGCGCCGTGTACTTGGATTGCGCGGTCCAGAACTTCCAGCGCCATGTTCGGCACCGACACCTTGATGCCGGAGATCTCCTGGGCGGCCGCCTTGTTGCCAACGGTGTCCATGAGGTGGGCAACGTGCAACACGTACTGGCGGGCCTGATCGATCTCAATTCGTGACCGGGCAATCTGGTCCTGCACAACGCCGTGTTGGGCCACCATCCTGCCGAAGGTTTCCCGAGCCACCGATCGCTTGACCATGAGCTCCAGTGCTCGCTCGGCAACGCCGATGGACCGCATGCAGTGATGGATCCGGCCTGGCCCGAGCCTGGCCTGGCTGATGGCGAAGCCTTCGCCCTCGCCGCCAAGGATGTGATCCTCCGGCACCCGCACGTTGTCGTAAATCACCTCGGGGTGGCCACCGCGGTCGTGATAGCCAAACACCAGCGGATCACGACCAATGGAGATGCCGGGGGTGTCCTTCGGCACCACAATCATCGACTGCTGACGGTGACGAGCTCCGTCGGGGTCGTTCTTGCCCATGACGATCAAGACTTCACACTCGGGTCGAAGCGCGTTCGACGAGAACCACTTCTTGCCGTTCAGGACATAGTGGTCACCGTCCTTGTCGATCCGCAGCTCGATGTTGGAAGCATCCGAGCTTGCTACGTCAGGCTCGGTCATGGAAAACGCAGACCGGATGTCACCCTGCAGCAACGGTGCAAGCCACCGTTCCTTCACCGCCTCCGACGCATAGAGGTTGAGGATCTCCATGTTCCCGGTGTCCGGGGCGGCGCAGTTCAACGCCTCAGACGCGAACGGGACCTTGCCCAATTCCTCCGATATCGGCGAGTAGTCCAGGTTGGACAGCTTCGTGCCGGGCGCCTGGGGGTCGAGGTGGGGGATGAACAGGTTCCACAACCCTCGTTCTCGAGCTGCCGCCTTCAGCTTTTCCATCATCGGCGGTGTGGCGTGAACGTTGTCCAACGCCGCATATTCCTCGTAGTACTCCTCCTCGTTTGGATAGATGAAATCATCGAGGAAGGATTTGACCTGGGCTTGAAGGTCCAGGCCCTGCTTGGTGAATTGGACTGACATATCACGCTCCCGGAAGCTCGGGGCCCGCGGCCACCGCAGGCCTGTCGTATTCGTATCACGTTCACTTCGTCGCTAGCGAAGTGACGACATCGGCGGAGGCGAAGGAGCGAGCAGTGGGAGCAGGTGTAACGGCGGTGGTGGGAGCGCCTGCGATCAGCGTTGCTCGAACTGCTCCAGCAATTCGGGCGGGGCCTGTACCAACTCGATCAGCACTCCCTGACCACCGATGGGGGCATCGTCGTTGCCCTTGGGATGAATGAAGCAGATGTCGTGTCCGCTTGCGCCGGCCCGGATGCCGCCGGGGGTGAAACGGACCCCGTTTGCCGTCAGCCACTCGACCGCCGTTGCCAAATCATCGATCCATAGACCGATGTGGTTCAGCGGAGGCTGATCGACGCGAGGCTTGCTTTCAGGATCGAGCGGCTGCATGAGATCCACCTCGACCGCCCCGTGTCCCCAGCCAACCTCGAGGACATCTTCCACTACGTTTTCCGACTCGCTGGTGAAGTCGCCAACCTTGCCAACACCCAACAGGTCACCCCAGAAATGCCGCATCGGGCCAAGGTCGGGGCCGCCAATGGCGATCTGTTGCAAACCGAGCACTCGGAACGGTCGGACGTCAGCGTTGGTCATGTTGCCTCCTCATCGGTGCGCGTCGGCGTCAATCATGGTCCGTTCGGCCCCATGCGGCCAACCTAGGTCCTGTCGTACGGCCTATCCGCCGCGACAGGGCATCAAGAAAAGGTTCAATTTTGCCGACATTCGGTGGGTGGCGAGTGGTCCGACAACCGGAGCGAGGGAGCCCGGCCAAGAGTGGAAATCCTCACGGATCCTGCCGTTCATCGTGCGGGCCACCGTGTTGCTGGTGCCACTTGTTGGCGCGTTCCTGGTTGTCGCCGCTGTCGGCGACCATCTCTATCGCCCCGATGGCCTGTTCGGCATTGCCCTCTGGTTTGTGCAGGCCTCGATCATCGGCAGCGTCGTTGCCGCTGCCCTCGATCGTGGCGCCAGACGGTTGCTACCACTCGCAACGCTGTTCAACATGTCGCTCATCTTTCCCGATCAGGCACCGTCACGGTTCAGCGTCGCACTTCGATCAGGCTCGGTGAAACGGCTCCAGGCTCGCGCTGAAGATGGCCTTGGAGACAACGAAACTGAGGCCGCCACAAATGCGCTGCAGTTCGTGACGGCACTGTCTCGCCACGACCGATTCACCCGCGGCCACTCCGAACGGGTGAGAGCCTACGCCGACCTGATTGCAGAGGAGTTGGGGAGAGCGGGCGACGTTGGCGTGGGGCGTGCTGCTCCACGACATCGGCAAAGTCACCGTGCCGTTCGAGGTGCTGAACAAGGAAACGAAGCTCACCGATCAAGAGTGGGAGATTCTCGCCAACCATCCAGCCGAGGGCGATCGACTGTTAGAACCCCTGAAGCAATGGCTCGGACCGGCAGGACTTGCGGCCGTCCAACATCATGAGCGATGGGATGGACGGGGCTATCCCAACGGCCTGGAGGGGTCAGAAATCTCGCTGGCGGGCCGCATCACCGCCGTGGCAGATGCCTACGACGTCATCACGTCGAAGCGGTCCTACAAAGAACCCATGTCAGTGGAGGCGGCGCGACGAGAGCTGGTCGACTGCGCAGGCTCCCAGTTTGATCCCGCGGTGGTCAGAGCGTTTCTGAACGTCTCGCTGCGGCGTCGCTGGATGACAGGTCCACTGGCCGTGCTGTCGCACCTCCCGGTCGGCCAGCTCGGCAACGTCAGAACTGCGGTGTCCGCGGGAACGCTGCTCGCTGCGGGCGCGGTTGGTGTTGTTGCACCCGAGCCAGCTCCCGACGACCTTGCGTTCTCGGTCCCGACCACGGTGACCACCGTTGTGGTGACCGAGGACGACGTTGTGGTGACGCCGGTCCCCACCACCGCTCCCGCATCGTCGACCACCGCAGCGCCGGCGCCGGTCGAGACCACCCTCGCACCGGAGAGCACCACGGTGCCGGAGTCGACCGAAACAACGACGACAACCACGGCGCCGCCGACCGATTCGACTGAGGCGCCAACCTCCTCGACCACCATCGTGGTGACGACGACCGTGGCGCCCACCACTGCGCCGACGACAACGACAACCACGGCGCCGACCACCACAACCGCCCCGACCACTACGACAACGACCGCGCCGACCACCACCACAACGACGGTGCCTCCGGGAGCCACGTACTACCTAAAGAACCCAGGTTCTGGCGACACGACGGCTCGCCTCTTCAAGGCGTTGAGTCTGACGGGGCCAGACAACACCACTCTTCCGAACTACGACACCGACCGCGACGCCTTTCCGGGGTTAAGCCTGGAGTCGACCGGCTCCGGCTTCGCTGAAGGCGACGTCACCAAGATTCAGCGATTCGGTGTGAATCCGAGCGGGCAGACCCTCTCCGGCACAGCGCAGCTCACGCTGTATGTTGCCACCGACTCCGACCTCGGCGGAACGCCGGTCACCGTTCGAGCGGACCTCGCGAACTGCAACGCGTTCTATACGCCATGCAACAGCCCGAGCATCGCGGAGGCGAGCGCCACGGTGTCGACGTGGGTCGTGAACGGTTTTCAGGAGCTGACCTTCGACTTCGGTCCGGTGTCTGAGAACTTCGGGTCCTCCCGCCGACTGCTCGTGCGCCTCATCACCGAGGACGGCCACAAGCTTCATGTCGCCTTTGATGCCGATACCCATCCGAGCACGGTTGTCCTCGACCTGAACTAGCGACCTGAACTAGCGGCAAGGTTGCGAGGTCGGGTCAGCTCAGCTGCAGCCCGTATACCCGCGCCGCGGTGTCGTGGAACATCAGTTGCTGATCAGGCGCCGAGAACGACGAGGCGATCTTCTTGAACGCATTCCACGTAGTTCGATACGAGAGCGAGAAACGGTCGACCGGGAAGTTGCTCTCGAACATGCACCGCTCGGGCCCAAAGCACTCGATGGTGTGCAGGTAGTACCGGGCCTGAGCCTCGACCAGTTCGTCAGAGCTGGCGGGTGTGGCCCGCTCGTGCCAACCGTAGCCATTGTCCGGCATGGCCAGCCCTCCGAGCTTGGCGACAACATTCGGCTGTTCCGCGACTCGGCCGATGTCTCGCTTCCAGGTCTCGAAAACCTCATCGTGGCGGCCCGCAAGGCTGCCGACCCCAATCGGTGTACCGAAGTGATCAAGCACCATCGTCGTGTTGGGTACCGCCGCAGCCAGCTCGCCAAACTCGGCGTTCTGATGGTGGTAGTGCCAGCTGTCGAACACCAGGCCGCGCTCGCCGAGCAGTGCGACACCCGCTCGGAATCCAGCATCGGCCGATAGACCCTCGGCGGCGCGTCCTGGGATCATCATGGCGTTCGGTTCCGGGGCTCGGGCCAGTGAATGGCGAATCCCTCGAAGCAGTCCGTTCCCGGCCGCGACATGAGCGTCGAGCACCGCCGTCAGGGCGTCGCTCGGCAACCGAAGATCGGCGTTGGCAACGATCGCGCTGATCGCCGGCTGCCCCTGTCGGCCAGCACTGTGCGCCGCCTCGGTCGCCACGAAGCGCGTCTCGCCCACCGACGCATACTCTGGCGCCGCCGATGGGTCGTAGGCCGCGCCACACTCCACGAACACCGTCGCCGCAATGTTGTGGCCGTCGCCGGTATCGCCGTCCAGTTCGCTGAGGCCATACGGCAGGGCTCCGCCGTCGGGCCACAGATGATGATGCGGATCGATGATCGGCCGCTCGGGGTCGATGACGTCCTCAACTACCTGGGCCAGCCAGGCGTCGGTCCCTGGCATCGGCTGCTGCTGATCGGAATCCTGTTGCGTCATGCCCAATGATCACCGGCCGGCCCCGTCAGGGCAAGCTCGCTACTCATCGCTACTCATCGCGCCGGAAAATGCCGACGGTTATCAGCCGCCGGACCTCGAACCCCAGGCTCAAGTACAGCGCGTGGGCAGGGTCGTTCCCGTCTCTCACGTGCAGGACCACCCGGTCGCCCCGGTCGGTGATGGCCTTGGCTGCGGCAAGGGTCATGGCGGCGCCGAGACCCTGACGTAGCCCATCTGGATGCACACACACCGCTGACACCTCACCCCAACCCGTTGCTCGCATCCGTTGGCCCGCCATCGCCAACAGCTGCCCCTCTCGGCGGATCCCGAAGTAGTTCCCGGTCATGTAGGTCTTGATGCTGAACGGGCCGGGTTCGGTGAGCTTGGTCAGCGCCACCATCTCTTCGGCGTCGGCCTCGCCGAGCGAAATGATGTCCAGGTCCGGTGGGTCGTCCAGCTCGGTTGCCACGTACTGGCTGACCTCCTCCCGGAACACTTCAGACCAGCCTGCCGGCGGCGTCGACACCTCATCGCGAAAGAGCGAGATGTAGCCACCGGGTCGAGTGAGTTCGCCAAGTCCGTTCCAGGCATCTACATCGGTCCGGTCCGTCGCACAGATCGGCGAGACCTTCCGCCGGTACCGCACCGCGGCACCATTGCTCGCGTAGTCGGCGAGGTCGGCCTGCACACCGTTGAGCGCATGCCAGGCCAGATTGTCGAGCAGGTCCGGATCCGATGGAATCGCCCCATCGGCAACGTCGTTGGCGGTTGCGCTCATCGGCTCAGACCTCGATCGCCGGCTCGCCGAGTACCGCGAGACCATCTTTGACCGCAGGGGCGCCCGCTTCGTTTAGTACCTCGAACGGCACGGTCACCGTCCCGTCCGATTGATCGTTCGCTTCCCAGATTCTCACGGTGATGGTTGAAGGCAACTCCACCATGGCTGCGAACCGACAGGAGAGCCGTCGCACCAGTTCGGGTCGCTGGTCGGCCCGGCGGGCGACCACTGCGGAGACGCCGTAGGCCAGGTTTGCCGTGCCGTGCAGAATGATGTCGGGAAGTCCTGCGGCCAGGGCGATGGCACGGTCGGTGTGTATGGGGTTCCAGATCCTGGCGCACTCGGTGTAGGTGTGCGCCGCGCCAGCTGGGAGCGCAATCCGTAGCTCGTCTGGTTCGCCCCGGCGGTCGGTGCCGGCAATGGGCGGTCGCGGGTCGGGGTCCGGCGCATCGGGCCCTGTTGCCTCGAAACCGAGGTAGATGCCGTCTTGAACGGTCGATGCGACCGGCTTGCCGTCCGCATCGATGGTCTCAAGCCGGGATGTCGCCTTTGCCCCCGGCCTGATGTTCACCACCCCGGTCGTTGTCAGCGAGGTGGTCAAGACATCACCGGGGCGGACGAGGCGATGGATGACCACGTCATGGGTGGCGTGCACGGAAGCCCGCACCTCGGCTGGCGACACGCCTGCCTGCTGGGAGTTGCTGCGGCCTGACACCAGGACCGGCCACTCAGGACACACGGTGAACAGCGGGTGAGCAACCACGTCCTGACCGGCGGTATCGAAGTACTGGGGCAGCGTGTCGCCGAGCGATGCGGCGTACGCCATGGTCCAACGCTCGTCAACGTGATGGACCATCGGATCGACGGTAGAGCCCGCCAAAGTGGTTGGGATTGCCATGGCCACCAACGTTACCGGGGCCCCACCCGACGGTAAATCCAGGTCCGATGCCGGCGGCTTTGCGATACTTGGACATGAGCTCTCCGGGCGACAGCCCACAGATGACGACAGTTCCGGTCATCGAGGTGGATCGCCTCGTCCGTACCTTCACCATCGGTCGACGAAACAAGCGCCAGGTGGTCGAGGCCGTCCGGGACCTGTCGTTCACCGTCACTCAGGGAGAGCGGCTTGCGTTCATCGGCCCGAACGGAGCCGGCAAGTCAACCTCCATCAAAATGTTGACCGGCATCTTGTTTCCCACCAGCGGGAGCGCGCACGTGCTCGGCCTGATCCCGTGGCAGGACCGCAAGGCGCTGGCGGTCAGGATCGGCACCCTCTTCGGTCAACGATCCCAGCTGTGGCCCGAACTCCCGCCCAGGACCTCATTCGGTGTACTCGGCGCGATCTTCGGCCTGTCCGACGCCCAAACCCGCCACCGACTCGACGAGCTGGGGGAGTTGCTGGAAGCGACCGACCTCTACGACCAGCCGATCCGCACCCAGTCGCTCGGTCAACGTATGCGGTGCGAGTTGACCGCCTGCATGTTGCACCGTCCCGAGCTGCTCTTTCTCGATGAACCGACGATCGGCTTGGATCTGCTCGGCAAGCAGCTCTTTCGTGACCTCCTGGTGCGGGTGAACGAGGAGGTCGGCACCACAGTGTTTCTGACGAGCCATGATGTCGCCGACATCGAGCGCGTGGCTGAGCGGGCGATTGTTGTAAACCACGGCACCGTGATCTACGACGACACCGTGGAAGCGATGCGCGGGGAACTGCTTGCCACCAAGCTGATTCAGCTCGGGCTGGAGTCGGCAACCGACCCGGCAGAGCTTGAAGCCGCGTGGCACAAGTCCACCGTGGCCGATCTGCCTGGAGTGACCGTACATCTCGATTCCAACAGCATCGAGGTTGACACCACCCAGGTGCCGGTTCGCCTCGTGCTCGACCGTCTGCTCGAAGAGCTACCGGTGATCGACCTTTCAATCGCCGACCCGCCGCTCGAGACCGTTATCGGCGAGATTTACCAGCGACCGCTCGCATGACCGCGGCTCCACAGACGACGGCGCCCAAGCAGGCTTCGGACGTCAGCCCGTTCGCAGCGCTGCGCCATGCCGCAATGGCGGGGGCCGCCCAGAACATCTCGCAGCCAAGTCGAATGATTGGCTTTGCGCTCTTCTTCATTCTCCCGCCGATCATCTTGGCCAGCGTCTGGAAAGCCGCCGCACAGTCGAGCGGCGGGGACATCGTCGGCTATGACGCCACCGCGTTGGTCTGGTACATCGCCATCTCAGAGACCGCCATCCTC
>CAZSTV010000036.1:0-16112 GCA_964609665.1 uncultured Acidimicrobiaceae bacterium
AGCCGACCATGTCGATCACCACGTCCTTGTTGAACTCCTGGCGATAGTCGAACGCAAGCTGGGCAACCCGAACGCATGCCTCGGGGTCATCGGAGTTGACGTGGAAGATCGGCGCCTGGACTGTCTTGGCCACATCGGTTGAGTATTCAGACGAGCGGGACTGGTGGGGTGCGGTGGTGTAGCCGAGTTGGTTGTTGATGATCAGGTGGACGGTGCCGCCGACCTTGTACCCCTTGACCTGTGAAAGGTTGAGCGTCTCGGCGACGACGCCCTGACCAGCGAACGCTGCGTCACCGTGAATCAGGACTGGGAGGACCGGGTAGTTGCCGGCGTCGGCCTGGTCCATGTATGCCCTGGCCATACCAACGACGACAGGGTCGACCGCTTCGAGGTGTGAGGGGTTTGCCGCAAGCTCAATGTCGATGACGTTGTTGCGCTGGCTGGTGTGCTGCCCGACCTGACCGAGGTGGTACTTCACGTCACCGGAACCCTGCACAGCGTCTTCGTTGACCGCACCTTCGAACTCGGTGAAGAGCTCGGTGTACTGCTTGCCCATGATGTTGACCAACACGTTGAGCCTGCCTCGATGGGCCATGCCAAGGATCGCTCGCTCCATGTTGGCGTCAGCGGCGGCCGACAGCACGGCGTCCAGGATGGGGATGGCAGACTCCGCGCCCTCCAACCCGAATCGCTTCTGGCCGACGTAACGTGCGGCCAGGAACTTCTCCAGCGCCTCGGCGGCGCTCAAACGTTCAAGCACATGTTGCTGCGACTCGCGGCTGAGCGTGGCGTAGTCACCCTCGACCTGTTCCTGGATCCAAAGCTTCTCGCCGGGGTCGGCAATGTGCATGTACTCAACGCCGATGGTCCGCGAATACGCGTCACGCAGCACGCCCAGGATGTCGCCAAGCTTCATCATCTGGACTTCACCGCCGACCGATGCGTAGATGCCGTCCTTGTTGCCGGTCAGGAACTCCCGGTCGAGGTCCCAGATGGTCAACCCGTAGGTTGCGGGGTCCAACTCCGGGTGCATCTCGGCCGCGCCGGCGGCAAGCGGGTCGGTGTTGGCAATCAGGTGGCCACGAACCCGGTACTGATTGATGAGCGTGTTGACCGCCATCTGCTTGGCGACGGCACCGGTCACGCTGTCCTCGGCATCGGACGCGCCGTGGTCGATACGCCACTTGACCGCTTCGTAAGGAACGCCGATGTCGGTGAACATCTCGTCGTAGAAGCCGTGCTCCCCGAGGAGCAGCTCGTGGACCTTCTTGAGGAACAGACCGGACTCCGCACCCTGGATGATGCGGTGGTCGTATGTGGAGCTGATGGCGATGATCTTTGACAGGCCCAGTTGGGCCAGGACCTTCGGGTCGGCTGCCTGATACTCGGCGGGGTAGTCGATGCGGCCGACGCCGATGATGGCTCCCTGGCCCGGCATGAGCCGGGGTACCGACTGGACCGTCCCGATGGTGCCGGGATTGGTCAGACTGATGGTGGCTCCCATGAGGTCGTCGACGGCGACCTTGTTGTCACGGACCTTGCGGATCAGCTTCTCGTAGGCATCGACGAACTCGGCGAAGTTCATCGACTCGGTCTCTTTGATGACCGGGACGATCAGGCTGCGAGAGCCGTCGGCCTTTTGCTGATCAACCGCGATGCCAACGTTGATGTGAGGGTTGCGGACCAGGACGGGCTTGCCATCGTCGTCGGTCTTGTAGCTGTTGTTCAGGTTCGGCACGTCGTCGGCGATGGCTCGCACGACGGCGTAACCGATGAGGTGCGTAAAGCTAACCTTGCCCGCCCGCACCCGGCGGAGGTGATTGTTGAGCACCCTGCGATTGATTTCGAGGAGCTTTGCCGGCACCTCTCGGAAGCTGGTGGCGGTGGGAACCTCAAGGCTGGCTTCCATGTTGGCGGCGATTCGTGCCGCAACGCCGCGGATCGGCTCGTCCGTTGGAGCGGGAGCGGAGGCTGCTGGCGCGGCCGCCTCGCCGGCAGGGGCGGCGGCCTGCGGAGCGGGGGTTGCTGGGGCAGGAGCGGTCACCGCTGGCGCCGTGTCAGGTGGTGGTGCAGTGACAGGTGGTGGCGCAGCGGCAGGTGGCGGCGTCTGAGCGGCCGGGGTTGGCAGTGGCGCCAGCGCGGGGTTTATGGCGGGCGGATTGGCAGCGGCGGGAGGCGGGCTCTGAGGAGCTGGGGCCCGCGGCGCAGGCGGGGGAGTTCCGCCAGTGGAGCCCGGCTGATTTAGCGGCGGCAGCCCGCGTGGCGCCTGCGGTGGGATTGCCGACGGGCGTGGCGTCGCAGCGGACTGATCAAGAACCGAGGGAGGCGTGAGACCATTTGGCGCCACCGGTGCAGCCGCCCCGAGGCCGTGTATTGCATCACCGTTTGTGACAAGGCCGCTTGGGGGTCCCTCGGCGAAGACCTGTTGCCACTCTTCTGGCACCGAGCGCGGATTGCCCAGGTATTGACGATAGAGCTCGTCGACGAGCCAGGAATTAGGACCGGAGGAGGCCGAATTCCCGTTGTCCGGGTCTTCTTCGTCGCCGTTTTCGTTGCCAATACCGTTGGTGGTCACCCTTCCATGGTACTCGCTTGCCAGGCTCAACGAGAGGTGCCATCTCGTAGGAATGTCGTCGCCTGGCAGCCCATTTGTCGACCGTCCGAGCCGAATTTTCCCCACCTGCCGGACCGTGAAGAGCGCCGTTTCAGCGGTTAAGGTCCCTCTGTGCTTTTAGCCACGTGGAATGTGAACTCGTTCAACGCTCGGATTCCTCGAGCCGAACAGTGGCTTGCCGAAGTTCGGCCCGATGTCCTGTGTCTGCAGGAGACCAAAATGTCGGACGAGGCGTTCCCGACAGAGATGTTCACCGACGAGGGGTATGAGGTCGCCCACCACGGTCAAGGCCAATGGAATGGTGTTGCCATCGCCTCCCGGGTTGGGCTTGAGGATCCGATCAGCGGATTCGCCGAGGGAATCGAAGCCGACGTCGACGCTCGCCTCGTCTCCGCCCGCTGTGGCGGGGTCCGAGTGCACAGTGTGTATGTGCCAAACGGGCGAGAGGTCGACCACGAGCACTACCACTACAAGTTGAGTTGGTTGCAGCGGCTTCGGGAGCATCTGGAGCAGACCGTTGAACCGAGTGATGAGGTGATCATCGCCGGTGACTGGAACATCGCTCCGACCGACATTGACGTTTGGGACCGCAAGACCTTCGAAGGGCTTACCCACGTCACACCACAGGAGCGGGCGGCACTCCAGAACATCCTGGACTGGGGACTCGTCGACACGTTCCGGGAGCGGTACCCACAGGAGGGGCTGTTCTCCTACTACGACTATCAGGCGGGACGCTTTCACAAGCGGCAGGGGATGCGCATCGACTACGTGCTCGCCTCGGCATCGCTCGCTGCGAGATCAACGATTGATCTCGTCGACCGCAACGCACGAAAGGGCACGAAGCCGAGCGACCACGCACCGGTCCTTGCCGGGTTCTCCGGTTAGCTCGCTTCACAGACAGTCATGATTACAAGTCTCGACCATCATCAGCTGCTGGTCTTCTGGGTTGAACTGCTCGTACTTTGGGGTGCGGCGCGCCTCCTGGGCGAAGCAGCGCGGCGTCTCAATCTGCCAACCGTCGTCGGCCAGTTGGCCGCAGGTCTCATCCTCGGGCCGAGTGTGTTCGGCGTTGTTTGGCCTTCCGGGTTCGACTGGTTCCTCCCGCCTCAGCCATACGCCGATCAACAGTCGGCCATGCTGCTTGCGGTCAGCTGGTTCAGCGCCGCGTTCCTTCTTGTTGTCGCCGGGTATGAGACCGACCTTGCGCTGATCCGGCGGCTCGGCCGGGCTGCGGTACTGGTGACGCTTGGCAGCCTCGTCGTGCCATTCGTCGGTGGCATCATCGCCGGTTGGTCAATGCCGGACAGCTTCTACGGCGAACTGGACGGTCAGAGCCCAAGCCGGTTGGTCTTCACGCTGTTCATCGCCGTCAGCGTTGCTGTCTCCGCACTGGCGGTGGTCGCCAAGATTCTCGGCGACTTGAACCTGATGAGGCGAGACGTCGGGCAGATCACCATCGCGGTCGGCATGGCCAACGACGTCATCGGTTGGATCATCCTCGGCGTCATCGCCGGTCTCGCAGCATCGGGCGAGCTCTCTGCGCTGGACATCGGGTTCACGGTCCTCGGCTTGACCCTGTTCCTCGGTGCCGCACTCACGTTTGGACAGCGAGGCGTTGACGCGGCGCTGCGAGCGGTGCGTCGCGATGGCAAGAACGTACAGGGAGCGCTCACCGTCACGGTGACCACGATGATGATCTTTGGTGTCATCACCCAGGCGCTCGGCGTTGAAGCCGTGCTGGGCAGCTTCGTCGCCGGTGTCATCCTGGCCAAGTCGCGGTACCACCAGATCGAATCGCAACACATCGTCGAAGACCTGACAGCGGTCCTGTTTGCGCCACTGTTCTTTGCCACCGCTGGACTTCGCCTCGACCTGTCGCTGCTGCGGGGTTCCGCGCTGGTCTGGGCGCTGATCCTGCTTGCGGTCGCGCTGGTCCTCAAGTTCGTCGGGTCATTGGCGGGTGCCCGCTGGGCCGGACTTACCACTCGCGAAGGCATGGTGCTCGGCGCTGGCCTCAATGCTCGCGGCGCCTTGGAGATCATCATCGCCACCGTTGGCCTGTCGCTCGGGGTCTTCAACCAGACCAGCTTCACCATCATCGTGATGATCCCGCTGGTGACGTCACTGCTCGCGTCGATCGGACTGCGGGTCTTCAGTCAAGACCTCGAAGGCTCGGTCGCAGAGCGGGAGCGGTTGGCGAGAGAGTCAGCGCTCGACCGCAACATGCTGATCAGGAACAACCGGATACTGCTGCCATCCGCGTCGGACACCAACAGCATCGTCGCTGCGCAGATCGTGCACTTCGCCTGGCCTGAGGAGCTGCCCGCAACGGTCATGGCCGTCACCAATAACGGGAGCGGTCCGGACATTGAAGTCTTGGAGAACATTCTCTACGGGCGAGAGCTGGACGTTGCCGAGCTGGACGACGTCAATGACGCGGAGGTTGCGGCGCAGATCGTCGCTCACTCCAAGCTCGGGTACGGCGTCATCGCCGTCGGCGCGGTCGCTGACCCGGGCCACGGCACGTTCGTGTCGCCACTGGTCGACGAGCTGCTCAAGACCAGCGACCTTCCCGTGGTCATTGTCCGCAAGGCTCGCAACCTGCCGGGTCGCCTTCCCGGCATCTTCGCGCAGGCCTTGGTGCCGGTGATCGCAAGCCCGTCATCGCGAGCAGCCCAGGAGTTGGCGGCCAACCTGTCATCTCGCCTCGGCACGCAGCTGATGCTGAGCCACGTTGTCTACTCGCCAGATACGGCCGACATCGGCTCCCGGTTGTTCAGCCGTTTGCGGAGTCCGGTACCTGCGGCCGAGAGTGACGTTGCTGAGCGAATACTGGCGCAGGCCTACGGTCACGCACTCGAGGTCAATGCGAACGCCGACACCGAGATTCGTTTCGCGTCGGTGCCCGCACAGGAGATTGTTGAGCAGGCGGTTGAGCTTGAGGCCGATGTCATCGTGCTCGGCGCCAGGCTCCGGAGGCTGGACGATGGTCGGCCGAGCCTCGGCCCCAACGTGGAGCACGTCCTGGAACACGCGGCGCAGACGGTGGTTGCCGTTGTTACCCCGGACCATCGCCCGGAGTAGTCATGACGTCGACCGCCCGGTCGCTGTCACTGTTTGACCCGCCGTCAGAATCGCTAGCTGCGTCGCTGCTGGTGACTCCTAGCACGGCCAGAATCTCTGCCCCGTAACGCTGCAGCTTTACCGGACGCATCCCCGGCATGGTGGCGAGCATCGCTGTGGTGGTTGGCCGTTGCTCTGCAATGACCTGCAGCGCCTGGTCGCCGACGATGACATGCGGCGGCACGCCGGCCGCCTTTGCTTTGCGAGTCCGCCATGTGCGAAGCGCATCGAGAATCTGTTCCGGGCCGTCCGGCGCCTCCGGCTCGACGGGAATCTGGCGGCGGGTCTTGGCGATCTGAGTCCGCCAATCCGGCCGATGAGCCCCGCTCGGGCTCAGCGCATCGATGGCGGCCGACAGGTGTTCAAGCATGGGCGCCGGCTTGCGTTTCATGGTGCTGGTGCCGAACGTTCGCTCCTTGGCCCAGCTGAGGTGCAGTTCTCGTTCGGCCCGGGTCAACGCGACGTACAGCAGCCGGCGTTCCTCATGCAGCTGGGCGTTGCTCTTTGCGTAGGCAATGGGGACGAGGCCATCCTCCAGACCGGCCAGATGCACGACGGGCCACTCCAGACCTTTCGCCCCGTGGAACGTTGCAAGATCAACCGCATCGGTGCTGTTGTCAACGTCGCCCCGCTGCATGGTGTCCACCCACGCCAACAGGCCTGGCCCGTTTGGCTGGGGGTCAAGGGTGACGTATTCGTGGATGACTCGACTGAGCGCCGCCAGGTTGTTGTAGCGGTCGATGCTGAGGTTGGTCTGCTCCTTGGCCAGTCCGGCCAGCCGCTCGTCCAGCTCTTCCAGTCGGCGGATCAAGTCAATGCCGTCGCGGCCGATCGCCTTGAGTTCACCCTTGACCTCGGCCGAGGCCAGTGGACCGGGTCCGCTGCGAACGTTGGCGGGAATACGGCGGTCGGCGAGCGCCTGTTCGATAAGGACGAGCTGGGCGTTGGTCCTGACAAGCACCGCCTGGTCGGCCCAGTTGTCTCCCCAGTTCTTGCTGCGCTGCACCGCATCGGCGATGCCCTCCGCCTCGGCCTTGTCGGATCCGTACGACGTCAACGTGGGTGCTGGGCCGTCTGCTCGGTGCGCCACCAACTTGGATGCTGCAACCGAGCTGAGCGTGGCGCCTGCCAGGCTGAGGACCTGGGGACTCGAACGGTAGTTGTCGTTCAGCTCGATGACGGTTGCGGCATCGTCGGCGGCCATGGCGTTGAGCAGACCGGGGTCCGCTCCGTTCCATCCGTAGATGGCCTGGTTTGGATCTCCGACGAGGAAGAGGTCATTGCGGTCTCCCGACCATTCCTGCAGCAGCGCGAACTGCAGCGGGTTTACGTCCTGGAACTCATCGACGTAGAAGTGCCGGTGCCGCCACCGAACTGCGGCCGCGTAGTCAGGGTCGGCCCGAAGGTCTCGTATTGCCAGAAGTAGCAGGTCATCGAAGTCCACGAGCCGCTTGCGGCGTTTCTCTTGCTGGTACCGCTCCATCAGCGTCACCATGTCCTCTGGCGGCAGCGGCGGGGTGCGTCCGGCCTGCAGCGCTGCGACGTGGTACTGCTCCGGTTCGATCATGCGGGCTCTGGCCCAGTCCACCTCGGCGACGACGTCTGTGACCTCAACGCCCTTGCGCTGCTGAGTGAGCTGAGCGATGAAGCGGACCTTCCGGTCGAGCAGGGTGGGAGGAATGGTTCGCCGTTCGGTCCAGCGTTGGCGGAGCTGGGTAAGCGCGATGCCGTGAAACGTTCCGGCGGGAATGCGGTCACGAAGGCCAAGCTGACGCTGTCTGTCGCGCAGCTCGGCAGCGGCCTTCCTGGTAAAGGTCAGGGTGAGTACCCGGTTTGGGTCTGTCTCACCGTTGAGGACCCGCCACGCAATGCGCCGGGTCAAAACCCGTGTCTTGCCAGAGCCAGCGCCAGCGAGCACCACGAGCGGGCCACCGGAGCTGGTGACGGCGCGAATCTGCGATTGGTTGAGGCCGTCAAGCAGTCGGTCCGCGTCCCGCAGTTCCACAGTCGAAACCCTAGCCGCATCATCTGACAGCGAGCGGTGGCTACGACGATCGGCGACCGCAACCGGAGTTGGCCTGTTGGAGTAGTTACTATGTTGTTGTGGCATTTCCCGAAGAGCAGCTGAACACAGAAGAAGAGGTTGTCTTGGACCTCCGGCCGCACTGGTGGTTCTTTGCCAACCAGGCCTCGGCATTGCTCGGTGTGCTGGTTCTCGGACTTATTGCGGTGACGCTGGTCCAGCAGGCGGTCATCACCGTTGCGGCGCTGGTGCTGGTTGTCGTCGTGTTGATCTGGTTCATCGCCAGGTATGTGGTCTGGTCGACCACCAGTTTCGTTGTCACCTCGGATCGTTTGATCAGCAGAGTTGGTGTGTTGAGCAGACAGGGCATTGAAATTCCGCTCGAGCGGGTGAACACGGTGTTCTACAGCCAGAGTTTCTTTGAGCGCCTCATCGGCTCCGGCGACCTGGAGATCGAGTCGGCAAGTGAGCAGGGATCGCAGAAGTTCTCAAACATTCGGCGGCCGCTCAACGTGCAGAACGAGATCTACCGGCAGATGGAAAGCAACGAGAATCGTAAGTTCGATCGGGTCGGGCGCAATCTTGGCGGCGGCGGTGAGGTGTCCATCCCGGACCAGATCGAGAAGCTCGATCAGCTTCGCCAAAAAGGCATCATTAGCAACGATGAGTTCCAGCAGAAAAAGAGAGAGCTGCTCGACCGGATGTGACCGATGGCCCTCTAGCCTTTCGCGATGAGTTCCACTACAGCTGCCCAGTATTCGCTGAATCTTCGCGTCAGGCTGGACAACGTTCCTGGCGTACTTGGCAGCCTGGCATCGGCCATCGGCGATGCTGGCGGGAACATCTTTGCCATCGAAGGATTTGTGGCAAAGGGCCCGGTGCTCGAGCGCAATATTGTGGTGAACTGCGCAAACGTCGATCACCAGCAGCAGGTCTTGGCGGCGGCCGAAGCCGTGGAAGGCGTGACCGTCCTCGAACAGCACGACCGCACCTTTCGGATGCACGAAGGCGGCAAGATTGAAGTGCTGCCGCTGCATCCCGTCGGTGACGCTGACGATCTCTCCATGGCCTACACCCCCGGCGTCGCCAGGGTGTGCATGGCCATCAACGGTGACGAGCGGCTCGCCGACACCTACACCATCCGCAAGAACACCGTTGCCATTGTGAGCGACGGCACCGCCGTGCTGGGCCTCGGCGACATCGGCCCCAAGGCGGCCATGCCGGTGATGGAGGGCAAGGCGCTGTTGTTCAAGGAGTTCGGACAGGTAGACGCATTTCCCATCTGCCTGGACGTCGACACACCGGAAGAACTGATCGAGACCGTCGTTCGGCTCGCCCCGACATTCGGCGGTGTGAACCTGGAGGACATTGCGGCCCCCGGGGCGTTCGAGGTGGAAGCGGCACTGAAAGAGCGGCTGGACATTCCGGTCTTCCACGATGACCAGCACGGCACCGCCGTCGTTGCGCTGGCCGGTCTGCAGAACGCGCTCAAACTGGTCAACAAGAAGATGGAAGACGCCAGCGTCGTCGTGGCGGGGCTCGGCGCGGCGGGCATCGCCGTCGGCAAGATCTTGCTTGAGGCCGGAGTCGGCCACATCGTTGGCCTCGACCGTGCCGGTGCCGTCTACAACGGTCGTGACAACCTGAACTCGGCAAAGCAGTGGTTCGCCGAGAACACCAACCAGGAGATGCGCAAAGGCTCGGCGTCTGAAGTGATGAGCGGCACCGACGTGTTCCTTGGCCTCAGCGGTCCCGGCCTGATCACCGCCGATGACGTTCGGTCCATGGCCGCCGATCCCATCGTGTTTGCCATGGCCAACCCCGACCCGGAGATTCTGCCGGAAGAGGTCGAAGGCCTAGTGGCCGTCATGGCCACCGGTCGCAGCGACTACCCCAACCAGATCAATAACGTGCTGGCCTTCCCCGGGATCTTCCGAGGCGCCCTCGACGCACAGGCGTCCGACATCACCGAGGGTATGAAGCTGGCCGCCGCCTTGGCCATCGCCGAGTCGGTCACCGATGATCAGCTCAAGGCGGACTTCATCATTCCGTCGGTATTCGACAAGTCGGTGTCGCAGCGGGTTGCAGAGGCGGTCCGCAAGGCCGCCATCTCCGACGGCGTTTCCCGCCTATAGCGCCACCCGCGAGGGGACTTGTTGCAGAGCTGCTAGCCGCGCTGTTCCCAGCGGTGTACTTCGTCGACCATCGCGTCGAGAATGCGGGCGATCTCGGCGGCGTCGCCGGTGAGTTTCGAGACGAGGTTGAGGCCGAGCACCGAGGTTGTCAGCAGGCTCGCCCGGTGCGATCTCCGGTCTGAATCCGGGTCGCCGGTCCGTGCCAACGCCCGCCCGAGCCCATCTTCCATGACGGAGCGGTAGCGTTTCGCGGCCTCGGGGTCGGCTCGGGCGGCCATGTCATTGACGATCAGACACCCGGGAATTGCGTCCGGTGATGTCAGGCCGGTGCGCAGGTTGGTAAGGAAGCTTCCGATGTCGGCGTAGCCATCGTCGGTGCCGACCAATAGCGGCTCGAAAAGGCGTGCTTCGGCGATCGAAAGATAGGTGCCGGTCGCCGAAGCATAGAGCCCGGCCTTGCCGCCGAAGCTGTTGTAGAGCGTTGAACGGTCGACGCCGGTTGCCTCCTCGAGGTCGGCCAGCGTCGTTGCCTCATAGCCCTTCTGGAAAAAGGCGCCGATGGCTGCAGCGATGACCTGTTCTTCGTTGAACTTTGGCGGACGGCCTCGCTTTTTCGATTCGACCCTTGCCTTTTGCTTCATGCGGTGTATATTACCAACAATATATTGCACTAGCTAGTGCAATATGGAAGCCAACCGATGACGACAGCGAAGGAAACGCTCATGCAAACACCTCAGGTCACCCGCGAGGCTGCAAAGTGAACGTCGAAACCAGCTCAGACAATCTGACCAGCCATAGCGACACCGGCCAAAGCAAGACCAACTCGCTCGACGTTACAGACGGCTCGTATCACGTCGACTTCACACCGAACCGAGCGTTGTACCCCTTCGAGTCCAAGTGGTTTGAGAGTTCGGTCGGGCGGATCCACTATCTGGAGGAGGGTCAGGGTCGTCAGCTGCTGCTCATGCACGGCAACCCGGACTGGAGTTTCCTCTACCGCAAGATGATCCCACTCCTCGCGCCGCACTTTCGGTGTATCGCAATGGACTATCCCGGGTTCGGGCTGTCCGTGCATCCCGCCGGCTACGGCTACCTGCCAAGTGAACACGCCAGTGTTGTTGCCGAGCTTGTCCAGCACCTCGACCTGCAGGATGCGGTCCTTGTCGGACAAGACTGGGGAGGACCGATCGGCTACGACGTCGCCTCCCGAATGCCGGAGCGCTTCACCGGACTTGTCGCAGGCAACACCATGATGTGGGCGGCAACACCGTTCCTCATGCAGCGCACGTTCTCCAAGCTGACGGGCTTTGGGTTTGTCCAACGTTCGCTGATGAAGCGCCACACCTTCGTCAAGCGCATCATGCCAGCCCTCCTGCAGGCGACGGCAACCGACGAGGAGCTGCGGCACTACCTCGACGTGGCCCCGACGCCACACAGTCGCATCGGCCACGCGTTGTTCCCCAAGGCAATTGTCGGTGAGACCGAGTGGCTCGACGCCCTCGAGGCCCGGGTCAAAGCCAACCTCGCCCATCTGCCCATGTTGCGGATCATGGGCATGAAGGACGTGCCTCTGACGACCAGGGCCTACCTCCGCAAATGGGACGAGATGTGGCCAGATGCCACAACGCTCGACCTCCCCAACGCCGGTCATTTCTGGCAGGAGGACGAACCCGTCGCAGCCGCCGAGGCAATCATCCGGGCCTATGCGGCCTGACCTGACCATCGACCCAAACAGCAACCGCAAACAACCAAGACAGGAAGACAGATCATGCAAAACCCAACACTGCTCGTGACCCTCGCACAACCGAATCCCGACGAGGTGGCGACCTTTCAGGACTACGTCGGTGCGTCGACCGAACTCGCCGTCGAAGCAGGAGCAGAGGTCTCCTCCCGCTTCGGTGTTCGTCACATCCATGGCGATGCGCCAGCGTCGGTCTTTGGACTCGCCACGTTCCCGAGCGCCGAGGTGATCAACGCCATGTTCGAGGCCGACTCGTATCAGACCTTGGTACCTGCTCGGGACAAGAGCATCGACTGCGTCAACGCCTACATCGTGGATCAGACGCCCGTCTCCGCACTTGCGGATCCCGACGGCGTCTACCTCGTGACCGTCGCTGCTCCGAACCCGGAGGCAATGGAGGATCTTGCCGCGTACCAGCAAGCTGCCGGGCCGCTCTCGGCAAAGCACGGGGCAACGCCAATCGCCAACCTTGCGATCGCCGGCCACCCCGTTGGCGAGACTCCCGCGGCGTTCATCGCCATCGCTGCGTTCCCATCGGCAGAAGCAATCGACGATTTCTTTGCCGACCCCGACTACCAGCCGATCATTGGCGCTCGTGATCGGGCACTCCCGACGCTCAACCTCTACGTCACCGTCCCTCGCTAAAGGAGAACCACAATGCACCTACGCCTTGAACAGAAGATGCACGCCCACCCCGACACCGTCTGGCGAGCACTAGGAACCGAGTTCGCCGACATCTCGAACTGGTCTACTTTCGTCGAGACCTCTCGGGCGATCGACCAGAGTGAGGTTCCCTCGCCATGGATTGCAGCGCCGACAGCACCCGTCCCCGGCCGAGTCACGAAGACGAAAGCGACGCTGACCGAGGTCTTGACCGCCTATTCGGCTGAGAACCGATCGCTGACGTTCTACGCCGTCGGGTTGCCGAGGATCATTCGCCGGGCTCGAGACATTCAAACTGTCACCGATGACGGCGATGGAACGTGTTCGGTGAGCTTCGAGATTGACTTTGACCTCGCCGGTCCGCTTGAGATCTTCGGCCCCGTTGTGAAGCGACGGATGACCAAGGCGTTCGCCGGGGTGCTGGTTGACCTCGAACGACACGCCGAGTCACTCGACCGGGTCCACCGGGGGAGCACGGCGTCATGACGGCGATGGCAACGGCTCCGCAGGGGTCGCGAGTAGGCACGGTGCTGCACCGCGGACTGTTGGTCGTAGGAGGGGTGATTCTCTCCATCCCCGGCGTGCGCCTCCTGCTCGGCACCGACGCCTACGTCGCCGGCAAGGCCAACCTCACCCTTACTGCTGACCTCTACAGCGAACTGCGAGCGATGGGCAGCTTCTTCGTCGCTGCCGGCGTCGCGTTGCTCCTCGGGGCTGCAAGCGCTCGGTTCCGAGGCAGTGCGACGATGGTCGGTACGGTTGCGCTGCTACCGCAGGGCATCGCCCGACTCATCTCCTATGCCGTCGATGAGGGCCAACACGGGTCCTACCTTCGGGCCGGTGTTGTGGAAACCGTGCTCGGCCTGGGGTTCCTGGTTTTACTCGTACGGCACCAAACCGGGCGGGAAAGCTGACGCACCTCGGATCGCGTCGGTGAGTGCTGGCCTTCGGCAGCGCTAGCTGGTCCGGGCGTTGATGGCGTCGGCCACCGCAAGGGTGCGTCGAGCGTTGTCGACGTGGAGGTTCTCGATCATGCGGCCGTCAACGGTGACGACGCCTCGACCATCGGCTTCGGCCTCGGCGAATGCCTCGATGACCTGCTTGGCATAGGCGATCTCTTCGGCGTCTGGAGCCCAGGTGGTGTTGGCAATCTCGACCTGTCCGGGGTGGATCAGCGTCTTGCCGTCAAAGCCGAACCCGGCGCCCTGGACACATTCGGCGGTGAACCCGTCGATGTTTTTGATGTCGTTGTAGACGCCGTCCAGGATGACCTTGCCAGCCTCACGGGCGGCGAGGAGCGCCGTGGAGAGGTGGGGGAGGAGCGATGCTCGGTCCTCGCCGGGATCAGCCCGCAGTTCCTTCGCCAGGTCGTTCGTGCCCATCACCAGGACCTCAACCCGAGGGTGGGCGGCGAGACGCCTTGCATCGAAGATGGCGGTGGGGGTCTCGATCATGGCCCAGATCTTCACCTCGGGCGCAGCGCCCCCAGCATCGAGTCCGGCGGAGATGGCGTCCAAATAGTCGACCGAGTCAACCTTTGGGATAACGACAGCGCTCGGCTGTGCGGCGGCGGCCGCGGCGAGGTCATCGACACCCCAGGGCGTGTCAAGGCCGTTACAGCGGATGGTGAGCTCTCGGTTGCCGTACTCACCGGAGGACGCTGCCGCGGCCGCCTGGGCCCGAGCGGTGTCTTTGGCATCGGGGGCGACGGCGTCTTCGAGGTCGAAGATGAGCGCATCGGCCGGGATGTCCTTGGCTTTGATCAGCGCCCGTTCGTTGGCGGCGGGCATGTACAGCACGCTGCGCCGCGGCCGCAGCTCGCTCGATTGATCGCTCATGTTCTCGCTCCTCAGAATCCGTAGCTTGCTGCCAGTTCGGGGTCCCGTTCCGACAGTTGCTTTGCGAGCTCAACCACCACTCGGCATTGCTTGACCGAGGCGTCGTCTTCCATCTTCCCGTCCAGCATGAGGGCTCCGGTGCCATCACCCATCGCTTCGATGACCCGCTGAGCATGGGCGACCTCGGCCGGGTCAGGGCTGAACACGCGCTTGGCAACATCGATCTGGGCCGGGTGCAGGCTCCAGGCGCCAACACATCCCAACAGGTACGCATTGCGGAACTGATCCTCACAGGCGACGGTGTCTTTGATATCGCCAAAGGGGCCGTAGAACGGCAGGATGCCGTTGCTCACGCACGCGTCGACCATGCGGGCAATCGTGTAGTGCCAGAGGTCCTGCTGGAACGTTTGACGTTCGCCGTGGATGTTGTCCGGATCGTCGGGGTCAACCCGCACCACGTAGCCCGGGTGGCCGCCGCCGACCCGCGTGGTCTTCATCCGGCGGTTGGCCGCCAGGTCGGCCGGGCCAAGCGACAGTCCTTGCATGCGCGGTGAAGCAGCGCAGATCTCCTCCACGTTCGCAACCCCACGCGCTGTTTCCAGAATGGCGTGCACCATCAGCGGCTTGGTGAGGCCGGCCTTCGCTTCGAGCTGCGCCAGGAGTCGGTCAACGTAATGGATGTCTTCTGGGCCTTCGACCTTGGGGATCATCACCACGTCCAGCACGTCGCCGATCTCGCCGACGATGGAGTAGACATCGTCGAGGAACCACGGCGAGTCCAGCGAATTCAGCCGGGTCCAGAACTGGGTGGAGCCCATGTCGACGGTCTTGCCAACCTTGATCAGTCCCGCCCGAGCCGCCTCTTTGTCCGATGCGGGCACCCCGTCTTCAAGGTTGCCGAGCAAGATGTCGACCGTGGGTGCGATATCGGGGACCTTGGCCACCATCTTCTCCATCGACGGCGGGAAGAAGTGAATCATCCGGCTCGGCGGGAAGGGAATTTCGGTCAACGGGTCCGGAGCTCCGACCGCAAGGGGCTTGAAGAAGTCTTTGGGGTTTCGCACGACTTGGAGAGTACTGGTTCGACCAGCCCGCGGACCATCTGAGAGCGATGGCCCGCTGGCTGGTGTCGGTGGTGGGCTGCCATCTACGTTGGAGGCCATGACCGAGCCTCTCCTGTACGACGTCGATGGCCATATCGCCACGTTGACCTTCAACCGTCCAGATCGGATGAACACCATCACGATCACCATGCTCAACCGCATGTCGGAGCTGCTGTTGGAGGCCGATGAGGACCCCGAGGTTCGGGTCATCGTCATCACCGGAAACGGCAAGGCATGGTGCGCAGGCCTCGACATTGCGGCTGCGTCTTCTGGCGAGGGAATCGGCGGAGACTCAAGTTCAGGCGGCAACGGCGAGTTCGCGCTTCGATCCGCACCCCCGGTCGTGCTCAACAAGATCGACACGCCGACCATCGCCGCCCTGAATGGTGGCGCCGCAGGTTATGGCATGGACCTGGCGCTCGGGTGTGATGTACGCCTGGCGTCTGAGAAGGCCAAGCTGTCCGCTGCCTACACCGCCCGTGGCCTTGTGCCGGAGAGCGGCGGCACGTGGCTGTTGCCGCGCATCATTGGCTGGTCGAAGGCGGCCGAGTTGCTGTTCACCGCCAGGACCCTCACCGCCGATGAGGCGCTGGAGTATGGCTTGGTGAGCGAAGTGCTCCCGCCGGAAGCCCTCATGGATCGGGCCATGGTGGTTGCCTCCGAGGTTGCCGCAAACGCCCCGCTTGCGGTCCGAGCCGCAAAGCGGATGATGCGCCACGCCATGACCGAAGGGCTGGAGGATCACGTCCAGCGGCAATACTTGGCGCTCCTGCCACTGTTCCAGACCAAGGACTTCCGCGAAGCGTTGACCGCCTACATGGAGAAGCGCCCCGCAAACTTCGAAGGCCAGTAGCGGCACATCACATCTGGCC
>CAZSTV010000036.1:16212-22302 GCA_964609665.1 uncultured Acidimicrobiaceae bacterium
ATGGAGAAGCGCCCCGCAAACTTCGAAGGCCAGTAGCGGCACATCACATCTGGCCTACAGGCCAGCTGTTTACTGGAGCTGGTCTACAGGCCAGCTGTTTACTGGAGCTGGTCTACAGGCCAGCTGTTTACCGGAGCTGGTCTACAGGCCAGCTGTTTACCGGAGCTGGTCTACAGGCCAGCTGTAAACTCCAGCAGCAGCTGGTTGACCTCGGCCGGCTTCTCCTGCTGGGTCCAGTGACCGCAGTCGCTCAGGATCTCGCTCTTGGTGAGTGCCGGCAGTGTTTGGTCGAAGCGATCGATAGCGCTCTGGCCGAGCCTGGTCGGCCCATCCCTGTCACCGCCGATGAACAGCGCTGGCACGGTAATCGGGGCGTGTCGCCACGCAGCAAGCTCGGTCCAGTCCCGTTCGATGTTTCGGTACCGGTTGAAGCCGCCGGTCAAGCCGGACCGCTCAAACTCACCGAGGTAGTACTGGAAGTCCTCCTCTGGCAACCAGGCCATCTGTCCCGGCCCAGGCTGTTGCATCCGCTCCCGCAACTCTTGGCCTTTCGCCACCATGCCCATCGGCGGAGCCGAAAGATCGGCCTCGCCCGAGGCGGTGAAGTAGAAGCCCCGAATCCATCCCTCAAGGTCCTTCTCAACCTCGGCCTCGACAAGGCCGGGTTCCTGGAAGTAGTCGATGTAGAAGATCTCATCGCCAGCCATCGCCCGGAACGCGGTCAGCGGGCGCACGTCGCCGCGGCCGGCGTATGGCACCGAGAGCCCGGCAACACCCTTGACCCGTTCCGGTCGGAGCAGCGCGGTGTTCCAGGCGACCGGAGCGCCCCAGTCGTGGCCGACAACGACGGCCTGCTCAACTCCAAGATCGTCGATCACAGCAATGACGTCACCGACGAGCGCCGTCATCGAGTACGCCTCAATCTCCGCCGGTGCGACCGAACGACCGTAGCCCCGCACGTCCATGGCAATCGCACGGTGGCCAGCGTCTCCCAGAGCGGCGAGCTGGTGGCGCCAGGAGAACCAGCTCTCGGGAAAGCCGTGGATCATGATGATCGGAACACCGTCAGCCGGTCCGTTTTCGACGAGGTGAATCCGACAGCCAGAAGACATGATCGTGCGGTGTGTGAAGGCGTCCATGGCCTGCAAACGTAGCCCACCGACGCTCCAGACTGTCCACCTGACTCTCTCCGTCTCCGATGTCGGCGCCCACCGGTGCGGTCCAGAGTGGGCAGTGGTCCTTTTGTCTTGGCCGGTGATCGTCCTAGGGTTTATGTATGCCCACGATCAGCGCCAACGGGATCAACATTGCGTATGAGGAACAGGGCGATGGTCCACCGTTGCTTATGATCATGGGCCTCGGAGCGCAGCTGACCGACTGGCCTGCCGGTTTTGTGGACCGTTTGGCCGAGGACTTTCGGGTTATCACGTTCGACAATCGAGACATCGGACTCAGCGACGAGATGACCGGTCCGGTGCTCAGCCCGTCGGCCTACTTTCGGTCGCTGGCAACCCGCCGCAAACCGGAGTCGGCCTATCTGCTGGCGGACATGGCCGATGATGCCGCAGGGCTGCTCGACGCTCTCGACATTCAGGCGGCACATGTGGCGGGAGCCTCGATGGGAGGGATGATCGCCCAAAGCCTGACGCTTGGCCACCCGAATCGGGTCTTGAGTTTGACGTCGATCATGTCCAACACCGGCGACGCCAGAAACGGTCGCACCAACCCAGCGCTGATGGTCAAGTTGGCTCGGCGCCCGCAGCCAACGCTTGAGAACGCGGTGGAAGAGCGGGTCTCGGTCTTCAAGCTGGTCGCCGGTCCTCACTGGGAAGACGAGGAATTGCAGCAGCAATCGAAGGCATCGGTCGCCAGGAGTTTCCGCCCCGCAGGGTCGGCCCGCCAGCTTGCGGCCATACAGGCCAGCCCGGACCGGACGGCTGATCTTGGCAGTGTGCGAGCGCCGAGCCTTGTGATTCATGGCCTTGTCGATCCGCTGGTGCTGCCGAGTGGCGGCATCGCCACCGCCAAAGCCATTCCGAACTCCCGGCTGTTGATGTTCCCGGACATGGGCCACGATCTCCCTCGCCCCCGGTGGCCCGAGATGGTTGACGCGATGGTGGCAAACGCTCAGCGAGCCGGCCGGTAACTCACCGGCCACCGATAACCGGCCGCCCGGCCCGTACCTCGGGAGACCTGTCCGGCTCGGCCTAAGATGGCCCTGCACCGCCACTCTCGAAAGGGTCGACCATGAGCGACGAGATCGATCAAGATCTGCTGAAGGAATTGGGTGACCTCGGAGGGGACGGCACCGGGGGAGCGCTGGATCCCTCGCTTGACCCGGCACTGCTCGACCCGGCCAGCGAGGACCTTGGCGGCAGCCGTACCGCAACCGCGCCGTCCAGGAGCGGTGGCCGCAGCCGGATCGCTGGGCTGCTCGCGCTGGTGCTTGGCATCGTTGGCTCGCTGCTGATGGTGGTGCTCGCCGTGCTCTCGATCAGGATGGGTTTCCGGGCGTCCGGCACGGTCGACCGGGCGATGGAGCCAGTCGAAGTGGCCTTCGACCGGATGGAGGCCAGGATCGATGAGGCCGATGACCTGGTCAATCGTGTCGGCACCGACCCTGACGGGGTCGACGAGCTGCAGGCTCGCGTCGACAGCCTTGTCGATGTGACCACGGGTGCGGATCAGGTCTTCGCAAGCGTTGAGAGCCACCCGCTCTACCGGCTGTTGCCAGCGGAGCTATCGCCCCTTGGCGATGCCCTCGGTGACTTCACCGACTCGGCCAACAACGTCGATGAGCTCCTCGGTGATACTTCCAACGGCACCTTGCTGACGCCGGCAGTGGTCGACGGTGTTGCCGACCAGGTAGATGGCATGCAGTCGCGGGTCACGTCGGCCCGGACGTTGCTGTTGGACGCTGCGACATCACTGCGGCGCTGGATCCGGATCGGTTCGTTCCTGGGGTTCCTCGGGTCGCTGTGGGGTCTGTGGGCACAAATCCAATTGGCCCGTCGCGGCTGGCGAGGGTCCCGAGGTCGCGATCTCTAGCCAGAAGGATCTTGCGTCGTCGCCAAAGCGGCGCCCCAACATGAAATAGGGCCGAACCCCTACCGGCCAGAGTCGGCGTCTGTTCTAGGTTCGATGCTATGAAACCGACCGTTACCGAGTCTCGGTGATCGCCGAGGTCCACGTCGCATCTATGGACTGCGAGTTCATCCGCGATGTGATCGGCCAACCAGCAAACGTTGTGTCGAGTCTGGCCATGAGCGCGATGGGCCTATGGCTGCTGGTTCGGGCCCGAGCCTGGCCAACCGCAGAACGTCGCCGGTCACTGGCGCTTGTTGGATGGTCGTTGGTGTCGACCGGCATCGGCTCCGCCGCCTTTCACGGTCCGGGAGGCTGGTCGGCCCATGTCCTTCACGACGTGACAATCACGGCGCTCCCGGTTGCCGCTGCGGTCGCTTTGGAGGCTGAGCGCCGGAACATCGACCTGGTCAGATGGTTCGGCGCCGTCATGGCGGTGGTCGTGCTGGCTCGGATGGCCCACCCGCTCACGCACTATCCGCTCACCGCATTGGCGTTCGGCTGGTTGGGTTACGCGGTCGTTCACCGCAGGCCGTTGGTCCGCGCTGGCTGGTTGGCGGCGGCCGCGCTGTGTCTGGTGCTGGCCCGGGTCTTTTTCCAGCTGTCACGGACTGGCCAGGTGCTCTGCAACCCCGAAAGTCTGCTCCAGGGGCATGCGGCGTGGCACCTGCTGGCCGGTGTCGGCGTGGTGTTGGTCGCCAAGGGGCTCTCGATGGTGCCGCCCCGGGACATTGGCAGCAATATTTACAGTGTAAGAGGTCTCCGGTAGTATGGATTGAAACCGAACCCGGGAGCTTCTCATGACCTTCACCCAGGAAGAACAAGAACTGTTGGCTGTGACCAACACCGACGTGGATTCGACCATTCGCACCGTCGAGAACAACGCAGACACCATCTTCACCTGGGACTACGAAAAGGGCGCAAGGCCCGGTCTCAACAAGCTCTACGAGAAGGCCAAGGGCGCCCAGTGGGACGGCGAGAAGGACCTGGACTGGTCCATCAACGTTGACCAGGAGGAAATGGCCCGGCTCAACGGCATCCCCAATCGGGACACGCTGCTCGAACTCGGCGTCGACATCTCGGGCACCTCGTTTGAGAAGTGGGGCGAGAAGGAATGGCTTGAGCTGGAAATGGAGAGCAACGTCTGGGCGCTCAGCCAGTTCATGCACGGTGAGCAGGGAGCGTTGGTCTGCACCGCCAAGATCGTCGAGACCGTCCCGTGGATCGACGCAAAGTACTACGCCGCCACCCAGGTCATGGATGAGGCCCGCCACGTCGAGGTGTTCTCCAAGTACCTCGACACCAAGACCGAAGGTTGGTACCCGGTCAACAGTCACCTCCAGGCGCTGCTCGATGACATCATCAACGATCACCGTTGGGACATGACCTACCTGGGCATGCAGGTCATGGTCGAGGGTCTGGCGCTCGCCGCCTTCGGCAACATGATGAATCAGACCCATGACCCGCTGCTCAAGAAGCTGCTGCGCTACGTCATGAGCGACGAGGCCCGCCACGTGGCCTTCGGTGTCTTGAGCTTGCAGGAGTACTACAGCGAGCTCTCAGAGGCGGAGTTGTTCGAGCGTCAGGAATTCGCCTACGACGCCGCCATCCGCATGCGGGATCGGTTCCAGCGTCAAGAGATCTGGGAGCGGTTCGGGGTTGACGTCAAGGAAGCCATCCAGACGTTCTCGGCCCAGGATCCAAACCGGGATCCGTTCCAGCAGCTGCTGTTCGCCAAGATCGTGCCGAACTGCAAGAAGCTCGGCCTGCTCGATGCCAACGACGGATGGCTGCGCAAGCGCTTCGAAGAGATGCACGTCATCCAGTTCGAAGACTTCATGGACACCGAAGCCGAATACGAACTCCTAGACGCAGTTTCTGTCTGACCGTCTCCGCCGTTCAAAGCGGTAGCACGCTCGCAGCGTATGACCGGCTTCGCCGGTCAAACGTTGTCAACACTCCACTCGAACAGTTTGCTGACCAGGTCCTCGTGAAGGCCGACCGCCGTTGCGAGGGCCAACAGCGTTAGCAGGCCGCCGCCGATCACGGCCCACGCCGGCGCCATCTTCTCCAGCAGCCGTTCTGGCAGCAGATGGTGCACCGCGCCAAGCACGAACAGCGGCGACAGCGTGCCGATGAGGTAGACGAACATCAGGCCAAGCCCGGACACGCTTCGGTCGGGCAGTTCGTTGAGCAGCAGGCCGAACTCAGCGCCGACGCATGGTCGCCACAGCTCAGCAGCGGCACCGCCCGCCAGCAGTCCGGCGGGCAGCGCAGCAAGGTCTGCTCGGCTGATGAACGGCACGAGGAGAGCGATGGTCGCCAGCATCAGCGTCGCCGCGATCAAGAGGTTGGAGTAGCCGCCGCCTCGGGCGCTGAATCGGAGCCATGAGAGCAGGAGCACGCCAACTCCAAATGATGCCAGCGCAGGAATGGCTGCTTTTCGAGCGGTGAGGGCTACCGCTGCACCGGGGATCAGCAGGATGAGCGAACAGGTGAGGAGAGCGGCTTCAAAGCCCTCGCCGAAGAGTGTGAGGACCGACATCGGCCGAGTCTCCTACGGTCCGTTTTCGATGAGGTAAGCCACGGTCTCTTCCAGACCGTCGTAGTCACCTTCGCCGATGTGGTCGTACCGCACGTCGCCGTTCTGGTCCAGCACGTACACCCGTGGCCAGAAGCGACGGCTTTCCTGCCAGGCCCGGAAGTTGGTCTTGCCGGTGTCGAGAGCGACGGGCCAGGTCACGCCGAGGTCGACGGTTGCCTGCTCCACCGCGGCGGGGTCACGCTCACGCTCGAACTCCGGTGCGTGGATGCCGATGATCTCGAGTCCCTCCGGCTGATACTCGGCGTAGAGCTCCTGGGTGTGAGAGATGCGGTTCCGGCAGTTGAAGCAGCCGAAGGTCCAGAACTCCACCACCCGCACCTGGCCGTCAAAGTCATCAAGGCTCGACTTGTCGGTGTTGATCCACCCGTCGATGTTGGTCAGCGCCGGCTTCGGATCGAGAA
>CAZSTV010000036.1:22402-25103 GCA_964609665.1 uncultured Acidimicrobiaceae bacterium
TGCCGGACTGAATCCGGGTTGCCACCAGTGCGCCGAGGACTCCTACCACCACAAGGGCTGCGAGGAATTGGCTGCGGTTCATTGAACGCTCACAATCTGCTCTCGACGTTGGCCGGTCGCACCTGCCTGGTCGGGGTTGATCTTCATGGTAGATCTGTAACCCCAACAGGGGTCCCCGGCATTCATTAACAATCGAGAAACTGGCGGAATAGAGCCGGTTTTGGAGGCGATTCAGGTGCCGATGTCTCGGCGGTCGAATGCCCATATCGCCGCCGCTGTACCCACGGCAGAGACGATGATGAAGATGGCGATCGCGCCAAGATCAAAGCCGTTCGCCAGCGGATTCGGGTTCTGCAGCCAGTAGAACGGCGTCAGCTTCTGCATCCATGCGATCTCGTCCACCAACGGCGCAAGTCCGTTGACGAAGAACAGCGCTGCAGTGGTTCCCGCCGCAACGCCGACCGTCAGGCTGCGGCTGCCGGAGATCGCACCGACCGCCACCGTGAACGTGTAGAACACCATGGCGAACAGCCACAGCAGCAGGTTCGCGGCCAGGATTCCGGAGAACCTGAACCCCAAGTCCATCAGCGGGTTCACCACTGAAAGCGTCAAGAACAGAGCGGCGGCAACGATCCCAACGAGCACCGCCGCAGCCGCGGCCTTCTCGACAATGATCTGCGCTCGGCTAACCGGCTGTGCCAGCAGCAGATTGAGCGTGCCCGCCTCTTCCTCTCCGACGATTGCCCCGGTGCCGAGCACGATGCCGAGCACCGCAAGGATCACCGGTCCGAACCCGGAATAGAGCCTGCTGTTGACCAGGCCTGTCGCGGTGACCAACGATGCCGGATCGTCGATGCCAAAGATGCTCAGTAGCTCCGGTGGGAACGCTCGGAACAGTTCCTCAAACGACTCGGCGTCATTGCGGATGGCGGGGTAGAAGGCAACGGTCAGTCCGGCAAGGGCGACCATGCCGATGACCCACCAGGCGATGCTCCGCCGCCGTTCCCATACCGTCTTGGCAAAGATGCTGTCCAGCACTACACCGGGCTCCGGTAGTACTCGAGGAACACGTCTTCCAGGTCACCGTCATGGCTGACGATGTTGTGCACCTCGTAAGAGGCTGCTGTCTTGACCACGCCATCTATCGATCCCTCGACCACCAGCATGACGGTCAGTCCGTCGTCGGACAGGTCCACTTTGCGGACCGCCGACAGTGTCTTGAATGGGGACGGGTCTGTCCGTTTCGCGAACTGGATTTCCATTCGTCTGATGGCCTGACGTTTGAGCGTTGCCACCTCTTCAACCGTGACCATGGTGCCGTCACGAATGATGCCCACCCGGTCGGCCACCTTCTCGACTTCTGGCAGCAGGTGGGAGGAGAGGAACACGGTCCGACCCGACTCCTTGACCTCGTCCACCATGGTGTAGAACTCCTGCTGCATCAGCGGATCCAAGCCCGAGGTCGGCTCGTCGAGAATGAGCAGCTCGGGTTCGTGCATGAACGCCTGCACAAGACCGACCTTCTGGCGGTTGCCGGTTGAGTAGTCGCCGATTGACCGGTCGAGGTCAAGGTGAAGACGTTCAGCAAGAGGGCCGATGAGTCGGGGCGCTGCGATTCCCCGCAGGGAGGCAAAGTAGGTGCAGAGCTGGCGTCCGGTCATTGCCGGGTACATCGACAAGTCGCCAGGGAGATAGCCGACCTGTTCCCGGACCGCCAGCGCGTCCGTGCGTGGGTTGAGGCCGAGTACCGATGCCGCTCCAGAGGTTGGCCGCAACAGGTCGAGCAGCAAACGGATGGTGGTGCTCTTACCTGCACCGTTCGGCCCGAGGAAGCCGAAGACCTCACCGGCGGTCACCGACAGATCGACATCCTCGATCCCTCGGTGCTTGCCGTAGAACTTGGTCAGCCCGAGAGTTCTGATCGCCGGCTCGCTCATCACTGGCAAACCTACGGTGAAACGGTCACAAGAGCAATCGAACGGCCCGCTGCAGTGGCGTTAGTTGGCCAGCCGTATCTGTATGTCGTCGACGAGGTTGCCGCCGGTTCCGTGGTCAACAGCTCGTAGGCCGATGGTCACGGTTGACCGATCTATCGGCGCCGAGAACTGACTGACGGCGTGGAACCAGCTGTCCGGAGTGGTGGTTGTCACCGTGGCGATGACGACACCGTCAACCAGCATTTCAACGGTGTCGGAGTTATTGCGCATCCGGTGGACGAATGAGAAGTAGTAGCGGGCGCCGGGGGTCACCGAAACCGTTGAAGTGAGGGTGCTGGCGGCGAATCCGTTGAGTTCTACGAACCAGTCCCCTTCGAACGAATCGAAGCCGTTGTGGCCGGAGCGCCAGACCTCTGCCTGTCCCTGACGGTCCGTAGATTTCCAATAGGGGAGCCTTGCGTGCAGGTAGCTACTGGCGGACGTGGTGTGTGCGCCATTCTCGAAGCTCCCGTTTTTGAGCAGGTTGGGCCCTCTGCCGATTGAGACCGGTTCGATGGCTACGTCAGGTATCACGATGATCAGGGACGCACCGTCCTCTCCCGTTGGACCGGAGACGGCCGCCAATGTCGTGGTCGTTTGCGCCGCCGTCGTCACATCGTCGGGGACGGACTCTGGTATCTCGGGCGGCTGATTGCCGACAGGCGATGGTGTGGTGGTGGTCGTTGCGCCGTCGTCGGCGGTGGCGAACGATTGGGTGGCGATGG
>CAZSTV010000036.1:25113-29635 GCA_964609665.1 uncultured Acidimicrobiaceae bacterium
TGGTGGTAGCGGTCGAAACATCATCACTGGGCGTATCGGTGGCCGTGGTGGTTTCAGGAGCCATCTGAGCTGGCGACGTCACTGCGGTAACAGATGGCGTAGCGGCGTCGTCGACAGCAATGGACTGCTGGTCGGCGGACAGCGGCGAGTCTGAGTCGTATTGCGAGATCGACTCTGACGCCTCGCCGTCTTCAGAGCCCGAGATGGTAACGCCGCGCGTTTCATCGACGTCATCGCTTTCGGTGGGACTCGAGTCGCCAACAGCATCGCCGTTAGTAACACCGTCGTCAGCAGAACCATCGGCTGCAGACTGGCCGCCGGTCTGAATCTGTGGCAGGTTCCTCGCCGGCCCGCTCATCTGGATGGTTGCTGCAACGGTGAGTACGACTACGCCGAACAATGCCACAGCGGCAGGTGCCGCAGCGCACGTCGCTGGAGGCCCTTAACCGCGGTCGCCGTCTTGCCGGTCCGCTCCGCCGTCTCGGCGATGGAGAGGTCACTGAGAAATCGCAGCTCAACGATCTTTCGCTGCTCATCTGTCAGCTCACGGAGCGCGCCGTCAACCCACATCCGGTCAACAACGTCCTGTTCGAAGACGGTGGTTGGTTGGTCGCTGTCGTCCAGAACGAACTGCTTCTGTTCGCTGACCGCTCGGCGATGTTCATCGACTAGGCGGCTACGGCAGATTCGGTAGAGATAACTCCATGCCTGGCCGTCGGAGGTGAAGTCCAGCCGATCAAGATTGCTGACGAACTCCATCGTCACAAGATTGGCGAGTGCCTCCGGATCGGCGGAGCCTCGACGCTTCACCCAGGAGGTGACGAGTGGCAGGCATTCGCTGATGAGGTCGTTGACCGCATCGCGGTCTCCCGAGCGGGCCCGGTCGACTGAAGTTACAAATGGGGTTTCGCGGTCGTTGGTACGTACGGTACTTGCCGCCGGTCTTCTCCTGTTTCATCGCCCCACCCGGACACATAACAAACCCAAAAGCTCTCAAGCGATCAAACCGGCTGCGGAGATACGCCTCCCGCGAGATGTTCATGATTTCGACATATTGTTCGCTGCAGACCGTCGGCTGCCTGTTCGCTACCGTTGCTCAGAATGGCAGACACCAGTGGAATTGCAACGAACGGCCAGGTCGAGCTGCATTGGACGATGGCCCCCGGCGATGCATCCAACCGAACATCAAGCGATGCACCAAACCCAGGTCACCCGGATCGGCGACTGCTGCTGATCAATGGACTCGGCTCGCCACTGGTTGCCTTCGAGCCGGGTTTTGTCGATGGCTTGGCGGCCAGCGGTGTCAGCGTCGCACGCTTTGACAACCGAGATACTGGGCGGTCCAGCAAAGTCTCTGGCACTCCGGGAGCAGGCTCGCCGCTCTACAGCGTCTCGGACATGGCGGCTGACGCCGTCGCCGTATTGGATGCGCTTGGCTGGAGGACCGCTCATGTCCTTGGGCAGTCGATGGGCGGCATGATCGCTCAGGTGATAGCGCTGGAACACCCCGAGCGGGTCGACAGTCTTATTGCGCTCATGTCCGCCTCTGGCGAGCGGGGCTTCGGGCTGTCCACCGACGACGCCAAGCGGGCGCTGTTGCAGCCAGCCCCGTCCGACCCCGAGGCCTGGTTGGAGCATCGGCTCGCCACCGAGAAAATCTGGGCATCACCGGAGCATTGGTCTCCGGAATGGGTGACTGCGAAAGCAAAGGCGATGCTGGACCACGGCATTGACCCCAAGGGAACCGCCAGGCAGTTCCGCGCTGTCATGGCGGCCGGGAGCCGCGACGTTGCGCTCGCCGGGCTGAACACCCCGACGCTTGTCGTCCACGGCTCGGCCGACACGCTGATCCAACCTGACGGCGGCCGCCACCTCGCCGATGTCATTCCCGGCGCCGCCTACATCGAGGTGGAAGGCCTCGGTCATGACCTTCCACCACCGTTCTGGCCCCAGCTGACGACGATCGTGACCGACTTCATCGACAGCGTCTAAGCGGCCTCGTTCTAAGCGGCCCTGTCCTAGCGGGGAACTTTCTGCAACATGCCGAGTCCGCATCCATCGACGTAGACAAGGTCTTCACCGTTCAACTCGGTGCTGAACTGCGAGTTGATGGTGAAGATGCGATCGGTGGCCATCAGGTTCCACTCGTCGATCGCTCGCCGAACCCCACCGCCAGATGTCGCATCAAAGTCTGCGGCGAACGTGCTGGCGTCGTGCATGACGATGAACCCCCAGTCCTGGAGCAGCGGGTACCAGAGGTCCAGTTCCTTCAGGGTGTGCTCGTACATGTGGGACGAATCGATGAAGACCAGCTGCGGGGCCTGACCGCCGAAGGCGTCGATGGCGGCTGCGCCCGCATCGGCATCGGCCGAGTCGCTCACTCGCAGCGTCACCGAATCATCGGTGCCGAAACGATCGACCCAGCCCTGGGTGAAGTCCGTGGCTCGCTGATCGATGTCGATGCTGAACAGCTGGCCTCCGGAGTTCATGCGCTGCATCATCAGCGAGATCAAGATGGTGGAGTAGCCGACGTAGTGGCCGAGCTGGACCACCCGGCGGATGCCGTTGCCCATGATCAGCCCCTGGAGCATCGACAGCGGCGGGATGCCGCATTCGCCGGTGAACTCCCCGAACTCCTCGCCGGACTGCACGAACCACTGGCGCATCAGCTCCCACTCGTCGTCGGTGAGCCAGGAGTAGATCGGTGGTTCGTACTTGCATTCCTCGCGGTGATGCCACCAGTAGCGGTTGCCTTCGGTGCGTGACAAGACGGCTGCCCGATGTTCTCCGGGGGCAGCGGCAAGCGGGTTGGACATGGTGCTCATTTCGACTACCGGTTCCTTTACTGTTGGTAACGAGTTTTCTCAGACCTGTTCGGCGTAGCGGTCGGTTGCCAGCTCGCCGAGACGCTCGGTGAGCTGGCGTGCACCGGTGGTACCGAGGTGGGCGGTTGCCGCATCTATCGGGGCCATCAGCGCGCTGATCTCCAGAAGACTGACCACGTGGTCTTGGCGTACGCCGGGCTTCAGGTCGCCATTGCGCACCGCTATCAGCGCTGCGACGAGCGACGGGTGTATTTCGGCCACGGGGTGTTCGACGGAGAGCATGTCGATCGGGCCGATGCCGCACGTGTCGAGGAAGTCGATGAGGATCGGCACCCCTGCGGCCCTGATGGCATCGAAATCTCGAATGCGGAGCCCGGCCACATCGCCGAACGCTTCACGCCAGGGGTCGAGCCGCTTCGCGAAGTCAGCCCCGGACAGGTCAAACCCGTCGACCCACTCACCGAAGTGGCGGGTGGAGTCGGTGTCTCGAAGCTCGTGGTGGTAGATGGCGAGCAGGAACTGCAGGGGGTCTCTGACGTAGGCGACGATTGACGTTTCGAGGTCCAGCTTGTTGACGAACAGCTGCAGGTTTTCCAGCGCCTCGGGCCGGAAGTTGCCCTGACAGAACTCCTCGGACGACAGCACGATCGTCGCGTCCTCTGGCGAGTCCTCGATGACCCTGCGGTACCGCTCGATGACTCCGGCGCTGTCGAATTCGGTCAGCTCGTCAGGCCGTGGGTTGAAGCCGAGCGCGGTGGCGAGGTCCAGGTGCGACGGGTGGCCCGAGAGCGGCTGGGGGTAGACCACACCGTGATCACGCAGCCCGACCCGAAAGCCGAACATGCTCTCCTGGATGATGGTGGTTTGGGTTTCGTGGAACCCGATGTGCACAACCAGTCGCTTAGGCATCGGCGGTGACCCCTGCAGCGAAATGTGCGAATGACGGGCTCATGGCGGCGTACGTTGCTTCCAGGTGGTCCATGGCGGCGTTGTCCGGCAGTTTCAGGATCTCCGGATCATCAGGCCTTGCCCGATAGAAGACCCGGAGGCGGTCGTCCTCGGTTATCTGCAGCAGCTCGACATCCAGGGCGAGTTCCTCGGCAATCCACACCAGTGTTTTCGGGGTGGGAAAGAAGAGGTGCTCACCGAAGATGTCCTCGGTGATGGCGAGCGGCAGTTCGATGAAGAACCGGGCGTCTGGTGCAATCGTCAGGCACTTCCGGAGCACCGGCATCGGGAGACGCATGTGTTCCAGGACGTGCCAGATGATGAAACCCGAGACCCGCTTCGGGCCGGCGGCCAGGCGTGCGAGGTAGTCATCGGCAGGAAGGTTCTCCAGGATGTCCGGGCCCAGGACGTACGCGGCCCGGGCGACCGCCGTTAGGGCCGCTGACGGTTCGCAGCCGCCAACCCGGTAGTTGAGCCGACGGATGGCCTGCAGAATGTTGCCTCGGCCTGCGCCGATGTCGATGATTGCCCCGGAGCTGTGAGGATCGTCGAGGAACTCGGCGAACTCCCATGCCAACTGCATTGCGGTGGCCCCGACGAGATCGAGCTGCTCGAAGTTCACGTCCTCCCAGAGCTGGGCGTGATACTCGGCTTGGCGGGCGGTTTCTGCTTCCTCGGCCGCAGCATCATCCTGGGCGGGAATATTGGCCCCGGCGGGAATATTGGCCCCGGCGGGAAACAGCGTGCTG
>CAZSTV010000036.1:29735-33861 GCA_964609665.1 uncultured Acidimicrobiaceae bacterium
GGCGGGAATATTGGCCCCGGCGGGAATATTGGCCCCGGCGGGAAACAGCGTGCTGCACTCGCCACAGGACGTGAAGTCTCTCGGCTCACCGTCGCGATCGGCGACGGCGGAGCTGGTGTGCCCCACGTCAATCGGCGTGGCGCAGATGGGACAGGCCTCGAAGGTCCAGCGGGACTGGTCAACCAGCACGATGTCTTGGGTCATCTCGATGCAGATCTCCGTTGCCACTCGCAGAACGCCTTCGTCGACTCGGAGTTGTCCTGGGCGGCGATGATTGGGGGAGCGGTGTACAGCTGGGTGCTTGCGGTCGGCTCAACCTCAACTCCAGAGATGCGAGCCAGGACCGCGTTGACCATGACGTCGGTCTCCCAACCGAGAGGCCGGTTGGTGATGAACTCCAGGCAGCGTTGCCGCCGGGACTGGTACGCCTCGTCCGAGGTAAGCAGCTCAATCATCGCTGCGGCCAGAGACTCGGGGGACTGGTATGCCAGGGCGGCGGTGTCGTCCTCGTAGTCGAATAGCGTGTTGTACCGATACACGTCCACCGGGACGGTGCCTGCCGCCATCAGCTCAAACGGGATGCGGGACGGGTTGGTCATGCTGATGCAGAGCCCCACCTTGCACCGGTTGTACAGCTCGTTCAGCTGGTCGAGGTCCCTGATCAGGCCGAGGTTTTCCACGTCGAAGTCAAGGTCGATGTCCGCATCGGATCCGTACACGTAGACCGACACGTCCGGGCAGGCTCGCTTGAGTAGTTCGAGTGCTTTGATGCCGAGCTGGGGGGTCCGGCGTGGTTTCTCCGGCTGGTAGAGGAAGCACACGGCGTTCTCGCGCTCCACCGTCGAGCCGCCGGCAGGGGTCGACATCATGGCGGCGTTCGCCGCCGCGGGAGCGTCGAGCGGCCGGTAGACCTCCAGGTTGGCGCCCAGTCCGGACGAGAACGCCCGTGATCCGTACCGGGTTTCGAGTACGTGGCCAAGCCAGCTGCCGACGGTCAGGAAGTCAAAGGCGTCGGTGTAGCTTGACTCCGCTGAGATGTAGCCGTCGCTGACCGGGTTGAAGTAGGCCTCGAAGTCCTGGACCAGGTAGCCGCGGCCGTTTGCCGATGTCTTCTCAACGTGGGCGGCCGAGGCGGCGACCGTTGCGATGGCATAGTCGAACCTGGTGGAGGTGTCCCAGCTCGCCGCAAGCGTGACCCCGGATCCCCGAAGCTGGGAGACAACGTCGTCGAGCCCTGCACCGAAGCCGTCCAGGAAAAGCTGCACGTCCAACCCGGTGGCGGCAATGCCTTTGGCCAGGTTGTAGATGGTGCGGTGTCCTCCGGAGCCGATGATCGGGGCCGGAGCGAACAGGCCAACCGAACCTTTTGACGTGATGTCGGCGCTCGAAGCGAAGATCCTTGTTGGCACATGAATGGGTCGCGGCCCATCGATGGTCCGCAGGATGGCCTGGGATGCGGCGCCGAGACCTTCAGGCCAGCGGCAGTCCTCGCCAGCGTCGGCCAACGCGGTGTAGAGCGCCCCTCGCTCCAGCGTGTTTGCGGTGTCTTTGAGGTCGGACAGCTTGCGCATGTCGTCGAATGTTCCGGTGCCGAACGTTTCGTTGTGGGAGAGGTTGAAGAACGCCTCGGCGATGAGTGCCGGGGGTTGGCGCACCACTCCCTGCACCAGCTTTCGAGCCAGCGGGCGGAACTGGGCCGAGGTGAGCGCATGGTTTGCGGTCAGGTCGACCAAGCCGGGCAGTGCGTCGATGATGCCCTCCTGGAAATGCACGACCCGCTGGGCGATGACGGCTTCCTCATCGGAGTCAACGTGGCGAAGCGCCACATAGTCACCGTCGGCATCGCGCTCGTAGCCGGTGACGGAACCGCCGACGGCGTTGAAGAGCATTTCGAGCGGGGCCACCTCGTCGACGGTCCAGGCGTCTCGATCGGTGTCGTTGTGATCGAAGAGCCAGCCGACCTTTTCAGAATTGGTCGGCTGTTCGTTGAGGAAGGAGAACAGGCCCAGGTAGATCCCTCGGAGGGGGAGGTCAATCGCTCGACTGAGGTTGTCCTGGATGGTCCCGCGCCAGCCCAGGTCGACGATCATCGAGTTGCCGTCGTGCATACCCTTGGAAGCGGCGTATCCCCGAAGCAGCTCGCGCTGGCGAGCCATGGAACGTTCGGTCTCGGCCTTGAACGATGGCTCGGTCATGGCCCGCTGGAACTGCTCGTTCTGCCACGGATAGCGAACCGGTTCGTCGAAGTCCAGGCCTTGGCGGCCGAAGACCTGTTCCGCTCGCTCGGTATTGATGTTCAGGCTTGCGGCAAGGCCTCGGGGTGATTGCGTGGAGTAGACGGTCCAGATGCGCATCAGCTCGTCGGCGGTGAAGCTGTCGAGCGATGCGGCGAACGTTGCCTTGCGGCTGACCTCGAGGAGTTCGGTCTCCGGGTAGGCGACGCCATACGGGTCCGCTGCGATGACCTGGTCGACCAGCTGTTTCAGGAAAAGGCCTTCCCTGGTGAAGAAGAAGATCTTCTCGATGCCGTTCGTTACCGCTTCTTCAACGATGCGAAGGGCGAGCCCCACCGCAACGGGGGCGAACCGGACGCCGAGTCGTCGCAGCTCATCCTGATCGTTCTTCGGGGCGGGGAGCGAGGCTGCGGTCTTGGCCAGCGAGGCGCCGATGAACGCTTCGTAGGTGTCGTCATCACCGGCGATTCGTTCTTCGACCGCGGCATCGAGGGCCGGTAGCCGCTCCACCTCGTGGTAGACCGCGGTCAACCCCGCTTTAGTTGCGGCGGTCACGTCCGCATCACGGTTGTCGCCGACGTGCACGATGTCTTGGGGGTGCACGCCGAGGTCATCGAGGATCCTGGTGAACATGGCGCCGGATCGCTTGGACCGACCGTCCTCGCAGGAGGAGTACGCCCTGGCAAAGTTGCAGTCGATGCCGTTGGTGGTGAGCAGACGCTGCAGCGCCTCACTCGGCAGGTAGAAGTCAGAGGCGAAGACGATGGTCCGCCCCGACAGCGCTTCGAAGATCGGGTCCATGGCGGTGTTGCGGAACGTTGCGTTCGTTTCGGCCCGAATTTCATGGGTCAGCAGATGTTCCACCGCCGCGGTCATCACCTCCGACGATGCGGTCTGCACCATCGAGTTTTCGGCCCAGGCAATCGCCGCTTCGGAGAACCGGTACTCCCGGTCGTCGCCGAACGAGACCTGGGCTTCTGCGGCCAACCGGCCCCGATACAGAGCGTTGAGGTCCTGCAGTTCCGGCTTGAGCCAGCGGTGAAAGCCGAGGAGCAGCGCCCTGGCGGACGCCAGCTTGATTTCCTCGGGGTGGCAGCGGCGGTGAATCAGGGTGTCCCACACGTCGAAGGAGGCGACCTTGTGGTCTGCCAACTGCACGGGGTCCAGGGTGACGGTCGGTCGGACCGGCGGCTCCAACAGCGTCTGCGGGCCGTGCCAGTCGGTGTCTTCCAGGCTGAAGGCGTGTCCGATGTTGACCACACCGGCATTGACGGTCACCAGCTTGGACTGCTTTGCCAGATGGCTGGCGAAGCGGCCCTCGCCCTCGCCGTGCATGGAGAAGTGCACCAGCGGGTTGACGCCGGCGGCGGCAACATCCTCGTACTCATCGAGGTACCAACCGCCGTCGAAGTCCGGACCGGACAGCCTGCCCTCGATGGCACCGTGTTCGATGTAGTGCACCAGCGGATTGAGGCCGGCTTCGGCCACGTCGGTGTAGTGATCCAGGTACCAGGCGGTGTCAAAGAGCTTGTGAGGGTTGAGGCCTCGGGACGCCCCGACGGTCAGGAAGTGATCGATCGGGTCATCGCAGGACTCCCCGGACTGCAGCTGCGACAGGTAGTACCCGGTGTCGAACAGCGGGTGGGGGTCCAGCTTGCGGGCGGCTCCCTCGGCGAGGAAGTGGGCGAGCATTGCGGCCCGGGACCCATCGCCAAGGTCATACTTCGTGCCGTACTCGGCGCCGTACCAGGCCTCATCGAATAAGACGTCACGAGCAGGTCGTAACGGAACCCGGTTGTACAGCTGCTGGTCGAGGCCCGAGGCCCGGGCAGCAGCTCCCACTAGACGGCGAGCAGTCGACACGGCCTTCACCAGGCTGTTCCTTTCGCTTC
>CAZSTV010000037.1:0-9349 GCA_964609665.1 uncultured Acidimicrobiaceae bacterium
TCGTCGCGCAGATGCTGACACACTTCCCAGATATTGGCGATGCCGGTGGCCGAGATCGGGTGACCCTTCGACTGCAGACCGCCGGACACGTTGACCGGCTTGGAACCGTCTCGCCACGGTGCCCCGGAGTTGAAGAAGTCCACCGCTCCACCCTCTTCGCAGAGTCCGAGATTGTCGTAGTGAACGAGCTCTGCAGTGGCGAAACAGTCATGCAGCTCCACAAGGTCGAGATCTTCGGGGCCGACGCCTGCTTGCTCATAGGCCTGGGCGGCGGCGTTCTTGGTAAGCGTGTTGACGTCCGGCAGAATCTGGCACGCCTCCTGCCACGGGTCCGAAGTCAGCACCGATGCCGAGACCTTGATGGCTCGGCGCTGCTGTTCGAGCGACAGCGTCTTGAGCGTCGCCCCGTTTGTCACCACGGCTGCCGCGGCGCCATCGCAGTTGGCGGAACACATCGGCCTGGTGTTGGGGTAGGCGATCATGACGTCGTTCATGATCTGCTCAAGCGGCATGGCCTTGCTGTATGCCGCCAGCGGATTGAGCGTGGAGTGGGAGTGGTTCTTCTCGCTGATCTTGGCGAACAGCTCAAAGCTGGTCCCGCCGTACTTGTGGCCGTACTCCATGCCGACCTGAGCGAACACGCCGGGCATGGTGGCCGTGCCGATTCGGCCATCGGTTGGCGCAACCGCTCCGAAACGGCCAGACGGCTCGTAGACCTTCTCATCCGAGCGAGCTTTGCCCCCGCCGCCGAGCAGACCGGCTCCGGCCAGCTTCTCAACACCGACCGCAAGGCCCATATCGCACTCCCCCGCCTTGACCGCCATGATGGCGGTTCGCAGCGCGGTGGCGCCGGTGGCGCATGCGTTGGAGACGTTGTAGACCGGGATGCCGGTCTGGCCGACCTGTTTCTGCAGCTGCTGGCCAATGCCGCCGCCGCCCATCAGGTTGCCTGCGGCAAGGATGCCCATATCGGCCATGGTCGTGCCGGAATCTGCGAGGGCTCCTCGGATGGCTTCGGCCCCCAGGTCGACCACGTCCTGGTCGAAGTGTTTGCCGAATTTGGTCATGTGGATCCCGAGAATCCAGATGTCGTCGCTGGCGCTCATGAGCGGTCTCCTTGATCAGCCGGCCGTGGCCGGTTCATAGCCGAAGCCGATGGCTTCGGTTCCGTTGTCGTCTTTTCCGAGCGAATAGGTGGCCAGCTTGACCGGCATGCCGAGTGACACGTGGTCGGGGTCCGGCGTCACGTTGATTACGTTGCCTCGCACGCTGGTGCCGTCACAGTCGACGACGCCAGCCACGAATGGCACCTCGATGCCGGGACCGGCGTGAGCCACGATGGTGAACGAGCGAAGCACCCCTTCATTGGCAATCTTGGTCGACGTGAAGTCCTCGGAGAAACAGGAGGCGCAGGCGTTGCGCCGGTCAAAGTAGCGGGCGCCACAGCTGGTGCACTCCGTCGCCACAAGGTGGGGCGGATCGTCCAAGACCAAATAGTCGACAAGGGGCACCTGTGCGCTCAAATCCTGCTCCGATTCGTAGTTTCGGTTCGCTTCGGTAGTCCCGTCGAGTTTCGCGCAGCGCAGGTTCGCCAACAAATACAGCCCTGGTGCGGCCATTCCTTCATTCGCTGTCACAGGCCATCGTCAGTATGGAGAGGTGCAAGATCGGTCGACAAACCACCCATCGGGGGCGGTGATCCCCCTCAACGATGCGGCAGCGCTGTTTGCCGCGCTTGCCGAGAGCATTCGTGGTGCGGCGGTGGACTGGTCTCCGGAGGCGGTGGAGCGCCTCGAAGTCGGCTTGGAAGACCGCTACGGCCACATGCTCGGGGATGAGCTTGCGGTGAAGCGGCTGATCACCCTGGCTCGCCAGGACGACGCTGCGTAGCCGTCCATGGCCATCACCGATGAACCACGGCTTGTCGCCGCCCACCAACCAACGCTGGACGCGGAAATCCCCGGCAGCACTCTTTTCGACGCCTCTGCGCTCACACCTGTTTCCACGCTCACGTTGGACCACACGTTGGTGCCTGGTGTGGGGTTTCACCCTGCGGTGGCCGCCTGGTTTCGAGACCGGTTTGACGGTGCAACGCCGCCCCAGGTGGAGGGGTGGCCCCACATCGCTACAGGTCGCCACACGTTGATCGCCGCTCCGACGGGCTCCGGCAAGACGCTCGCCGGGTTTCTGATGGCCATCAACAAGATGTACCTCGCCCACGCCAACGGCCGCCCCCTCGACGGGACGGGCGTGGTGTACGTGTCGCCGCTGAAGGCGCTGGCGGTGGACATCGCGGAGAACCTGGAACGTCCGCTGGCCGAAATAGCGGTGACCGCGGCAGAGATGGGCCTCACCTCGCCGGTCATCAGCCTTGGGGTCCGCACCGGTGACACGCCCCAAAGTGAACGCCAGGCCATGATCCGAAAGCCGCGCAGCTTCGTCGTGACAACGCCGGAGTCGCTCTACCTCTTGGTCACAGCGGCCAAGAGCAGGGAGATCTTGCGAACGGTGCACACCGTGATCGTCGATGAGATCCACGCCATGGCCCGGGACAAACGTGGCTCACATCTTGCGCTCACCCTCGAGCGGCTGGACCACATCTGTCGCAGCAGTCCAACTCGGGTCGGCCTGTCGGCGACCCAGCGGCCAATCGAGACCGTGGCAAAACTGTTGGTCGGCACCAGAACCAACACCGACGGCGGCATTGACTGCGCCATTGTTGACACCGGGCACCAGCGGGCGCTGGACGTGAAGTTGCAGTTGCCAGATAGCGAGCTTGAGGCCGTCGCTACGCACGCCCAGATGGACCATGTGCTCGACAACATTGCCGAGCTTGTGGCCGAGCACCGCACCACTCTGGTCTTCGTCAATACCAGACGGCTGGCGGAACGCCTCGCCCACCAGCTTGGCGAGCGCCTCGGTGAAGACGAAGTTGCCGCCCACCACGGCAGTCTCAGCAAGGATCGGCGCCACCGGGTCGAACGGCGGCTGCGGGCCGGGGAGCTGAAGGCACTGGTCGCCACGGCGTCGTTGGAGCTTGGCATTGACGTTGGGCCGGTAGAACTGGTCTGCCAGATCGGCTCCCCACGGTCCATCGCCACCTTCCTGCAGCGGGTCGGCCGGTCGAACCACACCAGACACGGCACGCCACGGGGCAGGCTCTACCCGCTGACCAGGGATGAGCTGGTGGAGTGCACAGCGCTCCTCGGTGCCATCAGAGCCGGAAGGTTGGACGCCCTAGAACCGCCGGTCGCCCCGCTCGACATTCTCGCCCAGCAAGTGGTGGCAGAAACCGGAGCCGAGGATTGGACCGCGGACGGGTTGTTCAACCTCATGCGCCGAGCGCAACCGTTCGCCGAACTCTCGCGGGAACGTTTCGATGATGTGGTGACGCTCGTTGCAGACGGGATCATGACCGGTAGGGGGCGTCGAGCGGCCTGGGTTCATCATGACCAGGTCAACGCCGAGCTGCGGGGCCGCCGAGGCGCCAGGTACGTTGCCCTCACCTCGGGTGGCGCCATTCCCGAAATCTACGACATGCGGGTTATCGCGGAGCCGGACGAGACGTTCATCGGCACCGTCAACGAAGACTGGGCCATGGAGTCGATGGCCGGGGACATCTTTCTCCTCGGCACAAACTCGTGGCGAATCCGCCAGGTGACCGGCGGAGAAGTTCGGGTGACCGACGCCGGCGACGCGCCACCAACCGTGCCGTTCTGGACCGGTGAAGCGCCGGCCCGCACCGCGGAGCTGTCGTCCGAGGTCTCACTCATTCGGGAATCGGTTGACGGCCATCTCGCCCGGGATGACCCGGCGGCAGCCACGGCGTGGCTCATTTCCGCAACAGGAATAGAAGCTGACGCCGCGGCGCTCATCGTTGCGTACCTGGCGACGGGGCGAGCGTCGCTCGGCGTCATGCCAACCTCCACCGACCTGGTGATGGAACGGTTCTTCGACGATGCGGACGGCATGCAGCTGGTCATCCATTCGCCACTCGGCGGACGGATAAACCGGGCCATGGGCTACGCACTGCGGAAGAAGTTCTGCGTTGGATTCAACTTTGAGCTGCAGGCGGCAGCCAGCGATGACGCCGTCGTCATATCGCTCGGCCCCCATCATTCGTTTCCGCTGACCGACGTCCAGCATTTTCTGCAGCCGGCAACCATCACCGAAACGCTCACCCAGGCCATACTCGACCAGCCGGCCTTCCAGTCCCGGTGGCGGTGGAATCTGAACCGCTCGCTGATCGTGCTGCGGATGCGAAACGGCAAGCGCAACCCGCCGCCCATCCAACGCATGGAGAGCGACGATCTCCTCGCTGCCCTGTTCCCGGATGCTGCTGCGTGCCAAGAGAATGTCACCGGCCCGGTCACCATTCCCGACCATCCGGTGGTGCAGCAGACTATTCATGACACCTTGACCGAGGGTATGGACGTCGAGGGCCTCATCGAGCTCTGGCAAGCGCTCGGCGACAGCTCGGTCACGATGCATCATGTGGACACCACAGAACCATCGGTTCTCGCCCACGAGATACTCACCGCCCGCCCCTACGCCTTTCTGGATGACGGGGAGCTGCCCGAGCGGCGCACCCACGCCGCTCCGATCCGGCGGGGCCTGCCGGTGGACCTCACCGACATCGGAACGCTCGTACCCGGGGCCATCGAAGAGGTCCAGGCGGAGCTCGTGCCGCGGCCTCGCACCCCCGACGAGCTCCATGACCTGCTCCGAGATGTCATTCTTCTCGAGGCGAACGAGGAATGGCGGCCGCTCTTTGAACAGCTGGCCGCCAACGGACGAGCTACCGCCATCGGCGGACCGTGCGGGGCTCCCGTCAACGCTGCCGCCGGCCCATCCGTGCGTTGGTTTGCCGCAGAATGGACGACCAGCGTTGAGGTGCTGCTCAGCGATACGCCCTCTGGGGAGGTCTTTCCGGAACAGGTGGCGGCAGCGGTGCTTCGAGGCCACCTGGAGTTGCTCTCGCCGATCAGAGCCGACGCGCTACAGGCCCGAACCGGCATTGCCACCACCTCGTTCCGGGTCGGGCTGATGACGTTGGAAGCGGAGGGCTCCGCCATCCAGGGACGCTTCTCCAACCGAGGTGCAGCACCGCCGCTGGACGGCCCAGGCGCGGCCGATAACCACGCCCTCGGAAGCGAGGCCACCATTGAATGGTGTTCCCGCCGGCTGCTGGCCAGGATGCATGGCCGGTCCCGTCAGACCAGACGACGAGGGGTCGAGGCGGTATCGCCCGAGCAATTTGTCCGCTTCCTGACCAGATGGCAGCACGTCGCCCCGGGCACAAGGGTTACCTCGCCGCTCGGCCTGGCCCGGGTTCTGGAGCAGCTACAGGGGTGGGCGGCCGCAGTCGCCTCATGGGAACCGCAGGTGCTCAGCAGCCGGATCAACAACTACGACCCGCAGTGGATGGACCGGCTGTGCCTCGACGGGCAGGTCCAGTGGTTACGGCTCGTGCCACCATCCATGGAAGATCCTGACCGCCGCGGCACAGGCCCGTCGAAGGCCACACCTATCAGCATTGTCTTCCGTCAGGACATGCCGTGGTTGCTTCCAGCAACCCGGGGCGAGGCCCTCCCTCCGGTTCCCGCAGCCGGGGCCGTGGCGGAGATCGTCGAGGCGATTGCGAGCCATGGGCCCCGTTTCGCCACCGAGCTCGCCGCTGACACCGGTCGCATCCAGTCCGATATTGAGCGTGCCCTGTGGGATGGCGTCACCAGAGGGCTGCTGACGGCGGACGGGTTTGAAGCGATTCGTTCGCTCACCGACGGCCGGCGTCGGTCAGCAAAGCGCCAGCAGTCAATCTCTCGACTCCGCCGGAGCAATCTCGGCTCCACCCACGCCGCCGGTCGATGGTCGCTTTTACAAGCTCCGGACGCTCTGTCCGGCGACGCTCAACAGTCGAGCACCGCCGAGCCAATGCCACCAACGGATGGTGGTGGTGGTGGTGGTAGGGGCCACACCCCCGGTTCGTTTGATCGTGACGAGTTGGTCGAAGCCTTGGCCGACCAACTCCTGCAACGTTGGGGCGTCCTCTTCTATGACCTGGTGTCGGTGGAGAATCTCGCCGTGCCGTGGCGAGACCTGCAGTGGGCGCTGCGACGGCTGGAGGACCGCGGCTTGGTACGAGGCGGGCGCTTCGTCAAAGGTTTCAGCGGCGAGCAGTTTGCGCTGCCCGATGCCGTCGATGGGCTCAAGTCAATCCGCAAGGCCGGTACCAGCACAGCGACGGTGGCCGTCTGTGGTTCCGATCCGCTCAACCTCACCAGCGTGATCCTGGCGGGCGATCGTGTGCCGGCCCGCCGCACCGAGGTGGCACACCTCCCCGTGTAGCAGCGGGCAGTGCATTAGGTGGGAGCGGGCGCCGCTTCAGCTGTCTGAGTAGAGCTTTGGAATTGCGTGCTCGCCAAGGGCGATCGCAACGTTCTTCGTTTCCATATAGAACTCGAAGCTCCAGTCACCACCGTCACGTCCGATGCCGCTGCGCTTGGTCCCGCCAAAGGGCGTTGGCAGGTGCCGCACGTTCTGCGAGTTGACCCAAATCATGCCGACTTCCAGAGCATCGGACACCCGGTGGGCCCGGGTCAGATCCGAGGTCCACAGATACCCGGCAAGCCCGTACTCAACGTCGTTCGCCACGGCAACCGCCTCCGCCTCGTCGGCGAAAGGAATTGCGGTCAGCACCGGCCCAAAGATCTCCTCCTGGGCGATGGCCATTGTGTTCGTCGCTCCGGTGAACAGCGCCGGGGCTACGTAGTTCGACGTACCGCTTGCGCCATTGTCGTCGTCAACGCTGTTACCGCGATGCACCGTGGCTCCGGCGTCAGCCGCAATGTCGAGGTAGCTGCGCACCTTGTCGGTGTGGCGTTTGTGTACCAATGGCCCAATGACGGTCGTCGGATCGAGCGGATGCCCGACCTTGATGCTCTTGATCCGCTCCGCCAAAGCAGTGGTGAAGTCGTCGTAGATCGACTCCTGCACCAGGACCCGACTCGATGAGGTACAGCGCTCCCCGTTCAAGCTGTAGATCATGAAGATGACAGCATCGAGCGCCCGGTCGATATCGGCGTCGTCAAAGACGATCACCGGATTCTTGCCACCGAGTTCGAAGTGCACTCGTTTGAGGGTGGGCGCACCCTGCGCCTGGATCATCGAGCCGGTCACCGATTCACCAACGAAGGCGATCGCCTTGATCGCATCGTGCTCGGTCAAGGCCTTGCCTGCGGTCTCACCCATGCCGTGGACCACGTTGAGCACGCCGGGTGGCAGGCCTGCCTCCAGGGCGGTCTCCGCCAACAGCGCAGCGGTAAGCGGGCTCCATTCCGCGGGCTTGTGCACCACGGTGCACCCGGCGGCCAACGCCGGGGCGATCTTCCAGGTGCTGAGCATGAACGGTGTGTTCCACGGCGTGATCACCCCGACCGGTCCGATCGCTCGCCGGGAGGTGTAGTTCAGATGGGATTCGGTCGGGAGCGACTTTCCATCGTGCGCAGCCGGTGCTTGGTCGGCAAAGAAACGAAAATTGGCCGCTCCTCGCATCGCCGCGCTGCTCATGAATCGGATCGCCTGGCCGGTGTCCATGGACTCGACGAGCGCAATCTGTCGTGCCCGTTCCTCGATCAGATCGGCGACGTCGTGAAGAATGGCCTTCCGCTTCGCTCCCGGCGTCCTGCTCCAGGCAGGAAACGCATCGGCCGCCGCGGCCGCCGCCGCATCGATGTCGGCCTGTCCCCCACTGGCAACCTGCCCGAGCAACATGCCGTCAACCGGCGAGTGATTGTCAAACGTCGAGCCGTCGACGCTGGCCACATGGTGACCGTTTATCAAATGCAAGGTCTCGTCGGCGGCAAACCGGCTCAGGTGAGTCGATGCGTCATCCACATTGCTCTGCAGGTCAGTAGTGATGGCCATTGGCACGTTCCTTCCAAAGGGTGGCTGACTGCTGGACAGCACAGCCCGTCATCCATATACTTAACACGTTTACTAGTTGCTGAAAAGCCTCCTGAGGGTTTCTTGATGACCAGCTCGGCTCACAACCCGGATCCACCGTTGCCGGACAGCGCCGCAACACCTGGCGTTCAGATTCGAGCGTTCGAGCACTCCTTACCCATGGCTCTGCTCCGGGCCAGGGAAGCCGCCATGCGCCAGTTCCGTCCCATGCTGAAAAAGCATGACCTGACCGACCAGCAGTGGCGGGTTCTTCGTGCCCTCACCACCGAGCAGGGCCCGATGACCGTTGGCGAATTGGTAACCGCAACGTTCCTCCTCGGCCCAAGCCTGACCCGAATTCTTGGCAACCTGGTCGAGCGCGGATTGATCGACCGGGTGGTGCCGGAGCATGATCAGCGCCAGGGTGTCATCTCTCTCACCGCTGAGGGAACGGCCATGGTCGCTGCCGTCGCCCCCTCCTCCGAGGCGACCTATGACGCCATTGAGCAGCACTTCGGACCTGACAAGATGCTGCAGTTGATGGAACTCCTCCATCAACTGGCCGCTCTCGGTTCGCCAGAGCAAGCCGCTGAGGTGGAAGCGACAGCGCAAAAGACAGACGTCCAACGAAACCGAACGAACTCCCAATAGGAATGAGTACTGACGGAATGAACCCATGACCGAGTTCACCCAGGAGCAGGCGGCGGCCGAGGCGGCCCGCCTCGATGGCGCCGAGCAAAGCCACTCCCAGGTCACCCAGACAACGCTGCTGTTCCCCGATCTCACCCTCGACGATGCCTACCGCATCCAGGCCGAGTGGCAGCAGCTGCGGCTCGCCCGCGGCGAAACCATGGTCGGCCACAAGATTGGCCTGACGTCTCGGGCAATGCAGGCGGCGATGAACATCGACACGCCGGACTCCGGGTTCATCACCGACGTGATGTCATTCACCGGAGGTGTCGAACTTAGCGCCGCCCACTTCACCGACCCGAAGCTTGAGGTCGAGCTGGCGTTTGTCCTTGGCGCTGACCTCGACCGGCCGGACCTCACCGTTGACGAAGTCCTCGATGCCACCGAGTACGTGGTGCCGGCGTTGGAACTGATCGCTGCCCGCAGCCACCGACGGGACCCCGAAACGTCGAGAACCAGAACCGTGGTCGACACCGTTGCCGACAACGCGGCCAATGCGGGGATCATCACCGGGGGCCGCAAGATCGCCCCACGGGAACTAGACCTGCGGTGGCTTTCGGCCATGCTGTACCGCAACGACGTCGTGGAGGAAACCGGAGTGGCGGCGGGCGTGCTCGACCATCCTGCAAACGGCATCGTATGGCTGGCCCGACGCTACGCGGAGCAGGGAATGAAGTTGGAAGCAGGACAGATCATTCTGGGGGGCTCGTTCACT
>CAZSTV010000037.1:9359-22318 GCA_964609665.1 uncultured Acidimicrobiaceae bacterium
TTCACTCGCCCCGTCGACGTGCGTCCCGGCGATGTCTTTCGGGCCGACTACAACGAACTCGGATCCTTTGAGGTGTCATTCACATGAGCCTCTACTACGTGCAGAAATTCCTCTACGAGCTCAACCGAAGCGAGCAGCTGCAGGCCAGCTACCACCAAGATCGCCACGCCGTCCTGGAGGGCTTCGAGCTGACCGACGAGGAAACCGCGGCGCTGACCGAGCCGGACATCGGCAAGCTGTTCCACATTGGAGTGAACGGCCAAATCCTCATGCACTTCGCTGCGCTACATCAGATTCCCTGGGCCGACTACCTGCAGCGGATGCGCGACGGCATCGAAGCGTACGGGCCGGTCCGCGAGGGTGTATATGCCATGACCGGCTACGAAGGCGTTGACGCCCACGCCGAGAAACTCGGCCAACAGAGCAACAGCAACAGCACCACTGCCCCAGGCAGCAACAGCACCGAACAAGGAGAAATCTGATGCCTCTCGTCTTCGCAGGCGTTGCCAGCCATGCCCCGGGGATCACCGGCCGTTCAGACCAGGCCGACCCGACGGTGCGCGACAATTTCTATGCAGCGTTCGACGAGATGCGAGTGGCCCTTCACGCCACCGAACCCGACGCCATCGTCGTCATCGCTGCCGAACACTTCGCCAACTTTTTCATGAACAACATGCCGAGCTTCGCCCTCGGCATGGCCGACTTCTATGACGGCCCGATCGAGGACCCGAACTGGCTTGGCATCGACAAGGTCCGGGTTCCTGGCAACCGTGACCTTTCGCAGCGGTTCATCGAACAGGTCATGCAGGGCTCCGATGTCTCCTACGCCGAGGAGTGGAAGTTCGACCACGGAATCATGGTTCCGCTGCACTTCCTCACCCCGGACTACGACATCCCTGTCATCCCGGCCAACATCAACTGCCAGGGCCCACCGCTCACTCCCCTCCCGCGGGCCTGGGCATTTGGTGAGTCCATTCGGGCGGCCGCTGACGCCGTGCCGGAACGTATTGCCGTGGTAGGTACCGGCGGCATTTCCCATTGGCCGGCAACCCCGGATTCGGGGAAGATCAACGAACCGTGGGATCGGGACTTCCTTGACCGGTGGGCCCGAAATGACCGTGACGCGCTACTCGACTACGACGACACCACGGTGTATCGCGATGCCGGACAGGGCGGGTTTGAGATCCGTACGTTCCTCGCGGTCAGCGCTGCAGCGGCAGGTGCAACCGGGACCGTGCATTTCTATGAACCGATCCCGATCTTTGCTGTGGGATGCACCGTGGCGAGCTACGACCTGTCGCTGGCCACGAGCGCGGTGTAGTCAGTCGTCGTCGCTGGTGGCAACGGGTCGAGCGGGGTCTTGAGACCATTCGGACCATGACCCAACGTACAGACGGCCGTGCTCCACCCCGGCCACTCGGGCCGCCAGCAAATCGTGACAGCCGGTCACCCCTGACCCGCAGCTCGCTATGAGTGGCGCGTCCTTGGAAACGCCGAGCGCCGCCAGCTCGTCTGACAACTGCTCGACCGGGAGCAGCAAACCGTCCGGTCCGACGTTGTCGGTCCACGGCCGCGAGACCGACCCGGGAATGTGTCCCGGACGAGAATCGATCGGGTTTTCCATTCCCGCAAACCGGTCAGCGCTGCGAGCATCAACCAGCACCGCACCACCGGCGATGGCCTGCTCAACGTCGCCGACGTCGATAAAACGCTCGCTCGGCCAGGGAACCACCGGGACCGCTGTGTCGTCTTCGGCAGGCATCGTTCCCGGTCCGGTTTCGAGCGCACCCGGCCACGCACCGATTCCGCCGTCGAGGACCGCTACCGGATGGCCGATGGCGTCAAGCATCCACCAAAGCCTCGCCGCCTGGGAACCGCTCTGGTCGTCATAGACCACCACCGGCAACGAACCGAGCCCCAGTCGGGTCCTGGCGGCGGCGAAGTCCTCGGCGCTTGGGAGCGGGTGCCTGCCACGCGGACCCGGCGGATCGGACAGGTCAACGTCGAGGTCGGCAAAGACGGCTCCAGGTAGGTGGCCCGCCAGATACTCATCACGCTTTGGACCGCCCCCCATGGCCCACCGAAGGTCGACGACTCTCACCTCACCAAGGTGTTCCTCCAGCCAATCGGCTGCTACCAGCGGTCCGGGCAATGTCAACATGGAGGCTCTCCTACTCGGCTACGAACGTGGGAACTGGTCGGCGATCGGCCGTGCCGACCATACGCTCGGTGATAGTGAATTCGAATTCCTCAAAATATGACCCGATAGTACTGCTGGTCATCGGCACCTCGCTGCTCATGGCCTCTGGCTCGGTCGTGTTCACCCTGCTGCCATCGATGCAGGACAAGGTGGGATTCCCGACATGGGGTTTCGGCCTCATCGCTGGCATCTTCTTTGCTGCGTCGCTCGTGGCGCAGTTAGCGCTGGCCCGCTTTGCGGACCGAGGCAAAGCGCGAGTCCTTCTGGTCACCGCCATCCTGCTTGGCGTCGCGAGCCTCATTTGGATGGCGTTCGCCGGCTCGCTGCTTGAAATCACCATTGCGAGGGGTATCGGCGGTCTGGCCACCGGTTGCTGGGGCCCCGCTGCGAGAGCGACCGCCATCGCCGGCCGCCCCGACCAGACGGCGAGGCGCCTTGGCTACATCGCCATGGGCGACACCAGCGGCCTGGTGGTCGGCCCGTTGCTCGGTTCGTTACTGGCAACGACGTTCTCCATCGAGGTGCCGTTCCTGGTGTTCGCCGCCCTGATCGTGTGCATGACGCCCGTTCTGTTCACCTCCCCCATCGCCGAGGTCACGACCAGGACCGAATCACCGAAGATCACCACCCTCGTGCGCCGCCGAACGGTCCTCCAGGCGACCGTGCTTGCGGTGGCGCTGTTTCTACCGGTCGGCCTGTATGAAACCGTCTGGGGCAAACACATTTCGAACCTTGGCGGGTCGACCCACATCATCGCCCTCTCCGTAGCGCTGTACGGGCTGCCGTACATGGTCATTGCGCCTCTCGGCGGTCGTTTGGGCGACAGGGTGGGTCCGGCTCGGGTAGCGCTGTTCGGAGCCGCCGGCGTTGTCGCCATCACATTGCTGACCGGCCTGCCGCGCAACCTCTGGATCCTGCTACCGATCGGTGTCATCGAGGCGATGATCAGCGCGGTCGCATACCCGAACGCCCTCGCCGCGGTCTCCAACGCGTGTACGCCACAGGAACAGGCAACCGGTCAGGGCCTCGCAGGAGCCGCCAGCATCGGCGGCGCAGGCCTGATGGCCCTGCTGGCGGGACCCATCTTCGAGTTCGGCGGTCCGGTCGCCGCCTTCGCTACCGCTGCGGGCCTGGTCGCGCTGGGAGCCGCCGTCGCCTACGGCCTCGGACCATCGGCGTTCAGCACCAAGCCGCCGGTCACTCCAGGCGGGACGCCAGATGCTGGCTACCGGTCAAGTGTGAACGTCAGCGTCGCCGACCTTCCGCCATCTGCATCACGCTGAAACAGGTGTAGGTGTTGGCCGTTGCCGCTGAACTGCACGGTCAGCGTGCTGATGCCGAAGGCAGCGTCCTGAGAATTGAGAATGGTGGTCCCCACCGCGAGCTCCTGGACGGTCGGACCGACGGTGGTCCCGTCATCGCGCAGTTCAAACTCAACTGTGGCGCCAACGCCCTCAATTGTGGCGATCGCAGCAACCTCGTTGTGCCACGGCCCTTCGTGGCCCTCAAGCTCGAGCTGGCCTGCGCCGTCGCAGCGGACAGCGCCATCGAGGAGTGAACCCTTTCGCATGTTGAGCTGACACGTTGCCGGGAACAGCTGGTTGGCCGCACCACGTGTCGCCTCTGGCGCCGCCGGTTCGTTTCCGATGACCGCCTCGGGTGCTTCGATAACCGGGCCGTCCTCATCAGCGATGGCGCTCTGGCCTGCGATGTCGACCGACTCCTCGACAGCGAGGGTCCGCCTTGCCAGTCCCGGCTCGAGCACCACCACATCGGCGGCCACCTCACCGCTGCCATCAGCGTCCTCTTCAGGTCGAAGGAGGAAGAACGCTGCAAGCAAGAGCACGAGAAAACCTGCCAGAAACACAAGTCCGCCGAGTCGCACCGCGACCCAGAATTCTTCCGACTGCGCTCGCTTCTTCGCTGGGTCCGCAAAGATCCGTTCCTGAGCCGCGATCTGGTCCTTGGTGGCGATGGCGATGCGATCTTCGGCGCCGGGCGGCGGTGGCGAACTGATCCCAAGGTCGTTGGGGAACAGCGTTTCGACCCTGGAAATGAGCTCCTGCACCACCGATTCCGGCCGATCCGGCGAGAACCGGATGGAACTCAATCCGGTGTCGGCGGACAGTCCATCGACCGAGTCCTCGACCAGCAGCACGACCCGGTCCACTTCCATCTTGCCCTGCATCAGGCCTGCCTCGACCAGGATGCGATGGAGCGGACGGATGGGACCGCCGTTGTCCATGGTGTCTTTCTGGCGAATGACAAGAAAGGCGATGTCGATGTCCTTGACTTGATCATGGACATCTTGATCCGTGCTGTGAGCACCGATCCGCGACGACTCCCACTCGGTCACCTGGTAGCCACGAACCCGTAGGCTCTCGGCAATTTCCCCAAAAGGCCCGTTTGGGCCGGTGCGGTGGATGAGGATGCGGGGTGTCTTCGTTTGGCGGAGGACGACCACGCCCCAAGCCTAGTCAAGGCAACACCCAGGAGCAGTACTATCCGTTGAAGATGCATGTCGATGCGAATCGTCGGCGATACTGAGGCGGTGGCGACGAACGCACAGTGGCTGAACAGATCCATCGCCGGGCTTCTACTCCTGCTCGTGACCGTTGCGGGAGTACTCACCTACCGGGGCCTCCGCGACTCCAGCAATGCCGACGAGACGGTCGAACCTGGTGAGCTCAACCCCGAAGGAGCAGAGCGGACATACAGCGGACAGGAGCTGGTCATTGAGGACCTCGAGTTTCCGTTGACGCTCAGCTGCGTACCCGTCGTCGGCTCGACCGAGGTGTACGTCGTCATCATGACCAATGACGGGAACATCGAGGCCGACTATCTGGTCGCCGCCGAACTTGTCTCCGACGATGGCGACGTCGTGCAAGCGATGGCCGAGGTCAATGATCTACGGCCCCAGGAAGTTCGAGAGTCGGTGTTGGTCCCCGACGAGTACCTCGACGCCATAGATGGCTGCTGCATCACGGCGATTCAGGGCAACCGCCGAGTGCTACTTAATCGTTAGCGACGGCGCGCTTAGCAACCGCCGCCGCCTGATGACGGACGGTCGGGAATCGACGGGTCGACCAGTTCGATGTGGACATGAGGCCACGAAGGTTCACCGGTGAACTCATCGACCTGGGAGTCGAAGGGCAGCGGGGTTGCCATCGGGGCAACAACAGTCACGCCCGCCTCCACCCGATCACCGGTCGAGACGGTCACGCCGCTGATGTGCAGCACCTTGACCTCCCATCCGGGGTGGGCATCTGGCTCGATCACCACAAAGTCATCGTTGTGCTTGCAGTACAAGATGTAGCCGCCAGCCCGCAGGACGGTGCCGGTGACCGGGGAGCGGATCTCGGTCCCCGGCTGCACGACAATGTCGGCCGCCGTTCGGGACCCTGTGCCACGATTTCTCGTCCCCATCACCATTGGGTCCACCGCGGTGGCCGCCTGCACCAACTGGCGGGCGCCGTCGTGGTTCGATTCATGGAAGCCAATCCGCTCCACCCGGTTCGACGGGTGACGCAGGATGACCTCTTCGAAGGTGGCGAACACCTCATATGCCTGCGGGGCGAGGTTTCGGTCTGGAGTATTGGCCGCCGGTGCGACCGTCGGATCGACGGCAACCTCGACAACGCTGGTCTCGGTCACGGTGGTCTCAGTCACCGCCGTCTCGGCAGCGGTGGTTTCGGCAGTCGTGGTCTCAGTAGTTGTGGTCTCGGTCACCACTTCGAGTGCGGTGGTTGAGACGACGGCGGTTGAAACCGTGTCGCCCGCAGTCGGGGTGGACGCCGAAGGGCGGGGCGGCCGGGTCTCCGGTGACCGAGCTTCGACCGGAGCCTGAGCGGTCGCTGACGTGGAGGTCACGCTTGCGTCGGCCACAACCGAGGACGATGTGCTCGACCCTTGCGTGACCACTTCAGAGGCACGATCCTCCTGCGCCGCTGACCCATCGCCGGTTCCGGCGCACGCCGTTGCGACCATCGCCAGTGCAATCAGCGCCGCACCAGCTCGCAGTCCTCTCACCTTTCGGTACTCCGTTCATCGCACCGCTGCGCATTACCGAACGAGAAAAACGCTAGCGCACGAATGCGCCGCCAGTGGGTCATGCCGTCCTATCGGCCCCACAGGTCGACAGTCGCGCTGTTTGGAGCGCATCTGCTTTAACATGGGTTGCCATGGATTGGTTCGCTAACAACTGGCCGATAATTCTCGTCGCCCTGGCGGTGTTCATCATCGCCACCGGTCTGATCCGAAAGGTGGCGAAATTGGCGTTTGTCGGCATCGCTGTCGGGGCGCTCGGCCTCGTCATCTGGCCGATGGTCAGCGAGTCGTTCTAGCGCTGGTGAACTCCGGTTGATGCGGCTCGCAGCGAGTCGTTCACCGATCAAAACACCAGCACACACCGACGCCTGTTTCGGTCGGCGCTAAACCTTCGTGCAAAACGATCCGATGCTCCGCAATGGCCGAGCGTCGCAGCACACGAAGCAATGCTGCGCGCCTGCGCCCACTCGTGCCCCTCGCCGCCATCTGGCTGAGCGGACTTCTCCTACTGTCGATTCTTGTGATCCAGCGAGAGGTTCCCTACGACCAGCTGCTCCTCGACCCGAACAGCATCAATAAGGCTCCCTGGTACACCGGCCTTGTTTCGAACCTGGGCATTCTTGGCTGGACGACGGCAACCGCTGCAGCGTTCTTCGGCGCAGGCGTTGCAAGTTACGGAGGCCGAGCGGCGGCGGCCACCATGCTGCGCCGGGGTGGGTTGCTGTCGGGAGTCCTCCTACTCGACGACCTGTTTCAGCTCCACGTCATCGTCAAACCGCTCTTCGGGATCTCCAAGTCACTGGTCTACCTGGCCTACCTGCTCATCGCCGCATGGTGGGTTGCAACGCAATACCGTGAGCTGCGTCGCACCCGCCTGGAGCTTCTGACCGCATCGGGCTTCGCGTTTGCGTGCTCGATAGTCGTCGACCAACTCGGGACGGCAATACCGGGCATGACCGACCAATCGGCGCTGCTCGTAGAGGACGCCTGTAAGTTCCTCGGCGTGCTGGCCTGGGCGCAGTACTTCGTGCTGACGTCGAGAGACATCATGCGATCGATCGTCAACCAGCTGAACGACCTCGCCGCAGCCGCCGCTTCCCCCACGTCCACTGCCGGTGGGACGGCCGAGGCGCAAGGTTCGCGGCCGATGTCGACCGGCAACTCGTACCGCTATGACGGTCAGCGCTACGATGTGCGCGCTGCCTCCCCTGAACTGAGCGAGGCCAAAAGTCGACTTAGTTGACCGCCCACCATCTCGGAGCCTCAACTCCCATGAACCCCAACGCAGGCCAACCCGTCGGAACCATTGAACAGCAGACGTTGTTCGCCAATGCGCAGTCGTTCGCCACCTCGGTTGCTGGCGACGTTGCCGAATGGGAGCGGCGGCGAACGCTTGACCGAACTGTCTTTTCCCAGGCAGCTTCGGTCGGCCTGACCAGCATCGAAGTGCCGAAGAATCTCGGCGGTCTTGGCCTTCACTACCGAGACAAGGTCCTTGCGGCGGAGATCATCAGCCGGTCATCGATGGCCCTGGCGTTCGCCATAACCAACACGCACAACGTGGCGGCCCGCCTTGCTGACATCGGATCGCTCTCGCACAAGCGTGACCTTGTCCCGGAGCTTGTCGCCGGCCGCCGTATCGGTTCGACGGCGCTGACCGAGCCGGGAGCCGGCAGCGACTTCGGCGCCATACGTACCTCGGCAAGCAAAACTCCAGACGGCTGGGTGCTCAACGGCGAGAAGGCCTGGATCACCAACGCCACCGTCTCGGACGTGATCATTTGCTACGCCCAGACCGAGCCCGGCTCCGGCCCGCGAGGAATCGCAAGCTTTCTGATCGACGGCACACAGCCAGGCTTTGCCAGGACCGAGCCGTACACGCTCAGCGGCGGTCACCTCATCGGTACCGCCGGATTTCGACTTCACGACCATCATGTCCGAGACGAGGATCTGCTGACCGAGCCCGGGTCAGGCTTTGCCTCGGCACTCGCTGGCGTCAACGGCGCCCGTGTCTATGTGGCCGCGATGTGCAACGCCATGGTGCGAAGCGCCCTGGAACACGCGGTGCGCTACGGAGACGAGCGCCAGGCGTTCGGCAAGAGCCTGCTGTCCCACCAAGGGCTTGCCTGGTCGTTGGCATCGGTAGCAAACAAGCTCGAGGCCTCCACGTTGATGACCGACCACGCCATTGGGATGATCGAGTCCGGCGACACCTCGGACATCATCCTGGCCGCGGCTCATGCGAAGAAGTTCGCCACCGAGTTCGCCGAACCGGCGATCGCCGCCTGCATTCAGGCGATGGGCGCCGAGGGCCTGCGAGACCACCATCCGCTCGGCCGACACCTGGCCGAAGCCCGCATCGCAAATTTCGTCGACGGTTCAACAGAGATCCAGACCGAGCGGATCGGTCGGTCGCTGCTGTCGGCCTATCAGCCACCGGTGTACGAGTTCCCCCAAGCAACCGACGCTGCGCCGAACCCCGTCTCCGACTGACGGCGTCCTAGCGAGACAGAGTTCCCAGCGACGCCACCGGCAGCGCCTGGCCAACCTTGGTGTCCCATGACACAGGTGTCAGGCGCCACAAACCCCTAGCCACGCAATCAGCGATCATTATAATAGATGGTGAACCTTCAGAAAGAGCAAAAAGATGATCGGCTTTCAGACCTTTCGCAAATCCACCACCATCTCCCCCCAGTTGATCGAAGCGCTCAGCGACCGCTACAGCGAGCATGAGCTGCGGGTAATCGACCGCACCGGAACCGTCGTCACCATCGACGCAGGTTCGACCTTTGTGCACGAGGGCGCTTCGGGCCGCGAAGCCCTCCTGATCCTTGACGGCACCGCAGCGGTCAGCCGCCAGGGTGAAGCAGTCGCCACCGTCGGTCGCGGCGATGTCGTCGGCGAGACCGCCATCCTGCATGGCCAGCCTCGCAACGCGTCGCTCATCGCAACCACGCCGCTCACCGCGGTGGTATTCAGCAGCCGGGAGTTCGTCAGCGTTCTTGACGCATGCCCACGGCTGAACACCATCGTCCGAGAAACCGCCGAGGAGCGGCTGGCAGCCTGACCGGCCCCAAAGGGCCACTGATCAGCGCCGCAATTTGATCTGAAACGGGTCCCGGTGGGTCGTCCCACCGGGACCTGTCGCGTTCGCAGGTGGGAGATGCCGCTCGTTGCGGCAACAATGTTGCGATGACCGACTACGAGATCCCCGGTGACGCTGCGCAACACCCACCGGGTTGGTACCCCGATCCATGGCGGGTCGGGCCATGGCGCTGGTGGGACGGAACGGCGTGGACCGCCCACGTCAGCCAGGTTGAAGAGTCGAAGCCAAAGCTGCCGTCCTGGTTGAGCGTTCCGGTGATCATCGGCATCGCTCTCACCGTGATCTCGATGCTGCTGCTTCTCGCATACTCGCCGGGCCCAACACTGATCGGAGCCGTGCTGGGGCTTGTTCCACTACTCATCGTGCTTCCCGTGCTGAGTTGGCTTGACCGGGTCGAGCCCGAGCCACGAGCATCGAAAATTCACGCGGTGCTCTGGGGTGCCGCCGTTGCGGGATTCATCTCGGGCGTCGTCAACTCACTCGTCGCCTTCGGCGCAGGTGAGGACTGGGCGGCCGTTGTGTCGGCCCCGCTCATCGAAGAGCTGACCAAGGGTCTCGGCGTCTATTGGGCACTTCGACGGCGAGAGGTTGACGGGATCATGGATGGCATCGTGTACGCCGGTTGGGTCGCCCTCGGCTTTGCGGTCATCGAGGACGTCCTGTACTTCGCCGGTGCAGCCGAGCAGGGAATCCTGACCCAGGTGTTCATTCTTCGAGCCATTCTGACCCCCTTCGCCCACCCGCTGTTCACCTCGTGGACCGGCCTGGCCATCGGCCTTGCTGTTGCCAGAAGACAGTCGGTTCTTGCAAACGCGTTCTGGGGGTTCGGACTTGCCGTCGCCTCCCATGCGGCCTGGAACGGATCGCTGACCTTCGCAGCACAAACCGGGAACGAAAGCGCAATTGTCATCGCCGCTCTGTGTTTCGTTGCGCTCTTCATCGCCGCGGTCGTCGCGGTGGTGCTCATCCGACGAGACCAGCAGCGGAAGTTCACCTCCCTGGTACCGCTGCTCGCGCAACGCCACGGCCTCACCGCACAGGAGGTGGGGATTTTCAGCAACTGGAAGCAGATGCTCAGTACCCGCCGATCGCTCGACCGTTCCCAACGGCCCCACTTCGACAAGGTCCACGCCGCCCTGGCCCGCCTCGCCCTGTTCTACCGCCGCCAGGGCCAGAGCGATCCGGCCACCGAGCAACTCCTTGCGGGACAGCTGCAGCAGGCCAGAAGTGCCCAGCTGGCGGCGGTCTCCGGGCACGCTCAGTAGGCCGTTCGGCCCACAGCGGGCGACCGGGCTGGCGGCAGTGCCAGAGGTCCGCCGACCCCGGCTCATCCCCGGTCAAATCGGCGCGTAAAAAGAGGTAATGCTGGTGTCCTAACTGGCCGATATCTCCGAATATGGCTCTCGGACCCGAATCACTTGACTTGCTTCAAGCTCCAAGCAAAGTCGCTGACTTGGGTATCGCCGACGGACTAGCAGAAGACCTCTTCCTCCGCCGTGTGCTGACCGAGCGGCTCACCACCATCGGCAAGGCCGCCGACGCGCTCTCGATCTCCCACGCCGTCGGCGATGAACTCGCCGAATCGCTGCGGCAAAAGAACCTGTTCGAGTACCAGGGTGTCGAGGGTCGCGATTATCGCGTCGCCCTCACCGAGCTCGGCCAACGAAGCACGATCGAGCGGATGAAGTCCGGCCGGCACGTCTCGCACATGCCGGTGTCGATCAACGCCTACCGAGAACTCGTGACGCTCCAGCGAGCCGACGTCAACATCACCAGGGGTTCGGTCAAAGACGCGTACGGCGACCTGGTGCTAGAAGACTCACTGCTCGATCAGATCGGCCCGGCCTTCCTCAGCGAAGGCGCGATCTTCTTCTACGGCCCTCCCGGCACCGGCAAGACCAGTCTCGCGGAGCGCATGTCTCGCTTTTACAGCGATCAAGTGCTCATCCCTCGTTTCCTCGAGGCGGACGGACAGATCATCACGGTCTTCGATCCGGCTCTCCATGAGGCCGACCCGAACCAACCACCGGATCTCGATCCTCGGTTCATCCTTTGCGATCGACCGCTGATCATGGTCGGCGGCGAGTTGACGTTGGACATGATGGACCTGCAGTACGACGAGGTGTCTGGCCTGAGCGCCGCTCCGATTCAGCTACTTGCCAACAACGGCATCCTGGTCGTTGACGACTTCGGCAGGCAGACCCCGACCCCGGACGAAATCCTGAACCGCTGGATCGTTCCCCTGTCTCGCGGCATTGACTTCCTCCGGCCAAAGACCGGCACCAAGTTCACGGTTCCCTTCGAGCTCAAACTGGTCATCTCCACAAACCTTGACCCGCATTCGCTCGGCGATGATGCGTTCCTGCGACGGCTTCGCAACAAGGTCTTCGTTGGCGCCTGCACCGAGGCAGCGTTCGACTGGGTGCTGGTCCGTGCCGCTGACCGGGTCAATCTTGAGGTCACCCAGGAAGCGGCGTCCTACCTGTCCCACCTCACCAGGGACTATCTCGGCGAACTCAGGCCGTATGTCGCCATCGACTTCTGCGACCTTGCGGTTGGCATCTGCCAGTACGACGACTTGGACATGAAGCTCACGAGCCGGCTGATCGATCGGGTGGCGAACGTCTACTTCGTTCGCGACATCGCACCGCCGAAGGATGGCGGGCTGCTCGGTTCAGATGCTGGTGACATTGCGGCCGCCCTGCGCCCAGCAATGCAGAAGGCCGAACGTCGATCCCCCGTCGTTCCCGCCCAACGGCCGATGTCCAACCCTGGACGCTGAGCGCACCATCGCGCCGCTGACAGCGTTCAGACCGCCGGTCCGGTCCGCTTGACCTCCGTCACAGCCAAGTGGCATCAGTCAACGATGATTCGCTGCCATGCTTGGGGTATGCGTTCTCCGCTCCCCCGCCGGTTCCTGGCCTCGCTGGTAGCTGTGGCCCTGCTCGCTGCTGCGTGCTCAAGCGGCGATGACGGGGCCGACGAGGCAGACCTCCAATCGGTGACGGTCACCACTGCGGCGACGACTACCTCCACGACCGCTGCAACAACAACGACCGAGGCGCCATCGGTGTCGTCGACGACTACCGCTGCGCCGCTGCCCGCGAGCGGTGAGGCAATAGCGTTCAAGTCGCTCGCACCAGACATCGTCGGGGTCAGTGACGGCGTACTTACCTTCGTCGAGGGGTTGGAGCCGGTCAGGGTCGACCAGCTTGCGGCGGTGAGCTGCGGTGCCGTCGGTCCATCGATGGGCGCTGCCGAACTCGGAGTCGAGGGGTTCTCCACCTATGAAACGCTGTCCCCCGACGAACAGGCGCGCCTCAGCCTGGACGACTGGGTGGTGCTCTTCGGAGCACTGCTGGGCTACTTCTGCCCGGACAACCTCCCGGACCTCGATCTTGAGACGACACCAACCGAAGGCACCGAGGTTGAACGGTTCCGGACCATTGTGACCGAGGTGTCAGGTGTTTCCGCTGAGACCGAAGCCTTCGTCGCCACGCTCAGCGATGAACGCCTTGATGCGCTCCAACAGATCGCCTGCGACGCAAGCTCGTCGGAGCTGACGACGGAAGACTTCGGCGTGATCATCGTGCGTAGCTATGACGC
>CAZSTV010000037.1:22328-27079 GCA_964609665.1 uncultured Acidimicrobiaceae bacterium
GAGTTACGACACCGACCTCGACGCTGGGGAACAGAGCGGCATCAGCCTCGCGGCCTACAGCGAACTGTACGGCGCCCTCGTCGGCTGGTTCTGCCCCGGCAACCTCCCCCGGTAGTGCCCGACCGTTTCGCCACACCCTTTCGACGTGCCCTAGCTTTGGTGCCATGAAGACCAAGATCTGTGAGCTGCTGGATATCGAGTTTCCCATCCTCGCCTTCACCCACTGCCGAGACGTCGTCGCAGCGGTGACCAAGGCCGGCGGGTACGGCGTGCTCGGGGCAGCGGCCCACACCCCGGAGCAACTGGACGTCGACCTGAAGTGGATCGCCGATGAAGTCGGTGACCGCCCGTTCGGGGTCGACATCATCGTCCCCGCAAAATACGAGGGCAAGGCCGACGGCGGGCTGTCCGTCTCATCGCTGCGGGACATGATCCCGCCGACGCATCGGGACTTCCTGAACGAGATGATGGACCGCTATGACGTGCCGGAGCTGCCGCCAAAGGAGGACGACGCACCGAGGGCGGGCGAGTCGGAGGCGCCGATGACCTACGAACAGGCCGTGCCGCTCATGGACGTGGCGTTCTCTCACCCGATCTCGCTGATCGTCAACGCGCTCGGCCCCCCGCCGCCGGACATGATCGAACGGGCTCACGCCAACGGCGTCAAAGTTGGGGCGCTTGCGGGCAAGAAATCTCACGCGGTCCGCCACGTCGCCGCCGGGGTGGACGTCATCATCGCCCAGGGGCACGAAGCGGGCGGTCACACCGGCGAGATCGGCACGATGGTCCTGGTGCCCGAAATCGTCGACGCGGTTGCGCCCATCCCCGTGCTAGCGGCGGGCGGCATTGGCACCGGCCGTCAAATGGCGGCGTCGATGGCCCTCGGTGCCGAGGGCATCTGGTGTGGGTCGGTCTGGTTGACCACGCTCGAAGCCGAGACCCATCCGGCGGTCAAAGACAAGTTCCTGGCGGCAAGCTCTTCGGACACACTGCGGTCCCGATCACGTACCGGTAAGCCCGCTCGCCAACTTCGGTCGGCCTGGACCGATGAGTGGGAGGGACCGAACTCGCCAGGAACCTTGGGCATGCCGCTGCAGCCGATGCTGATTGCCGAGGCCAGTCGGCGCATCGACCGGGCCGCTATGAACGCCGACAACGAGGGTGCGGTGAAACTTGCCAACTACTTCGTGGGTCAGGTGGTCGGCACTATGAACGAGTCGAAGCATGCAGACCGTGTGGTGCTCGACATGGTGGATGAGTTCATCGACGCGGTCACCCGCGTCAACGGCATGATGCAGTAGTCGGCGACTACCACAGCCCCCAGTGCCGCTACCGCTACTGCAAACCGCCCGGGCTACAGGGCGCCGGCCTCTCGCAGCGCGCTGATTTCTTCCCAGCTGAAGTCGAACTCGAGCAGCACCTCTTCGGTGTGCTGCCCGAGTTCTGCCACCTCGGTGCCCCATCGAGTCGGTGTGTCGGACATGGTGATCGGACAACCGATCATCTGTTTCTTGCCCCATTCCGGATGGTCGACCTCAACGATGTAGTTGTTGGCCGCAATCTGCGGGTCGGCCGCCACCTCGCCCTGGCTGCGCACAGGAGCGAACCGCTGTTCTTCCGCTGCGAGGCGAGGGACCCACTCGTCGGTGGTTCGGGTGGCAAAGATCTCGTTGAAGACCTCGCGGAGTTCGGCCCGAATCTCCGGCGTCGAGAAGTACGTGCCAAAGCGAGGATTGTCGGCAAGGTCCGGACGCTCCACCGCCCGCAGCATGCCGGGCCACAGCGGTTCCGGGCAGCCTGCGATGGCGATGTAGCCGTCGGCCGTCGGGAAAATGCCGTACAGCGCATCGACGAGCGGGTGTCCGCCGTTTGACCGTCCGGCCTCATCGCCGCTGAGCAGGTAGTGCGTGTACTCGCTGGCCTGGGCCCAGATTTGACCGCCGACAAGCGACACGTCGACCCGCTGCCCTCGACCTGTCCGCTCCCTGGCGTACAGTGCCGCCAGGATGCCATTTGAGAGGTTCTGGGATCCGCAGTGGTCTGCGATCAGCGCCCCGACAGGGGTCATCGGCCCGCCGTCGTCTCCGGTGGTGGCGATGATGCCGCCAGACGCCTGGCCCACCATGTCAGCGCCCTCGCGCTGCGCATCCGGCCCCACCGGCCCGAGATAGGAACCGGCCGCCCAAATGAGGCGCGGGTTCACGGTTGACAGGTGCTCGTAGCTGAGCCCCCACTCGTCGAGCGTGCCCGGTTTGAAGTTGGAAAGCAGCACGTCCGACTGCGCCACGAGTCGTTCCAGCGTCGCTTTGCCCTCGGGGGTTCGCAGGTCAATGGTGATGCTGCGTTTGCCACGGTTGCAGGCCACGAAGACGGCCGAGTGCCCGATCTCGGGAATCACTTTGACGTGACGTCCGACGTCGCCAACCTCCGGCAGTTCGACCTTGATGACTTCGGCGCCCAGGTCGTGAAGCAATGCTCCGGCCTGCGGTCCCTGCACCAACGTCGACAGATCGAGTACTCGAACACCTTCAAGCGCTCCGCTCATCGTTACCCCCGTTTTTCGTCGCGTGTCGTTTGCGGTGCATAGTCGCCTCAGATCGTGGTTCCCGCAAGTTGCAACGTTCGGTGACCGATGATGTACCTTTTTGGTCGAGAAACAGTGTCTCGCTCGAACATTCCAGATTTACCGCCTGGGCGGTGGGTTGGGGCGGCGGACCGATCACTACAAGAGGAGCACGCGGTGCCAGTGAAGCCAGGCGAAAAGATGCCATTCGAAGACCTCGGTGTTGAAGTGATCGTCACCAAGGGTGGCGACGGGGACATCTCCGCAGAAGGCGGCGGTGATGGTCTGATGGTGGGCAAGCGCTACGAGTGCGAGGACACCGGTATCCAGGTCCTGGTGACCAAGAAGGGTGACGCCACGCTGATGTGCAACGGCGCCCCGATGACGCTCCAAGAACCAAAGAAGACCAAGTCCGCGGACTAGGGAGGCCGCAAGGGCCCCTCCGTCCACTGATTTCACCCACCTCGAACCTCACGGTCGGCGGGTCGCCAGCCGGGATTGCCAGCGCCGATGCAGCTGACCAGTGTGAACCTCGATATCACTAACGACGGCCGGTTGGCCGAGATCACCATTCCGGGTGGTCTGTTGAGTGCTGCAAGCGCACGGGAGCTCGCGACGCTCGCCGAGTCACTCGTTGAGCAACGAGACGTTCGGGCGGTCACCTTGCGGGCGGCCGGGCAGGACTTTTGCGCCGGCCCGGGCGACGATCTGGATGTGTACGACCTCCGGCCCGACCCGGCAACGGCGCTTGCCAGACTCCGCGTGCCGGTCATCGCTGCGGTTGACGGGCGCTGCTTCGGTCCCGGTCTCGAGGTCGTGCTGGCGGCCGATATTCGGGTGGCAACCACCGGTGCGCAGTTCGCGCTCGATCAGATCACCGAAGGACGGGTGCCGGCCTGGGGTGGCACCCAACGCCTACCCCGATGCATAGGCCCCGGTGCCGCCACCGCGCTGGCGCTGCTCGGCACCCCCTTTGACGCTGCCACAGCGAAGGAACTCGGGCTGCTGTTCTCCGTGGCTGACGACCTCGTCTCCGAAACCGCCCAGCTCAGCGAGATACTGCTGGCACGCGGTCCGCTGGCACTTGAATTCACCAAGGAGGCGGTCCACCGCGGGGCAGAGATGCCGCTACGAGACGGTCTGCGACTTGAAGGTGACCTGAACCATCAACTTGCAGCGACCGAGGACCGGGCGGAGGGGCTGCAGGCGTTCTTCGACAAACGGCCACCAGATTTTGGCGGCCGATGAGCGACGTGACGGTCACCGGCTCCGTCAGGGAGGCTCGGTTGCCTTCCGGTGTTCTGGCGCTGGCGGAACGGCTGTGGCGCCAGGCCGGTCACGTCGATCAGGGCGATCACGGCGCTGAATCGGTGACGGACATGCTCCATGCGCCGCTGACACTGGAGCCTGACTGGCCTGCCCCTACCACGCCAACGCCGGTCGGTGACGGCCACGTCCACGCAGAGGTTCTGGCCGAAGACCGGGCGCTACTGGACAACGTCATCGATGCCACAGGCCATCGTGGACCGGAGGCGGTGGCAGCCGCTGCCCAGGAACTGCGACTCCCGGTCTGCCCGTACCGGCGCCCCGGTCCGTCGGCTACCACGGCGGAGACGATGCTGCGCAGCGAGGGACGTGCCGAGGCCAGGCCGGAATGGGCGGCAGGCAAGACCATCGTCGACCTCAGCACCCACTGGGCCGGTCCGTTGGCAACCCGCCTGCTGGCAGATGCCGGCGCAACGGTCATCAAGATCGACCCGGAGTGTCGCCCGGACGGGTTTCGGGATCGAGTTGGCCTGTACCAGTACCTGAACGGCGCCAAGGACGTGGTCGATATCGATCTTCGGGACGGTGACGGCCGTCAGCGCTTTGAACGGCTGATCTCCGACGCCGATCTCATCGTCGAGTCGTTCTCTCGTCGGGTTATGGGAAACCTCGGTTACGGACCCCAGCAACTGGCGGCTCTCGCCCCCGGGATCGCCTCGTTATCCATCAGGGCGTTCCCTGCGGGATCGGCGGAACAGGACTGGCTTGGCTACGGTCCTGCCATCCACGCCATCAGTGGTCTTGCCTTGCCAGCCGGGGCTACCACGCCCGTACCATCACCGATCGCCTATCCAGACCTGTTGGCAGGTCTCTCGGCCTACGGCGTAGCGCTACACCTCCTCGGCACACCGGGATCACAGGC
>CAZSTV010000037.1:27179-33818 GCA_964609665.1 uncultured Acidimicrobiaceae bacterium
CTTGTCGCCGATCAGGTCGCTGGCATGCACGACCTGGACGGAGCGCGTTGATGGGTCCGGTCAACCTCGACTTCGATGGCACCACGGCCATCGTCAGCCTCGATGCCCCGCCGCTGAACATCTTCAACCTGGAAATGCGCGACGGGCTGATTGAAGCGCTGGCAGCGGTAAGAGACGTTCCCGACACTCGGGCGATGATTCTGCGCTCAGCAGGCAAGCACTTCAGCGCCGGGGCCGACCTGTCGGAATTCGGCACGGCACCGTCGATCCACGAAGCCCGTCGCATCCGCTGGGACCGTGACCCCTGGGCGTTGCTCTGGGAGATGCCAGTGCCGACCATCGCAAGCCTGACCGGGGTGGCGGTGGGCAGCGGCCTTGAGATGGCGCTGCTCTGCGACATTCGCATCGCAGGCCCCACCAGCACTCTGGGACTCCCGGAAACCAAGCTCGGCATGTTGCCCGCTGCCGGGGGCACACAGTCGCTGACCAAGACCGTCGGTGCCCATCAGGCGGTTCCCATCGTCGCCCTGGCCGAGACCATGGATGGCGAGGAGGCGCTCCGTCGCCGGCTGATCTCAGAGCTCGTCGAATCACCCGATCTCCGGGCTCAGGAGATGGCAGAGCGGTTCGCAGCAATGGATCCGAACGCTGTGCGAGCAGTGAAGCGTGCGGTCAAGAGCGCCATGGACCATCCACTCGATGCTGGTCTGGAGCTGGAACGCCGCCTGTCACGACAGGTGGCGGAACTCCCCGGCGGCTAACGCGCCTATTCGACGTCGAGCGCTTCGGAGACCAGCGCGGCGATGGCGCTGCGTTCACTGCGATTCAACGTGACATGGGCGAACAGCTCGTGGCCCCGCAGGCTGGCAATAACCGACGCGATGCCGTCTCGTCGACCGACCCGAAGGTTGTCTCGCTGGGCAACGTCATGGGTGAGGATCACCCGGCTGCCGGTGCCGAGCCTGCTCAGCGCAGTCAACAAGACGCTTCGTTCCAGATTCTGAGCCTCGTCGATGATGACGAACACATCGGTCAGGGTGCGACCACGGATGTAGGTCAGCGGCAACACTTCGATGAGCCCAAGCCGCTCGATTTCTTCCCTAGCGTTGTCGTTGGTGATCGCTTCGAGCGCATCGCCGACGGCGTCGGTCCACGGACGCATCTTCTCGTCTTCGGTCCCGGGTAGAAAGCCCAGGTCCTGACCACCGACCGAGTACAGCGGACGAAAGATCATGACCTTTCGATGGGTGTTGCGTTCGAGCACCGCTTCCAGCCCGGCGGCTAGCGCGAGCACCGACTTGCCGGTTCCGGCAGGACCGCCGACGCTGACAATGCCGATTGACTCATCGGCGAGTAAGTCGAGGGCGATTCGTTGTTCCGCGTTGCGGCCACGAACGCCGAACATCGAGCGATCGGGAACGAGGCGGACTTTGCCGTCGGCCTGTACCCGGGCGAGCGCCGATTGGCCGCTGCCCTCAAGGATCAGACCGGTGTGGGTTGGCAGCTCGGCTGCCTCGTCGACATCGGCGACGGTCTGCTCGTAGAGCCGGTCGACGCTCTCGGCGGTGACCGACAACTCGGCGATACCCCGCCACTCAAGATCGGCATCGACCTGGTGGAGGAACTCCTCGGCGGCCAGTCCGACGACTCCGGCCCGGAGTCGGAGCGGCAGATCCTGGGTGACCAACACGACGTTGGCATCCTCGGCTTGCAAGTTCAGAGCGACCATGAGGATCCGGTGATCGTTGCCCGGCTCGCCCCGCATGCTTTCCGGCACCAAATGGTCGGACCCGTGATTCAACTCGACTCGTACGGTGCCGCCACCGTTGTTGATGGGAAACGGCTCGGTCAGTCCACCGTGTTCCTCACGAACCTGTTCCAGTCTGCGCAGCGCCGTGCGGGCAGCCCAGCCCAGTTCCGGGTGGTGGCGCTTGGCCTCCAGCTCGGTGAGCACCACGATTGGGAGCACAACGTCGTTGTTTCCGAAGGCGTCCAACGACGTTGGCGCACTCAGGAGAACCGATGTATCGAGAACAAACGTTGTTCGACCGCTAATAGTTGGCACCATATTCCTCATCGGCAGTGGACGCCAGATCTACAGGTGATTTCACCTTCTGGACATCGCAGGTTTACAGGGCGGAGCAATCGCTCTTTGCGAACGATGGTCGGAAGGTGGCACTCTTTCAGCGGGAATACTCACAACTAGTTCTCGCGAGGCGGCCCGAGAAGCGGCGCTGCACGCGGAGGGGGAATCCGTGAATCTGGCCAGCCTGTTAGATCTGCCGTCGATGATCGCTCCCGATTCCATCGTTGCGATCGACACTACTACCGACGGTGAGGATCGTGCGATCACCTACGAGGAGCTTCGCGCTGCTGTGTCACAGACCTGCGGTCTGTTGATGGAACTCGGCGTTGGCGCCGGAGACCGAGTCGGGCTGTTCGCGACCAACTCGGCGGCGATGCTTGAGGCACTGTTCGCCTGCTCTGCCGTGGGAGCAACCCTCGTGCCAATGAACTACCGGGCCGCGGATGAGGAGGTCTCGCACCTACTCGCCGACTCCGGAGCCAAGCTGCTGTTCGCTGAAACGCGCTACCGGGACCTGATCGAAAGCTGTCGCCCTGAGTCGCTGGAGAACATCATCTACCTCGATGATGACTACGCCGCCAAGCGCGACGCCGCCGAAGAGTTTCCGCTGGTCAACGACGTTGAGGATGAAGACCTCGCAGCGCTGCTGTACACCTCCGGCACCACGTCTCTCCCCAAGGGAGTGAAGCTGACCCACGGCGCACTGACCGGCTACATCATGGCCGCCAATGACGCTGCCGACGGCTCCGATCTTGGCCGGATGATCCTGGCCGCCCCGCTGTATCACATCGCCGGGCTTACCTCGATGCTGAACGCCCTCTACTCGGGGCGCATCACGGTCATCATGTCCCAGTTCGAACCGGACCGCTGGTTGGAGCTGATCGGCACCCACGACGTGACCCATGCCTTCCTGGTCCCGACCATGCTGGCCAAGGTGCTGGAGTCGGACAAGCTCGACGGCGCTGACCTTTCCAGCCTGGAAGCACTGACCTACGGCGCGGCCCCCATGCCTCCGGCGGTCATCAAGCGGGCGATCGAACGCTTCCCTGACTCTGTGGGATTCTCCGGGGCCTACGGCCAGACCGAGACCACCTCGACGGTCGCGGTGCTCGGTCCGGACGACCACGTCCTCGACAGCGACCAGAAGCTGGCCCGGCTCAGCTCGGTCGGTCAGGTCCTGGACGACGTCGAGGTTCGCATTGTCGACCCGCTCGGCGCAGTCTTGGAGCCGGGTGAGGCGGGCGAGGTGCAGCTCCGGACCTACCGGGCGATGGATGGCTACTGGGGTGCAGAGGAAAAGACCCGGGTCACGATCGACGAGGAAGGGTGGGTGCACACCGGCGACCTCGGCTTCCTGGATGATGACAACTACCTGTTCCTCAGCGGACGCTCCGGCGACATGATCATCCGCGGTGGCGAAAACGTGGCACCCGAGGAAGTCGAGGCCGTGCTGTATGAGCACGAGGATGTGATCGACGCGGCCGTCGTCGGCCTCAGCGACGAGACCTGGGGTGAGCGTGTGGTGGCTGCCGTTGTGCTTCGCCCCGGCGGCTCGGTCGATGCCATCGGCGATCATGCCAAGGAACACCTGGCGGCGTTCAAACGTCCCGACGCGTTCCACATTGCCGATGATCTGCCTCGCACCTCCACCGGCAAACTTCTCCGCCGCCATCTGGTCCCCATCCTTGAGGAGCTCGGCATTTGACCGAGGGTGGCGGTCCGCTTGGCGGCCTGCGGGTCGTCGAAGTGTCGGAGGGGATTGCCGGTCCGTACGCGGGCAAACTCCTCGCCGACTACGGCGCAGACGTGGTCAAGGTGGAACCCGCAGACGGCGACCGGTCCCGACACGTCGGGCCGTTCCCGGACGGCCTCGTCGGCCCGGAACAGAGCGCGTTGTTCCTCCATCTCAACACGAACAAGCGGTCCATCGTTGCTGACGCTGCGGATCAGGTCGTCACCGATCTGATCGCCCGGGCCGATCTGGTCATTCAGTCATCGCCGATCCCGGACCCCGCGGAGCTTCGGGCCAACCACCCAGGACTCGTTGTCCTGTCCGTCACGTCGTTTGGGCTGACGGGACCACACGCTGGCCTCGCCGGTGAGGAGATAGTGCACTACGCCTACGGCGGCCCGATGTCCGCAACCGGCTCGCCCGATCGTGAACCGCTGAAGATGGGCGGCGCACTCGGTCAGTACCAGGCCGGGTCGGTGGCGGCGGTGGCCGCACTCGCCGCGCTGGCCGTTGCTGAGCGCCGAAAGGACGGCGTCCACATCGACCTGTCGAACATCGACACCCAAATCGGGTCGATCGACCGGCGAATGACGTACCTGCTGTACGCCGCCTACCGCAACGCCAACGTGGACCGCAGCGGCGGCTATCAACTCTCGCCCTTCCCTTCCGGAGCGCGCCCAACCCTTGACGGGCACATCCAGATCTCGACGCTGATGAACTGGATTCCCCGGATGCTCGCCGTTGTCGACAACCCGGAACTCTCGGCGCTGTTCGACGACCCCGGCTTCATCTTCGATGAAGCGGTGCCGGAACTGGCAGACGCTCACATTCTGGGTTGGTCGCTTACCGCCACCCGCCAGGAGGCCATGATGCAGGCCCAGGAGGGCAACTGGCCGGTGCCCGCCATCAACCGCCCCATCGCCCTCCTGAGCGACCCTCACTTTGAGGACCGCGGCTTCTTCACCCCCGTCGACCATCCGGTTGTCGGTTCGGTGCGCCAGCCCGGAGCGCCCATCCGGATGGGTGACGGCTGGCAACTTCGACGGCCAGCGCCCACCCTCGGCCAACACACCGAAGAGGTGACGGCGGAGCTGGCCGCAACGCCTAGCGGCGAGGTGTCGGAGCCGGCCACCACGGCCGACGACGGAGCTGCGACCGAGCTACCGCTCCATGGGGTCCGGGTGCTGGACATGACCGTTGTGTGGGCCGGCCCGTACGCCACGTGCATGCTCGGAGACCTTGGCGCCGAAATCATCCGGGTGGACAACCCTGCGGTGTTCCCCTCCGCTACCCGCGGCGTACTCCCCCGCCCAACGAAGGAAATGGTCGAAGAGATGGGCGGCATCTTTGGCGGCTACCCCGACGCAGACCCCGGCGACCGGCCGTGGAATCGGGTGGCGTTGTTCAACGCCCACGCCAGAAACAAGAAGAGCGTCACCCTCGACCTGCGTCACGACAGCGGCCGCGAGGCGTTCCTCCGCCTGGCCGAACAGTGCGACGTCATGATCGAGAACAACTCGGTTGACCTACTCGACAAACTTGGCATCGGATGGGAGACCCTACGGGAACGCAACCCGTCGCTCATTCTGGTCAGGATGCCGTCTGTCGGGCTCGACGGCCCGTACCGCAACTACCTTGGCTTCGGCGTGAACTTCGAAGGACTGTGCGGCCTGACCGCCGTTCGCGGCTACGAGGACGTTGACACCAGCGAGAGTGAAACAGTGTTCCACATGGACGCCGCATCGGGGTCTGCGGGCGCCTTCGCGGCGCTGATGGCCCTGCGGCGACGGGAGCGCACCGGTGTTGGTGAACTCATCGAGCTGTCCCAGTCGGAGAACATGCTGAACCACATCGGAGAGCTTCTCGTCGATGCCGAGCGAACCGGCCGGGAACACCGACCCCTCGGCAACCGCCATCACCACAACGCTCCGCAGGGTTGCTATCGGTGCGTCGGCGATGATGCCTGGGCGGTCATCTCCGTAGCCGACGACGCCCAGTGGCAGGCCCTCGCAGCAGCCACCGGCAACGACGACTGGGCGACCGATCCTCGCTTCTCGTCGGCTGCTGACCGCCACGCCAACCACGACGAGCTGGACGTGCTGCTCTCGGCATGGACCGAGCAGCGAACCCCCGCCGAGGTCTTCTCGACCTGCCAGCAGGCCGGCATCGCCGCTGCACCGGTCCTCCATGAGCTGGAGGCACTCGCTGATGAGCACCTACAGGCCCGTGGGCTGTTCATGGAGAACGGCAACGACAGCCTCGGCACCCATCTCTACCCCGGCCATCTCTGGCGTTGGGATGGGCCCGACCTGGCCTGGGGGCCAATCCCGGTGCTCGGCGGCGACAACGAACACGTCTTCAAAGACATCGTTGGACTCAGCGATGACGACTACGCCGACCTCGACGCCGGCGGCCATCTTCGCCTGGACTACGTGGACCCCGAGGGCAACCCGCTGTAGTAACTCATCGGGCGCGTGGTGCAGCCAGCGCCAGGCGGTGCACCTATGAGCTATGAGTACAGGATGGACGCCGACGGTGACTCGGTCACCGACAGAGTTGTCGCTCCGTAAGCGAAATTCAGCACGGTTCTGACGCAACCATCGTGAATGGGCTGCACCCGGTGGGGGAAGAGGTCCGATCGCAGCAGATACGCATCACCGGGGGCATGCGACTTGAGCGAGGACTCCCCCGCCTTACATGCGTTGAAGAACTCAAGGTGGCCACAACCCTCGGCGCAGCTCGGACTCTCGATGAACATCACCAACGCGAGCGGATAGTCGTCGGTGTGAAGCCCGTGGGTGTCACCCGATTGGTGGAGCAC
>CAZSTV010000038.1:0-1987 GCA_964609665.1 uncultured Acidimicrobiaceae bacterium
CGAGCTGGTTCAGCTCGCCACCGAAATCGTCAAGGTTGAGTGGCTGGACTGGCATGGTGCGGTTTTCCCTGGTTGACGTCTAGTAACCCCTCAATAATGCCATCAGCGGCCCGGGCGGACCTCATTGGTCTGGGAACGGTCGAATTGTCGGGAAACGCACCGCTATCAGCCGGTCTTAGAACCCTTCGTCGCAGTTTGCTGCGACCGGCCACCCAAAGAGCTCTCGGAGTTGCAGCAGCGGGTCCGGGTCACCTGCGCCGGGCTCCAACCGAGGGGCGGTGATATGGCCGGACGCGGCCAGCGGCTCCGGCCTGATCGAACCGAGATAGAGCGATCCCAGGGCGAAGGCACTGATCTCCACCGCTGCGCCATCGTCGGTTCTGGTGCAGCGTCCCGTGCCATCCTCTGAGACCGACAGCCGGTAGGAGCCGGCCTGGGCCGGCTCGGGGCAGTCAGTGAGGGCGAACACCAGCTCGCGCGGGGTTACATAGCGCCTGGCCTCGAGGGCGGCGACGACATCGATGAGCTTCAGGTGAATCCCATCGGTGAGCTGTCGGGAGATTGCACGGGAGTTCTCGGCCAGCCACGGCAGCACGCAGTCGGAGGCTTCGTTCCAGATCCGGACCTTCGGGAACAGATCGATATTGGCCAGGTACCACCAGAGGGTGTGTTGGGCCCGGAGGTCCACCGCGCCGGTTTCGAGCACGAGGATCTCACCTTCCGGCAGGTCCAGGTCGGTCCAGTGCTTCTTGTGCCGGTAGGTGGCGTAACCGACCGGCTCGCCGTCTCGGGTGGCGAGGACATGGCGGAGAGACGAGGCTCCCTCCCGCCAGTCCTCGTGGTCGGCAAAGTTGCGGCTGGCCCACCAGGATTCGGAGCGAGAGAACGCGCCGGGCCGCCCGACCCTGACCTTTTCCCGAAGGGCCGGGACAACCGCCTTTGCTTCATCCAGCGTGATGGCATCGAGCGAGTCGGGGGCGTCGGGTCGACTGATCTTGGCCAGCCGTGAGTCAAAGGCGAGGCTGAGCATCTCGGTGCTCGGGCCGTAGCCGTAGCGACCGTAGATCGGGACCTCGCTGGCCCACAGAATTGAGAGTGGCTCGTCGTTGTCAACTGCATCGCCAATGTGGGCCGCCATCATGGCGTTGAGAATGCCCTGACGCCGGTGCGTTGCGGCGACGGTAACTCTGGTCAGCCCCGCGGTCTTCACGTCGACGGCACCCGGCACCGCCATGTCGAACGAGTAGGCGGCGATGGTGCCGACAATTCGATCACCATCGAATGCGGCGTGGGTCCGGTTGAGCCCGATCACGTCACGGACGCGCTCTAGCTCGCCGGTGATCATGTCGCCGCCGAACCCGCGATTGACCGCGCCAACGTACTGCTGCAGTTCTTCCTCAACGATGGTACGAATCTCTACAGCCATGGCTCAAAAACTAGCAGCGCGACGTTGGCCCTTTCCTCGCATTTCTGCTGGCCGTGGCAGCCCGGTCGTGTGACCGGGCCCCATTGGCGCGGTCACCTATAGTTTGGGCGTGAGCCTCTGCTCCTGTGGTCATGAAACGGGTGTCGCCGATCGGTTCTGTTCACGCTGTGGAATCGCCGTTGCCGATGCAGCACCGCTGACCGTTCCCCTCGCCGAAGATCAGAAGCCGTCGACCGGGCGTGGCGCTGACTCGGACGCCGATTCGGATTCGACAGATGATGGGCCGCTGCTGCTCGGTGTTGATGGCGGGTCTGCCACGGTGCACTCCAGCTCGGAGGTTCGTTCCGGGGTGGGGAGCCGAGCGCTTGTGGCCGGGGCCGTCGTGCTGATTGGCTTGGCCTGGGTGCTCGTCGCCCGCCCGGGCTCGGACGGCGCGAACGAGGGCGATGTCGGCTCGGCGCAGAGTCAACGCCAGGACACCGAAGATACAACTGGCGAGGATGGCACAGACCATGGCGAAGACGGCGATGCCGCGGAAGATGAAGACGAGGCAGCCGCAGA
>CAZSTV010000038.1:2087-13857 GCA_964609665.1 uncultured Acidimicrobiaceae bacterium
TACTGCGGAGCAGGAAGATACTGCGGAGCAGGAAGATACTGCGGAGCAGGAAGATACTGCGGAGCAGGAAGATCGAGATACCGCCGATGGCGATCGGACGACCACCGACGATGCGACCGATGGCGATGTGACCGAGGATGCGACCACCGAGGATGTGGCAGGACCGGTCGTCGGGGAGGAGACCGGGTTGTGGCTGGTGGTTGGCGGCTATGACTATGGCAACCCGGTGTCACTGCTACATCTCGACACGGGGGAGGTCATCGAGACCGATGCCGACGGTGCACCTCTCGGGATGATCGGCAACAGCGTGGTGCTGGCCGGTCAGAACGGAAGCCTGGCGGTTGTCGATCTTGTCGCAGCGGTCGACCCGGACAGGGGCGTGGAGCCGGTGCGGATCGGGTCTTCCGACGTCTGGGTCAACTTTGCAAGAATTCGCGACGACACGATCTGGGCCTCGTTCTCCGGTCCCGAAGATGACGACCTGACCATTCGAGGGTTCAACGTCAGGGGGGAGCAGACCGAGGAGCTGGATGTGGGGTTCGCCGCCTTTCTCTTCGGATGGAGCGGTGACGCGGACCTGCTCTTTGACGAGGCGGGCGGTGTGTATGAGCGGACCGGAGCCGGCTTCCGCCGTGTTTCCACCGGACACCTTCTGGCCGCGGGCGATTCGCTGGCGCTGATCCGAGAATGCGATGCACGACTTAACTGTGTTTCTCGGTGGTTCAGTCGTAGTGACTGGGAACCACTTCGGTATCCCGCTCCGGACGTCTCGCCGCAGAGCAGTCAATCGGAGGTCGTCGCGGACCGCTGGTTGGTGCAAACCGCCTGGGGCGGCAGTGTGACGATCACCGAGATCCGCACCGGCAAGACGGTCCGGGAGATGGCCCCGAACTTCAATGGCCCGTTCGAAGCTCCATCGCTGTCCGATGACGGTCGATGGTTGTTCTCAAGCGCCCCGGACGTTCCGGGTGGCGCGGGGGAACCGATAGTCGTCGATCTCGACAGCGGCACAGAATGGGAGCTCGACCTACCGCGCTTGCACAGCTCCGTTGCGGTGTTCGCAGAGCTTAATGACGAGGTCTTCGAACGCTGAGGTAGCGCCGCACCAAGTCCCTCTTGGTAGCTTGACGGCCATGGGTACAGCGATAGCGGTGCATGATCTGCACAAGTCCTACGGCGACTTTCATGCGGTGAAGGGCGTGGACCTGGAGGTGGAAGAGGGCGAGATCCTGGCCTTCCTCGGCCCGAACGGCGCAGGCAAGACCACGACCATTGAGATTCTCGAGGGGTATCGGCCACGCGATTCAGGCGAGGTGTCGGTGCTTGGCGAGGACCCGGCGGCGGCCCCGCTGAGCTGGCGCGAGAAGATCGGAATTGTCCTACAGGAATCGGAGCCGGTGCCGGAGTTGACCGCCAGGGAAGCGGTGGTCATGCAGGCCGGCTACTACGCACAGCCACGACCCGTCGACGAGGTGCTCGAGATCGTTGGGCTCCGCGACAGCGCAGACAATCGGACGAGAAAGCTCTCGGGCGGCCAGAAGCGTCGGCTCGACCTGGCGCTGGCCCTGGTCGGCAACCCGTCGCTGGTGTTCCTGGACGAACCCACCACCGGCTTTGACCCGTCTGCTCGCCGCGAATCATGGGAGATGATCGACGCCCTGCGAGACCTCGGCGCCACCGTGCTCCTCACCACCCACTACATGGATGAGGCGGAGTATCTGTCGGACCGGATCGTGGTGATCGCTGGTGGTCTCATCGTGGCCAGAGGCACGGCGAAGGAGCTGGCAGAACAGGTCGGCGTATCCACCAGGATCACCTGGCGGGTGCCGTCCGGCGGTGGAGCGCCACCTGGCGCACTGGGAATGGTGCTCGATGGTGACCGGGCGATGATCGAGACCGACGACGTCCGCTCGGTCCTGCATCAGTTGACCGGATGGGCCATCGACGAAGGGGTGGACCTGGTCGACCTCAACGTTGCCCGGCCAACGCTTGAAGACGTGTACCTGCTCTTGACCGCCACCGGTGAGACCGGCCATGAAACCGGCGATGATACGGCGGGCGCCGCGGGGGAGTCGGCATCATGAGCGCACTCACCAGACTTCGTCGTCAGGTCGGCTTTGACCTGCTCATCTTCCGCCGCAATCCGGCGGCAACGTTCTTCACCGTCGTCCTGCCGCTGATTTTCCTGGTGCTGTTCACCTCGATCTTTGGGAACGCCACCATGGAGAATGGTGTGAAGGTGGCAACGCTTTTCGTGCCGGGGATCCTCGCCCTGGCCATCATCTCGGCCACCGCTACCAATCTGGCGATGACCATGACGGTCCGTCGCGAGCGCGGTGTGCTGAAGCGGGTCAGGGGCACGCCCATTCCCCCGTGGATTTTCGTCGCCGCCCAGGGGATCGCAGGCATCGCCATCTCGGTGGTCATGACGGTGATCATCGTCGTCGTCGGACGGATCTTCTTTGAGGTTGCGCTCAACGGTGCGGGCATCCCGGCACTGATCATTTCGCTGCTGCTCGGGGCCGGCTCGTTCGCCATGATCGGCCTCGCTCTCACCACCATCATCCCGTCCGAGGACGCCGCACCGGCGATCACCAACGCCATCATGTTGCCCCTCTACTTCGTCAGCGATGTGTTCATCGCGGGCGATGATGTCCCCGGTTGGATTCAAACCGTCGGCAACCTGTTCCCCGTCCGGCATCTATCCCATGCGCTACAGGAGAGCTTCAACCCGGTGATCGAGGGCACGCCGATGCCATGGAACCACTGGTTGGTCATCGTGGCCTGGGGCGCGTTTGGCACCGTTGTCACCCTGACCAGGTTCCGCTGGACACCAAACCGCTAACGGTCGGCCATTTCGAGCGGGCCGTCGCCCCCGGTTAAGCTCGCCCCATGGCGACCTCTGACGGCAATACGCCCGTAACCCACGCAAATGACCTGGAGGAATTCCGGGCCCAAGTGGCGTCGTACTTGGCCGATGCCAAGAAGAACGGCATAGCGTGCGATGCCTTTGGGGCCATCCTGCCGCCAAAGTTTCATGCCGAGGCCATGGCGTGGCAGCGTCATCTGGCAGAGACCGGTTACGCCGGCTTGCACTGGCCAACCGAGCACGGTGGCCAGGGGCTCACCAAAGCTCACAGCGCGGTCTGGCACGAAGAATGTGCACGAGCCCGGGTGGCACCATATGTGAACCTGCAGGGAATCATCCTGGCCGCCGAGGCCATTATCCGATCAGGCACCGATGACCAGCAGCGGCGGTTTCTCCAACCGACGTCAACGGCGGAGATTCTGTGGTGCCAGCTTTTCAGCGAGCCGGGAGCGGGGTCGGATCTGGCCGGTCTCGGCACCAGAGCCGTTGCCGATGGCGACAACTACGTGTTGAACGGCCAGAAGGTGTGGTGCTCGAACGGCCAGTTCGCCCAGCACGGCATCCTGTTGGCCCGCACCGATGACGACGCGCCGAAACACAAGGGCATTTCGTTCTTCCTACTCGACATGAGCCTGCCGGGAATCGACGTCCGGCCACTGCGGCAGATGACCGGCGACCAAGAATTCTGCGAGGTGTTCTTCGACGACGTGCAAATGCCGGCGGATGCGCTGCTCGGACCGCTGCACGAGGGGTGGCGTGTGGCGATGGAAGTGCTCGGCGACGAGCGGGGCTCGTTCGGGGCTGCCGGTGTGATCAGCTTGGAGTACAAGCTGGACTCGGTTGCGTCCACCATGTCGAGCGTCGGGGCCGACGCGGTTGCGGCCGACGGCCTGACACAGCTGCTGTCCAAGGGGCACGCGCTGCGAGCACTGCTTGAACGATCGGGGCGAGACGTTGCGATGGCTCCCGCCGCCAAGCTGCTACGAACCGAGGTCGACAGGGAAACGAACATGCTCTCCGCCGCGCTGCGTGGCCCCCGGGCAATGCTGTGGGACGACGAGACCGAGGACTTTCTGTACGCCCCCGGGATGCGCATAGCCGGCGGCACCAGCGAAATCCAACGCAACATCATCGGCGAGCGCCTGCTCGGCCTGCCGCGTGAACCTGCACCAGAGAGGAACTGATCGGTGGCGACGGGAACAACAAGTACGCGGATAGTCGCGGCGCTCGGATTGATCGCTGCGCTGCTCATGAGCGTCACCGCTCCCTCTGTCGATGCACAGGTCGCCAGCCAGACGACGGGTGCCTGGCAACAGCTCGGCGCTGACCTCGACGGTGAAGGCCCCGATGACTGGGCCGGTGAGTCGGTCGCCATCAGCGCCGATGGCAACACCGCTGCCGTTGCCGCCGAGAGGAACGACGACCAGGGCAACAACGCCGGCCACGTTCGCGTGTACCGCTTCGACGGCACCGACTGGACCCAGGTTGGCACCGACATCGAAGGCGAGAGCCACGGCCTACGACTCGGGAATGTCGTGTCCCTCAGCGATGATGGTGCAACCCTGGCCGTGAATGTGCTGAACGGTGAGGAAGGGTTCGACGGCTTCGCCAGGGTATTCCGATTCGACGGGACCGACTGGGCCCAACTGGGCACAGACATCGTCGTCGCCGACCCGTCCTATCTCGATCCGGTTTCCATCAATGTTGCTCTGAGCGGTGACGGTACGACCGTGACCGCGTCAGCGGTGAACTACGCACCGAACACGCCGGGACCCGACGACTCTCAAACAATGGTCCTCCGATTCGATGGGACCGACTGGTCCCCGCTTGGCAACGTCATCGCCGGTACCGGTCGATTTGACGCCGTCTCGATCGACGCCGACGGCGACACGGTTATGACTGAAAATCAGGTCTATCGCTACGACGGCAGCGCCTGGAACCAACTCGGCGGCGACTTGAGCGCCCCAGCCCTGGGGCAGTCATCGATGAGCGCGGATGGCAACACCGTGCTGGTTGAGGGCGCCGAGGTGTATCGATTCGATGGCGCAGACTGGGGACGGCTGGGGTCCGGTGCGCCGCTTGCGCTGAGCATTGGGACCTCCGGTTCGATCAGTGGCGATGGCAACACGGTCGTTGTCGGCGAGTCGCACAACGATGACGGCGGCACCAACGCCGGTCAGGCTCGGGTGTACGCATTCGATGGCAACGAGTGGAACCCGGTCGGCGCTCCCGTGAACGGTGAGAACGAGCGTGACCGGTCCGGGACAACAGCGGCGATCAGCGACGATGGTTCGACCATCATCGTGGGTGCACCCGGCAACGATGATGCAGCGGACAAGGCAGGTCATGCTCGTGTCTGGCGTCTCGATGCCGCACCGGTCCCTCTGTGTGGCGGACTTGTCGTCACGATCGATATGAACGCCGGCCAGAGCGGCATTGGCACGCCTGGGCGCGACATCATCCTCGGCACGCCGCTCAACGACACCATCAATTCCGGTGACGGTGATGACGTCGTCTGCGGTGGCGACGGCGACGACGTCATCCGAACCGGCGCCGGTGTTGACCGCGTCTACGGCGACGATGGAGCTGACGAGATCTGGTCAGGCGATGACGATGACAGGGTCTATGGCGGTGACGGTGACGACACCATCCGTTCCGGGGGCGGCAACGACCGGGTGTGGGCGGGTATGGGCATCGACGTGGCCATCGGCGGGAGCGGCGACGACGTACTGCTCGGCGGGAACGGCGACGACACGTTGCTCGGTCGAGCGGGCAACGACACGATCAACGGCCAACTGGGTGATGACACGATCGAGGGCAACAACGGCGACGATGACTGTGACGGCGCTCTGGGCGTCGACACCGCTACGTCGTGCGAGTCCGAGTCGAACGTGCCCTAGCCCGATCCCGGCCACGACACCCGCACCACGAACCCAAACGACACTGACCTATGCCGAGAGACTCATTAACACCGGCCGACCTATCAACACCGGCTGACTCATCGTCACCGACCGATTTGTCGTCACCGACTGACCTATCGCCACGGCACCCGATGCCTTCGGAGCCGCCGGTCGGTCCGTCCTGTTGGCGTGGTCCTGATCTCGATGAGTCGCAGTGGGTCAGACCCTTGGACGACGGGGTCATCGCGGAGGTGGTGGCCCTGGCCGAACGCTGTGATCTTGCCAACCCCGATGCGCTGGCCACGCCGTTCGGTACCGCGGGCGATGAAGATCTGAGCACCGTGCCGGAGTCGCTTCGGTCGTTGGCGGCCGCGGTCCGTCATGACCTGCTCGACGGGCTCGGGTTCACCGTGCTCACCGGGCTGCCGGTTGCGGATCTCGACCGACAGACAACCGCTGCGGTGTACCTGACACTTGGGCGCCTCATCGGCGGGCTGCGTTCTCAAAACGCTGCGGGCCACCTGCTCGGACATGTCCGCAACGTCGGCGCGGACCCGGCGCTCCCGACCACCCGGATCTACCAGACCGACCGTCGCCAGACCTTTCACACCGATTCCTGCGACGCGGTTGGGCTGCTGTGCCTGGCCCCGTCGATAGAGGGCGGAGAGTCCCTCCTGGCAAGCGTCGAGGCGGCCTACCGGGCAATGGCGCAACAGGACCCAGCTCTGGCGGCCCGACTCTTCGATCCCGTCCCTACCGATCGTCGGGGAGAGGTTCCCGCGGGGGAGCGGCCATGGTTTGAAATACCGGTGCTGAACTGGTTCGACGGTCGCCTCACAGCGATGTACCAGCGCCAATACATCGACTCGGCTCGGCGCTTTGATGAAGCGCCCTGCCCTGACCCCGAACACGTTGCCGCCCTCGATCTCTTCGACACAATCGTGAATGATCCGACGCTGCATCTGTCGGTCCGGTTCGAGCCCGGCGACATGCAATTCGTGAACAACCACGCTCTCCTGCACGATCGGACCGGATTTGTCGATGACCCGGAGCGGCCTCGGCATCTTCTACGGCTGTGGTTGACGTTGCCGAACGGACGCAAGCTGCCAGAAACATTCACTCAACGTTATGGTTCGATCACGGTGGGTGACCGTGGTGGGATTTTCGGCCCAGAAACCCTTCTGTCGGTCTCGATCTAACATTTCGGCAGACTTTTTCTGATTCCCCGGGAACTTTTGACGTCGAGTCTGCGACTAAGAGGCGTTCATCAGTTCTGGTGCCTGGCAGTGAGCGTTCACCACCGTCCTCTTCGATTCGGATAATCTCGGCGGAACCCGATTCGAGCGGATGCAATACCCGCAGAACAATCACTGTCAGGCACCTAGTGTCCGCCACTCCGTTCCGGCTCTACGACTCTCTCGATCGGGTACCGCCGCAAGTACCGCCGCACTACGGAGCCGAGCCGTTGACATACCCAACCCTGAGTCCCGACCTGCTACGCCCGCAGGCGCCGATTGCCACCGCCGCGAACCCGGTGGAACGGGCATTGCCCGGAGAGACCATCTTTCACGCCTGGACGGGGGTGATCGGGCCACGCCCGTCGATCCTGTCGGCCGTCAGCTGTCTGCTGCTGGCGTCGGTGTTCGCCCACCTTGTCCTGCCGCTGCCCATCTGGTGGCCGTACGCGGCCGGAGCCGTCGCCGGTGTCGTGAACCTGGCGCTCGCGCTGTGGCAGGCCGGGAGCCATCGGGTGGTGGCCGTTACCGACTCCGGCATTCACGTGCTGCGCAAGGCCCGCTGGTCATCGAAATGCACCCACCGGGTTGGCAGCATGCCCAGGATGCCGCTCGGGCCTGTCAAAGGCCGCTGGTGCAAGATGTCCATCGCCAACAGCGTCATGTGGGTCCACAGTCGAGAGCACCCCACGATCGAGCGATTCGATCAGGAGTACCGGGGCTGGTTCCAGGACCGGTTGACCTCAGCTGACATCTCCATCCCGCTGCGGGCCCAGCACCAGTAGACGCCACTGCTAGCCGAAACCCTTTAGTCGAGACCCCCAGTCGATACCCCTACTCGAAATCCGGTCTCGTGTCGGTCAGGTGAAGCGAACTTCGACGAGCGGCGCGGCCTCGACCAGATCCTCGATATCGGACTGACCCCGGTACCACTGGGCCGCAGCAGCGGAGAGCACCTGGCGTCGGGCTTCCGGCTCGCGGACCGGAGTGGCGACGGCAGCCAGGTCAGCGGTCGTCGACCCCTTCAGGTGGAAGATGAACCGACTGTCAGCCAACAGATTGGCGTACCAATCCCGAGGCCCCGGGGTGCCGGCGATGTAGATCCGCCCGTCGACGTTCAGAAACCAGATCTCGATTCGTCTCGGCTGTCCCGTCCGACGACCGGTGGTGGTGATGTCAATAGTCAGATCGTTTGCCAGCGCCCCGTCGATGGCGTCGTCGCCGGTGATCATCTCGCTAGGCCGAGGCTTGCGCCTCGCGGGCCAGCCGAGCGGCCCGGAACGACTGCACGGCGAAGAACAGCAGGCCGCCACAGGCGACGACCGTTACCAGTTGGCTGAACAGAGCCCAGCCGCCGGATCCTCGCCCGATCAGTGAGCCGAGGCTGCCAAGCACCGCCAGCAACGCGACGACAGCGACGCCGTGCATCATGTGGTGGTTGAGGTCGGGCTTGGCCTGGGCCACCAGGGCGAGCACCACAAGGATTGCGCCGATGAACGACGGAATCAGCGAGGTGATGCTGCCGGAGTCCGAGAGGACGGTCACCACGCCGCCCAGTACCAGGAGCATTGCTCCAACGATCATGGTTTTCTTCGCCACTGTTATCTCCCTTGCCAAACTGTTTACCGAGTTGATGTACCGCACCGTGGACCCTACTCGGGGTTCGGGACCGTCCACACCGGTAGCCGACTCCGGCCGCTAGATCGGAATCATCCACCAGACCAATCGGTGGGTGCCGCCGCCGACCAGGACATCGGTATCTGGGCCGCAGGCCGCGGTGCCGAGGCCTCGCATCGCCGCGTCGATGTGGACCTCGATGTGGTCAAGCTCGGTGAGTTCCGCCAGCGTCGTTGCCTCGGTCAAGGCGTCGTCGCCGTGGAATCGGGCGGAGAACGTCAGCGACGGTTCACCGACGAAGCGGACGCCGTGACCGTTGTCATCGACAAGCTCGAACCAGCGGGCATCGATGTGGCAGCCATGTTCCTGCGGCACCACAAATGGGTGGTACTGGTCGGCGACCGAGCGTTCCCACAGGCCCAGCATGGAAGCGGCGTGGCGGTCGGGGTAGGTCTCATCAGGGCCGGGGCCGAACCAGCGCAAGGTGTCGAACCGACGGTCCACGGGAAGGGTCAGTCCGACACGGGGCACGTCGTGCCACTCGTCGGGAAGCGCCACTTCGGTATCGGTCCGTACCCGGCCGTCCTCGAAGGTGGTGACAACACTGCGGTGTTGCACCGGCCCGAGTTCTGACGTGACGATGGTGTCGGTCGGTTGGCCGCCGTCGGCGGCCTGCAAGACCCGCACCGGATCGGTGTGAGCCAGCTTGTCGAGGCCCCAGCTGAGCCACTGCGGCCGAACGCCGACGTAGGGAGCGGTCCAGCCCTGGGACACGCCGTCATTGTCGGTGGGGGCCCGCCACACGGTGGGTCGGCTGGACGCCGACAACGTTTGCAGGTCAGGTCCGACCCGCTCAGTGATTGAGACAGCGGCCGGGTCTGTGGTTCGCAGTGCCGTGTCCGATTGGGGGGCGGTCACGAGCGTTGCCTGGTCATGGCCGATGCGGTGGCCGGCTTCCGACCACGCCGTCGCGTCGTTCAACCGCACCGCGAAATCCAGCGTGACGGCATCGTCGATGGTGCCGCCGAGTGCTGCGAGATCTGCGGTCACCGGTACGTCGAGGTCTGCCGTGGTGCCAGCTGTGATGGGCGAGAGGTCTAACGTGCCGCGCTCGACCACCGTGCCATCGACCACCACGGCCCACTCGATAGTGAGCAGCGAATTGTCGAGTGTCAGATGGTCGAAGCGGTTTTCCACGGTCGCCGACAACGCCGTCCCGGCCACGTGCGTTGCCGCAGTGTCGGGAGCGACCGCAACGGTCACGGTCACCGGTCTGGCAAGCCACGCCAACTCCAGCAGGCCGAAGTGGGGGAGCCCGTCGGGGCCGGTGAGGCCGTTGATACAGAAGTTGGCATCGTTCGGATCGTCTTTGTAGTGGCCGCCGTAGGCAAACCACGGGGTGCCGTCGTCTGCGGTCTCGGAAAGCCCCTGGTCCTTCCAGTCCCAGACAAAGCCGCCGCCGAGTGCCGGGAGGGACCAAAAGGCCTCCCAGTAGTCGGCGAGGCCACCGTTGGAGTTGCCCATGGCGTGGCTGTACTCACACATGATCAGCGGGCGATCGTCCCCGCCGGTGCGCTCGGCCCATTCGGCCCAGCTGCGGATCTGGTCGACCGTTGGGTACATCGGACAGACCACGTCTGACACCAGCCGCTCGGACGGGCTGGGCGTGATCTCGCGCTCATCGGCCGGAGCTTCGGGGGTCCAGAGCCGGTGCTGGCCTCCTTCGTACTGGACCGGGTGGGATGGGTCGGTGAAGCGGATCCAAGCCGCTGCGGCATCGTGGGCCGGACCCTGGCCGGACTCGTTGCCGAGCGACCAGCCGATGATGCACGCGTGGGATCGGTCCCGCAGCACCATCCTGGTCGCCCGCTCGATGATGGCCTGGTCGAAAAGCGTGGAGCGCACCAGCGAATCGTGGCGGGCATGGCTTTCCACGTTCGCCTCGTCGACCACGTACAGGCCGATCTCATCGCAGAGGTCGAGCAGCGCCGGGTCGTTCGGGTAGTGGGCGGTCCGCACGGCGTTGATGTTGTGTTGCTTCATCGACACCAACTCGTCGCGAATCTCATCCCTGGTGAGGGTCTTGCCGGTCTCGTGGTGGTGGTCGTGCCGGTTGACCCCGGCAATCATCACGTTCGCTCCGTTGACCAGCAGCCGCCGGTCCCGGATCTCCACCCGCTTGAAGCCAACCGAGAGCGACACGGACTCAACGTCGTTTCCTTCGGGGTCCACCAGCGTCACCGTCACCGGATACAGCGTTGGCGTTTCCGCCGACCACGGGGCCACGTCCAGATCGGCGAATCGCAACCGGGACTCCTGCCCGAGATAGCTGTAGGACGATGCGGCCGCTCCGCCGCCGGTGGCCGGAGGACTGGAGGCGACCGGCGCAGATTCGCGGTGTTCGGCTGCGCTGACCGTCGTGGTCCAGCCTTTGAAGAGTCGATCGGGAGACCCGACGGTGACCGTGACCTGCAAGTCGCCCCGCCTGGTTGCCGGGTCGAAGTCCGCCACTGCCACCACGTCATCGATGCGAACATCGGCGGTGGCGGTGAGGGTGACCGACCGGTGCAGGCCGCCGTGGTACCAGTGGTCCTGATCCTCGATCCAGGTGGCGTCGCTCCACTTTGTGACCATGGCGGCAAGGGTGTTTGTGCCGTCGACAAGGTAGTCGGTGAGGTCAAAGGTGGACGCCAGACGGGAGTCCTTTCCCATGCCAACCAGCTGACCGTTGCACCACAGAACCAGCATGCTCTCCGCGCCGCCGAAGTTCACCGAGACCCGGTCGGCGTCCGGTCGCTCGAAGGTGGTGCGGTACAGCCCGGTGGGGTTGTCCTCTGGCACGTTCGGCGGCTGCTCGTCCCATGGCATGATCACGTTGGTGTAGTGGGGGAGATCACCGGTGTCCTGCCTGGTCCACGAACCGGGCACAGTGATCATGCGCCAGCCGTTCTCCGCGGTTGGGTCCTCTGTAAGCCACGTGTCTCCCGTCAGCTCGGGCGACGGCAGCAGCTTGAAGTGCCACTCGCCGTCGAGCGACACGACGGTCCGTCCCGACACCGGCTGCAGCGGCGCGGTCATTGGAGATCGCCCGAGGTTGGTGGTCGACGGGTTGAAAAGCAGCGAGGTCAGGTGAGATTGCATGGGCACTC